>CBDUCG010000024.1:0-19384 GCA_965365595.1 uncultured bacterium
ACTATATTTTTACAACAACGGGAGAAATGCTAGAAGAAGTCGTCGGGAATTTGCTGATACACAAGAAATTAACTCTATCTACTGCGGAATCGTGCACGGGCGGCTTACTTTCACATAGAATTACCAATGTAGCAGGGAGTTCGTCTTATTTTCTAGAAGGAGTGGTTACTTACAGCAACCAAGCTAAAGTTGATATTCTTGGTATGCGAATGGAGCTAATCGAAATTCATGGCGCGGTCAGTGATCCCGTTGTAAAGGCCATGGCAAATGGGGTTAAGAAACTCTCAGGTTCGGATTTCGGTATAGGTATTTCCGGAATAGCAGGGCCCGGCGGGGGAACGGACGAGAAACCGGTCGGTACTGTTTTTATAGGGCTTCAGACAGAAAAAAAAGAAATTATTGTTAACGAGTTTCACTTCCGTGGCACAAGAGAGGAAATAAAGCTCGTGACAGTGTTAAACGCGCTAGATATGATTAGGAAAAGTTTATTAAATAATGTATAATTTGGTGGTATTATGGCTAAAGAATCAACTACTGAAACCGCACTGCAGAAAGAAAGACCCGGAGAAAAAGAAAAAACAATAGACCTTGCGATATCTTCTATAGAAAAGCAATTTGGAAAAGGGTCTATCATGAGGCTTGGATCAGATTCTCCTATTCCCCAGCTTGAAGTAATTTCTTCGGGCTCAATCGGACTTGATGCCGCGCTTGGCGTAGGAGGGTTTCCCAAAGGCAGAGTTATTGAAATATACGGACCTGAGTCCTCAGGAAAAACGACACTCGCACTTCACGTAATAGCCGAAACTCACAAACAGGGCGGAATCGCTGCTTTCGTAGATGCTGAGCACGCGCTTGATCCCAATTATGCGCAGAGATTAGGTGTAAAAGTTGACGATCTCTTAATTTCCCAGCCCGATTTTGGCGAGCAGGCCCTTGAGATAGTGGACACACTTGTAAGGTCGGGGGCTGTTGACGTCATAGTTCTTGATTCTGTTGCCGCACTTGTTCCAAGAGCCGAGATTGAGGGAGAAATGGGCGATACCCATGTCGGGCTTCAAGCAAGACTAATGTCTCAGGCGCTCAGAAAATTAACGGCGACTGTCGGCAGGTCAAATACACTTGTGATTTTTGTGAATCAGACAAGAATGAAAATAGGCACTCTGCCTTATATGAATCCTGAAACAACCAGCGGGGGTACGGCTCTAAGGTTTTATTCATCAGTCCGTATTGATGTCCGTAGAATTGGTTCCATAAAAGACGGAGAAGAAGTAAAAGGTAATAGAGTCAGGGCCAAAGTAGTAAAGAATAAAGTTTCTCCGCCGTTTAGGAACGCTGAGTTTGACATAATGTTCGGAGAGGGGATATCTCAAACAGGTGAGATGATCGACATAGGAACAAAGGCAAATATTGTGGAGAAAAGCGGTACCTGGTATTCGTATGACGGAGAAAGGCTTGGTCAGGGCAGGGAAAATTCTAGATCATTTCTAAAAGATAATCCTGAAATTATGGAAAAATTGAAATACGAAATCCTTGCTCATAGCGGGCTTGTAAAAAATCCTGCAACACCGAAAGAAGCCCTTTCAGAGTAATATCTGTGTTAAATCGGATGGGTTAAAACTAGGAACAGGTACTCTTAATCGTTGAGTAATAGAATCCATACTTGAAGTACGGGCATAACGGGTTGGCAGATCTCAAAAAATTGCTTAACTAAAATAGATGCACAAACTTAAATAGAATCTGATTAATCATTCGATCTTTCGTTGAATCTGTTTTAGGTCAGCGCCTGCCTCGATTACGAATACTGTCATTTTTTTAGTCTTATTATTTCGTTAAAGCTAATAAATATGAGAATACTTGCTATTGAAACATCGACATACGCGGCAAGCCTAGCTATTGTGGGGGAAGACTCCGTACTAGGTGAATATTATTTTAATATTGGCCCCAAGCATACCGAGAAGCTGGTCCCGGCTATTGATTGGCTTATTTCTGAAATGGGTATGGTAAAATCGGACCTCACAGGTGTGGCAGTTTCCTCGGGACCCGGGTCTTTTACATCACTCAGGGTTGGGATTTCCACAGCCAAGGGAATTTGTTACTCTCTGGGAATTCCTTTGATAGGGGTTTCTTCCCTTAAGAACCTTGCCATGAATTTATCAGCTTGTTCTTATGATATTTGTCCTGTAATTGACGCAAGAAAGGGTGAAGTGTTTACATCTCTTTTCAGTTTCAGGAACGGCGAATTGGAGAGAATTATGGAAGATGCGGTTGTTACTCCCAAACAACTGCTTGAATTAATAAAAAGAAATACAATATTAATAGGGGATGGAGCTTTACTTTACAAGGAATATCTGGAAGATAATTTAAGCAATGATATAATGTTTGCCCCGGTTAATATAAACTTTCCAAGAGCTTCAAATCTGGTATTCTCAGAGATTGGAAAATTTAAAGGAGATCGGGATAATAAACATGTTTACAATGAAATAATGAATCTCGCTCCTCAATATTTGAGAAAGTCCGAGGCTGAAATATCAAAAGATGGGAGATAAAGGAGATAAAATGAACGAATCGGAATTAATAGAAAAACTGCTTGAACAAGATGAGGAATTTAAAAATATCTACTTCGAGCATAGAGAACTTGACGAAGTCGTAAATAGTCTGGAAAAGAAAGAGAATATGACATTCGATGACGAAGTTGAGGTCAGAAGACTAAAAAAAATTAAGCTTTCGCTCAAAGACCGAATGGAAGCCCACATAAACAAATTTAAACGCAAATAGAAGCTCATAAGAAAAACTTGTAGATAAAGAATAGATACTGAGCAAGATAAACCACACGGGGGTAATTTTGAAATGGCTAGAATGATTGGCGCCGAAATGTTTTTTGAAACACTTATAGAAGAAGGAATAGATGTAATATTCGGACTTCCCGGCGGTTATGTGCTCAAAGTCTATGATGTAATGCCCAAGTTTGAAGGCAAGATAAAACATGTCCTAAGCAGGCATGAGCAAGGCGCGACACATATGGCTGACGGATACGCCAGGGCTTCAGGGAAGCCAGGAGTTGTGCTCTGCACCTCGGGGCCGGCTGCTACAAACACTGTTACGGGAATAGCAACTGCGCAGATGGACTCATCTCCGATAGTAGTATTTACCGGGCAGGTTCCTTTGCCTTATCTTGGAAGCGATGCTTTCCAGGAAGCGGATCATATTGGAATAACGCGTCCCTGCACAAAACATAACTATCTTGTCAGAAAAGCGATAGATCTCCCAAAAACCATGAAAGAAGCTTTTTATATCGCCACATCCGGTCGTCCTAGCCCGGTACTGGTTGATATGCCTAAGGATGTTATTTTGGAAGAGGACGAGCTTATTATTCCAAAAGAAATTAACTTAAGAGGCTACAAGCCTCCCACTGAAGGCGACCCGAAACAGGTTGAAAAAGCTGTTGAGATGATATTAAAGTCTAAACGGCCGATTATCTTTGGCGGCGGAGGGCTGATTCATTCAAATGCCACGGATGAGCTTCTTGAATTCGCGCACAAACTGGAGATACCTGTTACCTCAACTCTGATGGGACTCGGAGCTTATCCCCAGAACGATCCGCTATATGTTCACATGCTAGGTATGCACGGATCATATGCGGCCAACATGGCGGTTCATAACAGCGACCTTGTTATTTCGATAGGAGCCAGATTTGATGACAGGGCAACCGGAGGAAATTTTGAAAAATTCTCTCCTAATGCGGAAATCATTCACATTGATATTGATCCGTCTACAATTGACAAGAATATTTTAGTACATTGCCCAATAGTAGGTGATGCCAAATTGGTTCTGCGGCAAATTCTTGGAGCGCTTCCCGAAAAAATTGAAAAAGACCGAACAGAATGGCGCGGGCAGATTGCTGAATGGGACCGCAAACATCCGATGAGTTACAATCAAAACGGCGATAAAATTTTGACGACTTACGTAATAGATACTCTGAGTAATATCACAGAAGATGACGCGATAATTGTTTCAGACGTTGGTCAGCATCAGATGTGGGTTGCTCAGTTCTACAGATTCAACCATCCACGGACCCACATAACATCGGGTGGACTGGGAACGATGGGATTTGGCTTCCCTGCGGCTATGGGAGCAAAATTTGCGTGTCCCGACAAACAGGTCGTTTGTGTTTGCGGCGACGGTAGCTTCCAGATGAATATGCAGGAGCTTGCTACGGCAGTAGAGCACAACATGGATCTAACAATAATTCTTCTCAACAACGGTCACCACGGCATGGTCAGGCAGTGGCAGACAATGTTCTTTGACGGAAATTATTCTGCTTCCCGTTTCGGAGTTCTGCCGGATTTTGTTAAGCTTGCGGAATCTTTCGGAGCAAAGGGACTCAAGGCGGAGAAGCCAGGTGAGTTAGAAGCTACATTAAAAGAAGGACTATCTACAAAAGGTGTAGTTCTGATTGAAATAATGGTAGATTGCGAGGAGCTTGTTTATCCGATGATAGCGCCGGGTGGGGCAATGGATGACATGATTCTAGGCGCTGTTGATGTAGCTTAATTTGTTGTTTTAAGTATAATAGAGAGGTTTTTAAAGAGTAACGGGGTCTTGGTTTCAATTCCCTTATGAAAGAAATATTAATCGATTAATTCCGGAGGTTCATAATCAGTGAGACATACAATATCTCTATTTGTAGACAATGAATCTGGTGTGTTGTCCAGAGTTGCGGGCTTGTTTAGCGCTAGAGGGTTTAACATAGAAAGCTTAAACGTAGCCGAAACCCTGGACCCGGATACGTCACGAATTACTCTTGTTACAACAGGCGATGATTTTATCATTGAACAGGTCATAAAGAGATTCAATAATATGGTCAATGTTATTTGGGTCGATGATCTTACCGATGATCCAAGAGTAGAGAGAGAAATGATATTGATAAGAGTTGGAACTAATGAGAAAACCAGGGCAGAAGTGTTAAGAATAGCGGATATATTCAGGGCGAAAGTCATAGATGTAGGCCCTGAATCATATTCTTTTGAGCTCACCGGTGATAAAGAAAAGGTTAATGCATTTATACAGCTCTTGGAACCAACGGGAATTAAGGAAATAGCCCGCACAGGTACAGTGGCCATGAAACGGGATGCTAAAAATTCAGATACATCAGATACAGGAGATAAGGAATGAAGGTTTACTACGATAAGGACATTAAACAGAGCAAACTTAAAAAAAGAAAGGTAGCGATTATAGGTTATGGAAGTCAGGGGCACGCCCATGCTCAAAATTTAAGGGACAGCGGCATGAAAGTTTCAATTGGCTTGAGAAAAGGTAGCAGTAGCTGGGATAAAGCAAAAGGTGCTGGATTTGATGTAATGACTGTAGACAAAGCCACCAAATGGGCTGATATAGTTATGATACTTGCCCCGGATACCAGCCAGGCCGAGATCTATGCGGAAGGGATAGTTGAAAATCTGAGTCCTGGAGACGCGGTTGCTTTCAGTCACGGCCTTAATATTCACTATAGCCAAATTATTCCTCCTCCTAATGTTGATGTTTTTATGGTAGCACCAAAAGCGCCTGGACATACAGTCAGGGGGCAGTTTGAAAAGGGAGCTGGAGTCCCAATGCTCGTAGCTGTTCACCAGGACGCCACAGGAGAAGCCAAGGACATAGCGCTTGCTTACGCAGGGGCAATCGGAGGCGGCAGAGCCGGAGTTATTGAGACTACATTTAAAGATGAAACCGAAACAGATCTTTTTGGAGAGCAGGCTGTCCTTTGCGGAGGAATAACTGCATTAATCCAGGCAGGTTTTGAAACACTGGTTGAAGCAGGTTATCCACCGGAGATGGCATATTTTGAATGCTGCCATGAGGTCAAACTAATTGTTGACCTTATATATGAGGGTGGTATTACAAATATGCGTTACTCCATAAGCGATACGGCTGAATACGGCGATCTCACCAGAGGCCCAAGGATTGTGAACGAAGATACTAAAAAAGAAATGAAAAAAATCCTGACAGAGATCCAAAACGGGGAGTTTGCAAGGGAGTGGATACTCGAGAATAAGGCCGGACGTCCGGTTTATAGAGCTCTTCTCAAAAAAGGTCAAGAGCATCCAATTGAAGAAACCGGCGGTAAGCTCCGCAAGATGATGAGCTCGCTGTTTAAGACCAAGCTGGTTGACAAAACAAAGAACTAATGAGGATAAGGCGGGCGCCTGTTGCGTCTGAGGGATTTGTTTACATAGGTGTCTTGTCTCTGCTCGCATGGGCAACGGCGATTCTGGGATTTACGGTCCTTTCGTTTATCCTTATTGTGCTGGCCATATTGAATATCTTTTTCTTCCGAGATCCTGAAAGAAAAATTCCAAATGATTCTGATGCCTTTTTGTCCCCCGCGGACGGGGTAGTGATATTTGTTGAGGATTCTTATGAAAGGGATTTCCTTAATTCCAGTGAGTTGAAAATCAGCATTTCACTTGCGATTTATGACTGCCATATCAATAGAATGCCTGTTGCGGGAAAAGTAAAGGCTACCAAATACACCGAGGGTAGCTTCCATATCGCCAACATGCCGAAATGGCTTTACCCTGAAAATATGAAAAAAAAGTCAGACGATAACGAGCGTCTGTCTACTCTTATGGAGACACCTGACGGGAAGGAAGTTGTTATCTCACAGATCGCGGGATTTTTAGCCAGAAGGATTGTTTCTTATGCAGAGCCAGGGATGGAATTTAAAAGTGGTGAAAGATTTGGTATTATTAAGTTTGGCTCAAGAGTAGATTTATACCTGCCCGAGGGCTCCACTCTGGAAGTAACGGAAGGTCAGAGAGTGTGGGCGGGAGAGACTGTGCTTGCCAGGATGGGGAATTGATCAAGTGAGAAAAAGAAAATCAAAAAGACAAAGAGTTATGCCTGTGCTACCAAATCTCTTTACTACAGGCAATCTGTTTTGCGGCTTGCTATCTATTATGACTTCAATTGAAGTTGTAGTTGCAATCTCTGCCGGAGGAGCGCCTGAGGAATGGGTTTTCAGAAGATTCTGGTGGGCAGCGGCTTTTATCGTAATTTCAGCGTTTCTTGATATGATGGACGGAAAGCTTGCCAGATTCTTTAATCACGAAAGCAAGTTCGGGTTATCTTATGATTCTTTATCTGATTTGGTATCATTCGGGGTCGCGCCAGCGGTTCTTATTTATACATGGGTGCTAATCGGGTCGGGCAAGTTGGGTTTGATGGCAGTGCTGTTTTATGTTGTTTGCACAGCTCTCAGGCTTGCGAGGTTTAATGTGCAATCGGGGGACGAAGAAAAATTCAGCTTCACAGGTTTGCCAAGTCCGGCTGCAGCGGGGCTAATGATATCGCCAGTGATGCTGTTAACGGCCTTAAACATTATCCCCGATTCTACAGTTCTCTGGTTTTTCCTGATAGCGGCGCCTGTAATTGGTCTCTTAATGGTCAGTAATGTTAGGTACAGCAAACGCCCGTACTTTAACATAGGCGGTCCGTTTAATGCGCTTGTTGTAGCAGCCATAATAATTGCCGCAATAATTACCCATCCGGAGATTATGTTTATTTTCATTGTTTATCTCTATGCGGTTATCGGAATAGCGATTTATGTTGTTAAACAGCTCAAAGGCAAGCCAAAACTCAGTGATGAAGCTGAGAATCCTGAGAGAAGCTCTTAAAATAGTAGTGGTGTTCTGAAAACTCCCGGATATATTATTACATATATTCTTAATGTTTCAGGTTTACAAAAAGCAATATTTTGCCAAGCCAAATAAACTCAATACCGGGATAGTACAAAAACGAATTAATAAAAGTAATTAAGGTATAAATATGAATCTATCAGAAATTTTCAAAAAGCCCCTCGATATATACAATTATTCTTGCCCGTTCATCAGATTTTCATTGTTCGCGTTAATGTTATTTATCTTAGGTATAATGATTGTTTCTTGCAGACAAGAGGAGAAATCAATGGATAGTCAGAAGTTAGAAGCTGTAAACGAAACCGATGAAGCAAGTTCACTGCCAACAGATGGTATCACAAAATATAAACTCGATAATGGTCTAACTGTGATTCTTGAGGAAAATCATGCCTCTCCTGTAGTCGCCGTAAATGTCTGGGTTAAGACAGGAAGCGCTTGTGAAGAAGAAGGGGAGTACGGACTTGCGCATGTTCATGAACATATGCTGTTTAAAGGGACGGAAAAAAGAAAAGTAGGAGAGATCGCCAGAGTAATTGAAAGCAGCGGTGGTGATATCAACGCGTTTACCTCATTTGACGAAACTGTTTATTATGTTGTTATTGCCAGCAGATTTATTGATACAGCTCTTGACGTACTGGCTGATGCAATGCAAAACTCCACATTCGACCCTGAGGAGCTCAATAAAGAACTTGAAGTAGTGGTTGAGGAAATAAGAAGGAGTGAAGATTCTCCATCCAGAAACTTGAGTGAAAAAATGTTCGCTACAACATTTACCGAGCACCCTTACGGGCGTCCTGTAATTGGCTCAGAAGAGAGCGTTAAAAGTTTTACCAGGGAAGGAATTACAGACTTTTATAAAAAGTGGTACGCTCCAAACAATATGGTGCTTGTTGTTGTGGGTGATTTTGAAACCTCTGAAGTAATGCCCAAAATAGAAAAGCTTTACGGCAGTTTCCCGTCCAGCGATCTTCCGGAATGTATAATAGATAAAGAACCCGAACAAACTTCTATTAAAACATATGTTTTAGATAAACCCCTTCAGGAAGGCTATTTTTCCCTTGCCTATCATGCGCCAAATGCCAAAAGCGAAGATACGCCTGTTGTCGATGTCCTCTCCAATATTCTAGGGGGAGGAGAGAGTTCTAGGCTCTACAGACGTATTAAAGAGGACAAGGGTTTGGTAAATAATGTATATGCATACGCATTTACTCCCAAACATGAAGGGTTATTTGCAGTAGGTGGGACTATAGATCCTGCAAAATCAAAAGAGGCTCTCTCTGAAATTGTAAAAGAAATCAACCTGTTTAAGTATCAGCCGGTAAGTGAAGATGAGCTTCAGAGAGTTAAGGTAAATCTGGAAAGCGATTCGCTATATACTAAGGAAACCATGCAGGGACAAGCACAGAAACTTGGATTTTTTGAAGTTGAGACTGATGATTTCAGATACGAGCAGGAATATCTTGAAAAAGTGTCCAAAGTTACACCCGAGGACATAATGCTTGCGGCCCAGAAATACTTTACTGATGAGAATTTGACAGCGGGTTTTCTTTTGCCCAGCGATAGCAAAACCATTAATGAGCAGGAAATAGCTGAAATTGTGCAAAAAGCTTCCAAAGAAGTCGCTGAACAAAATGAGGGACGCGGGGAAGTTTTGATTGAAAAAGATACTATGGGCGAAACTGATGAGTCTCAAACTATTGATAATGGCAAAGCCGAACAAATTAAAATGGGGACTGAAGATACATCATCAGAAGAAGTGAATAAATATGTCTTGCCTAACGGTATAACAGTATTAATCAAGAAAAACGATTCTGTTCCATTATTTGCTGCAAGAGCAGCTTTTTTGGGCGGAGTCAGATATGAAGACGAGTCTACAAACGGAGTTTCAAATTTCGTTTCCCGAATGCTGACAAGGGGGACTGAATCACGAAGCGCCCTTCAGATTGCCCAGGAAATAGAATCTATCGCCGGAGAGGTTGAAGGGTTTTCAGGGAGAAACAGTTTTGGTGTAACCGTAGAGTCACTGAGCAAGAATTTTGTTCCCGCAATGGATATATTTGCGGATGTTATTCTAAATCCCAGCTTCTCTCCGGAAGAGGTTGAGAGGGCCAGGAGGGAAATTCTCTCGGAAATAAACCGGCAGGGCGATAACTTGCTCAGAACAACTGTGAATCTGTTTCTTGATACGCTTTACACCGAGCATCCGTACAAGCTTAACCCGCTTGGAACTCCCGAGAATGTGAGCAAGTTTGATACTCAGAGTTTAAGTGCATACTACCAAAAATATGTCCATCCGGAAAATCTGGTAATTACTGTTGTCGGAAATGTAAATGAAGAAGAAGTTCTGAAAACCATTAAAATGGATTTTGGGGATTTAAAAAAAGGAGAGATGGTTTTTCCTGAAATCAAGGCCGACGCTCCGCCATCTGAAATAAGAGAAAAATTTGATACAAAGCAGGATAAAGCTCAAACTCATATCCTACTCGGTTTTCAGGGACCGACACTGAAGGATGACGATCATTATGCAATCGAGGTTCTTAACACCATACTATCAGGCATGGGCGGCAGGCTGTTTCTTGAACTCAGAGATAAAAAGAGCTTGGCTTACACGGTTACTTCATTTTATACACCAGGGCTTGAGCCTGGGTTCCTAGGCGTATACATTGGAACGGCGCCTCAGAAAGAGGAAGAGGCTATTTCTGGAATAAAGGATCAGCTTCAGTTGTTGCTCAAGGAAGGGGTAACAGATGAAGAGCTCGCCAGAGCTCAGAATTATTTGGTGGGCAGCTTTGAAATTGGTCTTCAGCAAAACGCGGCCCAGGCAGCCAAGATTACTTTTGACGAGCTTTACGGCATTGGATGGGAAGAATATAATACTTACCCTAAAAAGATCTATGCTGTTACTAAGGAAGATGTTCTTGAGGCGGCACGGAAATATATGGACCTTGATAAATACACACTAGCAATAGTAAAACCTGAAGATGAATCCTAAACGTACTTGATTGCAGACCTAAGATAAAAATAACCATTCTTATTTGAGTTGAAAAAGCTGCTAAGGTAGAGGAGTAACTTTTACTAATTGGGTCATGAGCATGTCAAAGCGCACACTTGAATTAATCCTGAAAATTATACTATAATGCAAAGTTAAGGAGCCCGGGGGGTCAAAATCTTACCCGATAAATCTCATTAAAGGAGGGTTTCGTTTAATTGAGAGGGTATGATTTACAAAAGGTATGGACAGACCCCCGGACCCAATCTTTTTAGCCAACCTGTTTTTACCTACCTATAAAGTATAGCGAATGATTTCTGAGATTCAGTAATAATTTTTATCCCGTTTTTTTGCGATTTCCTGACATTTCCTTTAAATAAAATATTGTTAAATACTAACTTGTATTGATTTTAGGTGAAGTCTTATTATAATAATCATTCTTTTGCTTGATAGAAGGGCTGTTAGCTCAGCTAGGTAGAGCAGATGACTCTTAATCATCGGGCCGGGGGTTCGATTCCCTCACAGCCCACCAAAACAGTGCGAGTGTGGCGGAACTGGCAGACGCGCTAGATTTAGGATCTAGTACCGCAAGGTGTGTGGGTTCGACTCCCTCCACTCGCACCATTTTCCATCCTAGAATTTGTCCAACCGATCCACAAAGATTGAATTTGGATATATAATAGGGATATGTCCGAAACAAGTATTGATTATCTGAACGGCAAATTTTCACTCGGGAGATATCTAAGCTTCAGGGATGGTCCAAATGGTTTAATATATGCCCATATCAATAATGATAGCGGATCTGCTGAAATCTATCTCCATGGCGCCCATGTTATATCATTTGTTCCTCACGGTAGGGAGTCCGTAATTTTCTTAAGCGATAAAAGTCGGTATGAACCGGGAAAAGCAATAAGAGGCGGAATACCCATTAGCTGGCCATGGTTTGCCGATCATCCTTCAGACAGGACAAAACCTGCTCATGGGTTTGCCAGGACTATGTTGTGGGAGGTTAGTGATACCCAGCATATATCGACGGATGAGACAGAGATTACTTTGGTTCTCAATGAGTCTGAAGAAACACACAAGTTATGGGATTACAGTTTTAACCTTGAGCTTAAAATCTGTGTCGGAGCGGAGTTAAACTCTATTCTAACTATGGCAAATTGCGGAGATGAATCATTTGCTGTTACAAGCGCGTTTCACAGCTACTACAATGTGCGGAATATTGATGATGTTACGATTTATGGCTTGGAAGATACGGAATATATAGACAAAGTGGACAATTTTAAGACAAAGCAACAAACCGGGCCGCTTATAATTACTGGCGAGACAGACAGGATTATGTTAATACTGAAACAGAGTGCATTATTGAAGACCTGCATTTAAACCGTGAAATACGAATCAGTAAATCAGGCAGTGGGTCTACAGTCGTCTGGAATCCATGGGGTGAAAAAGCGCATAATATGAGTGATTTACCCGATGACGGTTACAGGAATTTTGTCTGCGTTGAAACGACCAATGCAGGGATGGATATTATTACATTAGCTCCCGGAGAACAGCATAAACTATGTTTGGAGATTGCGCTTTAGAGCGTGTAACTGCTTGATTTAAAAGGAATATACTACTATTTATTTAAAATGAATCTGAATAACTATCGATGCCGTATCTATTTGTGAACAGGAGGTAACTATAATGAAAACACTACTACTTATTGCGGCAGTACTATTAATATTTGTCGGGTTTAGAATAAACAGCGGAAATTTTGATGCCGGCACGGCCTCTGCAGCGCCTGAAAAAACAGCAAAGGCTAAACCATCCAAGGAAGAGCTTAAGAAAAAGCTCACTCCACTGCAGTACAAAGTAACTCAGGAAAAAGGAACTGAAAGGGCGTTTAATAACGAGTATTGGAACAATAAAAAGCCCGGTATTTATGTTGATATAGTTTCTGGTGAGCCTTTATTTAGCTCTAAGGACAAGTTTAAATCGGGAACAGGATGGCCAAGCTTCACAAAACCTCTGGTTGAGGAAAATATTGTTGAGGTTGAAGATAACTCGTTTATGATGAAAAGAGTTGAAGTGAAAAGTAAGAACGCGGATTCCCATCTAGGTCATGTTTTCAACGACGGACCTGCTCCGACCGGCCTCAGATACTGTGTAAATTCGGCATCCCTAAGGTTTATACCGGTTGAAGATCTTAAAAAAGAGGGATACGAAGAGTATCTGTTTCTTTTTGAATAGAACATACAGATTTTAAAGTATCAATTCCGTGTTGGAATAGGCACTGTACCAGCCGAACCAGAAAGCTCTATGCGACGGCAGACGGCAAAGCTCCCTGCCGTCAGAAGATGTGAGCTTCGATTCGGACAATGTCCATTCATCAGCGTTGACATCGGTGACAGTACCTTTTTGGTCCCACTCTTTAAATTTGACTCCTTTAGATTCATAAACTCTCGAAGCGCCTGATTTGTCGGTAAGTACTACGAAATTCAGATCACCTACATTTTTATAATATAGGGGATTTTCAGCAAGATAGTTAACGCTGATTGCCAAAGGTTTATTAGGGTGTTGGCTAAATATCAGTCCCAGCACTTCATCTTTATTGTTCAGGCGCTTGTCCAGTTTGGGCACATTAAACATAAGTTCGTCAGTTGCAAAGTAGTCTCTATATGCGGCTCCCTCGGAATAATCACGCTTGTGACCAGTATCAAGCGAAAGAACTTTGGTGTCGGGATGGCGTTTTTTCCACTCGCCCCATGTTGTTGTTACAACACCCATTCGCTCAAGCTCAATATCCTTGTCGGCAAGAGGGCCAATGGTCGGTTTGCCCCAGAGTGTGTTCCAGAGGGACTGAGTTTTTTGATCATACATAAGTTTGTTGGACCTATAGAGAAATCCGCTGGTTCCGATTTGGTGATTTACGCCGTTATGCTCAGTTTTATATAAAATCATTGACCCGCATAGAGTGCAGTAAACACCAGCCACAGGTTCATCTCCTACGGTATCAACGAACATTTCGTGCCAGGCCATGATGCGCTTTGGATATGCCCTTGCGTCCCCGTTTACCTCTAAACCGAAGACAATATTGCTATCGTCTAAATACTTTGCTTCTTTTACAGAGATCATTTTCGGGTATCTGAGCGGCGGGATGCCGTCCTGCCGGACTCCTCCCCATCTGACCTCATCTAGCCTGATTTTTGATTTCCTGTCGCTTGAGAAATATCCTGCGAATTTGGGATCTATCAAACCGTACAACAGTGATTTAAACTCGGGATACTGCGGATGTGCTTGTTCTTTCTGATTCCAAATCCACTCGTACCACTTATCAAGCTCGTACCCGTATTTCTGCCCTGTTTTCTCTTCAAGCAGCTTTACCATTTTTGCTTTGAATGCGGGATTATTGCTCAGATATATTGCCTCAATCATCATTGGAG
The DNA here is from genome assembly GCA_965365595.1 of uncultured bacterium. Lineage (GTDB taxonomy): Bacteria > Desulfobacterota_D > UBA1144 > Nemesobacterales > UBA2774 > CR02bin9. The sequence goes on from CBDUCG010000024.1 coordinate 14,115, forward strand.
TAAACGAAGGCTCCCAGTTTTTGCTTATAAATTTAAGCGCTTCCTCCTTATCTTTATCGGGCGAAGCAACCAGGGCCACAAATGACACAGGGACCTTGTTTTCTTCTGATATTGAAGAAAAGGATTCCTCTGAACGGGATAAGTCGGATGACAAGAAGCAGGTAAAAACGATAAGAATTAACAAAGTTATATTGATTGGCTTTTTATTTCTCATAGTGAAGGATTAGATATAGCTGACAATAAAAAGGTTCAGTCATCAGAAAATTATTAAACGACTAATTAAAATCCTTGATAGCCTAGCATAGACTGTGCATTTCTTAATTTTCTGGTATAATTCACGGTTTGTCTTGCACAATAACTGATTAAAATTACTGGAAAAATATAATTGATTACAAGGGGTTTGAGATTATGAAAGTTAATATGGAAAATTTGAGCGATACACAGAGGAAGCTACAGGTAACTATTCCTGCAGATGAGGTAAAAGCGGAGCGGGACTCTGTATTTAAAGAGATCTACAGTGTGGCCAAGGTAAAAGGGTTTAGGCCCGGAAAAGCGCCTGTAAAGGTTGTGGAATCTATGTATAAGGGCGAGATCCGTAGTGAAACAATGCAGAAATTGCTTTCTAAAACCCTTGAACAAGCGCTTAGAGAAGCTGAGGTTAATCCGATTAACCGCCCCGAGGTAACTCCTCCTGACAACCTGGAGCTTGATAAGGATTTTGAATATACCGTCATATTTGAGGTTCTTCCCGTGATAGAGCTTGGTCAATATAAAGAATTGAAGCTCAAAAAAGAAAAGCAGGAAGTTAAAGACGAAGACGTTGAGCTTTCAATAAAACATCTGCAAGAGCATAAAGCTGAAAAAGAGCCTTATGAGAATAAGAAAGCTGTTAAAGATGGTGATGTGGTAATTGTTGATTTTGAAGGATCACTCGACGGGGAAACAATTAAGGATCTAAAGCGTGAAGATGTGGAGTTTATTGTGGGAGAACAGAAGATGATCCCCGAATTTGAAGAAGCTGTTTTAGGAATGAAAAAGGAAGAAGAAAAAGAGATTGATGTTACTTACGACGAAACATTTCCTATCGAAGAAGCCAGAAACAAGGCTGTTCACTATGTAATCAAGCTCAAAGATGTACTGAAAAGGACTCTTCCAAACGTTGACGATGAGCTTGCCAAGGGTATTGGACTTGAATCGCTCGACGAGCTTAAAACAAAGATTAAAGAAGACCTGGGACACCAGCTCGAGAAACAGGCGCAGACTAAAATGAGAAGGGAGCTTATGGATCTTCTGGTTGAAAAGAATCCTTCTATTGAAGCCCCGCCAAGTCTTGTAGAGCAGGAAGCGGAAAGGCTGGTTCAGGGCATTCAGCAGAACGCTCAGCAGCAGGGAGCCCCTCCAATGGAGCTAACTGAGGAGCAACTTCAGGAAGTAAGGGACCATGCAGTAAGGAATGTTAAAGCCTCTATGGTGCTGGGTGAGATATCAAGAAAAGAGAAAATCAGTGTCTCGGATGAGGATATAAACGAGAATCTAGGCGCTATCGCCATGCAATACAATATGGATACCGCCCAGATAAGGGAATTGTATGAAAAAAACAATCTTTTAGAGGGTCTCGAGGCTACACTCGCTGAACGTAAAGTCATTGATTTTATTGTGGAAAACGCCGATATTGATGAAGTCCCGGCGGAAGAAAATCACGTTGACAACAATACTTAGTATCTGTATACTCATCAGTAATGTCCAGCTATGTACCGATCGTAATTGAGCAAACCAGCAGGGGCGAGAGGGCATATGATATTTTTTCCCGTTTATTAAAAGACAGGATAATTTTTGTCGGGACTGCGATTAATGATGCTGTCGCAGATACTGTTATAGCACAACTCCTGTTTTTGGAATCAGAGAACCCGGAAAAAGATATATATGTTTATGTAAATTCCCCGGGAGGTCACGTGACCTCTGGTTTGGCTATATATGACACAATGCAATACGTAAAGCCTGATGTGGCTACTATGTGCATAGGACAGGCTGCGAGCATGGGAGCCGTTCTGTTGGCTGCCGGTACCAAAGGAAAAAGGTATGCGCTGCCAAATGCGCGAGTCATGATTCATCAAGTGCTCGGCGGTGTGGAAGGACAGGCTACCGACATTGAAATACACGCTAGAGAAATCCTCAGAATTAGAGAAGATATAAACCAGGTTTTAGCAAAGCACACAGGCCAGCCAATAGATAAAATTCGAGTTGATACTGAAAGGGATTATTTCTTAAAACCAGACGATGCATTAGAATATGGCCTAATTGATGCTATAATTACTCATAGAGAGGAGGCGGCCAAGTGACTTCAAAAAAGGACGCAAAAGAGGGGAAGTTATACTGTTCTTTTTGCGGAAAGAGTCAAAAAGAAGTTAGAAAGCTAATTGCGGGGCCAACAGTATACATTTGCAATGAATGTATAGAGCTGTGCAACGAGATTATAGCTGATGAAGAAGCTAAAGAAGGGGTTTTAAAAAAACGCTATTCCAGCCTTCCCGCGCCACCGCAAATTAAAAAATTCCTGGATGAATATGTCATAGGCCAGGAAAGAGCAAAGAAAGTATTATCCGTAGCTGTCTACAACCACTACAAGAGAGTTGAGCTAAATGCTTACAGCAATGGCAAAAGAAATGCTGATGTAGAAGTGCAAAAAAGTAATATTCTTATGATAGGGCCTACTGGTAGCGGTAAAACTTTGCTGGCTCAAACACTTGCCAGACTACTGGATGTGCCGTTTACTATCGTTGACGCTACTTGCTACACTGAAGCGGGATATGTCGGTGAAGACGTGGAGAATATGATAGTGAGTCTTCTACAGGCGGCAGATTATGACCTTGAAAGGGCTTCAAAAGGTATTATATATATAGATGAGATAGATAAGCTGGCGCGTAAATCAGGGGACAGCCCCTCAATTACAAGGGATGTATCTGGTGAAGGTGTTCAGCAGGCTCTTCTCAAAATTATGGAAGGCACTAAGGCAAATGTACCACCAAAGGGCGGCAGAAAACATCCACAGCAGGAGTTTTTGCAAATAGATACTACAAATATTCTATTTATCTGTGGAGGAGCTTTTGTTGGTCTAGAAGATATTATAAAACAAAGAATAGGTGAAAAATCAATAGGTTTTGAAGCCAGTTTGGGAAACATTGATGAGACGGACTTAGGTGCGATTTTAAAAGAGGTGCAGCCTGAGGATCAGATACTGTTTGGTCTGATTCCTGAGTTTGTGGGAAGGATTCCGGTTGTTGCAACTCTTGAGGAATTGAGTGAAGAATCGTTTGTTGAGATTCTTACAAAACCTAAAAATGCGATTATTAAGCAATTCCAAAAGCTTATGGAGCTTGAAGGTGTTGAGCTTGAAGTCACAGACGAGGCGCTAGCCGAAATTGCTCGTGCGGCTATTAAGAGAAAGACCGGAGCAAGGGGGCTTAGAGCCATAATTGAGACTATAATGCTCGATATTTCCTACGAAGTTCCGTCATTAAAAGGACTTACGCGATGTGTAATATCTGAAGAGGTGATAAAAGGCACGGGCGATCCACTGTTTATTTACGAAGAGGAAGCCCGCTTAGGTACATAGGTTTTTAGGTGCATAGGATGTAATTCCAGTAGTAAAGGAGAATAACATGCCAATGTTCTTTAACAATGAAGGCGGAAAAGGTGAAGTACAAACCTTACCTCTATTACCATTAAGAGATGTAGTAATATTTCCGTATATGGTAGCGCCGCTCTTTGTTGGCCGCGAAAAATCCATTCGCGCCCTTGAAGAAGCAATGAAAAACAATAAGGAAATATTTCTTGTTGCCCAGAAAGACGCTAAGACTAACGACCCGAAAGAAAAAGATATTTATGACATAGGTACAATTGGAACAATTGTTCAGATGCTGAGACTCCCCGACGGCACTGTAAAAGTGCTGGTGGAAGGAAAAAACAGAGCATGTGTCAGGAACTATCTGCCTAATAAGAGTTACTTCATGGTAGAAGTAGAGAATATTCCTGAAGGTGACAAAATAGGGGTTGAAACAGAAGCTCTTATCCGCACTCTGATAACGGCATTTGAAAACTATGTAAAATTAAACAAAAAAATCCCGTCTGAAGTTCTTGTTACGGTATCTTCGATTGAGGAACCAGGAAGGCTTTCAGATACGATTTCCTCACATTTGAGCTTCAAGCTCGAAGATAAGCAGGAAATTCTTGAAACCATCAATCCTGCTGAAAGACTTGAGAAGCTTTATGAAAAGTTACAGTCTGAAGTTGAGATTATGCAGATAGAAAAGAAAATAAGGGGCCGAGTAAAGAAACAGATGGAAAAAGCTCAGAAAGAATACTATCTGACAGAGCAGATGAGGGCTATTCAAAAAGAGCTTGGTGAAAAAGACGACCTCAAATCTGAAATTCAGGAGTTTGAAGATAAACTCAAGAAGAAAAAGATGCCTGAGGAAGCCGAGCAAAAAGTAAAAAAGGAAATTAAAAAATTAAAACAGATGTCTCCAATGTCTGCCGAAGCGACTGTGGTCAGAAACTATATAGACTGGCTGCTTTCGATTCCCTGGGAAGGCGAATCTACAGAAGATCGGATAGACATTGCAGAGGCTCAGCAGATACTTGATGACGACCATTTTGGATTGGAAAAGCCAAAAGAGCGTATACTTGAATATCTTGCGGTACAGGCTCTGACAAAAAAAATTAAAGGGCCGATACTTTGCTTCGTGGGTCCACCGGGAGTTGGTAAGACTTCGCTTGCCAAATCAATAGCTCAGGCAATGGGACGTAAATTTATTAGAGTATCACTTGGCGGAGTAAGAGACGAAGCGGAAATTAGGGGACACCGGAGAACTTATATTGGTGCACTGCCAGGAAAAATTGTTCAGGGTGTAAGAAAAGCTGGTACAAATAATCCGGTTTTCTTATTAGATGAAATTGACAAACTAGGGATGGACTTCAGGGGCGATCCTGCTTCTGCTCTTTTAGAGGCCCTGGACCCTGAGCAGAACGGAACATTTAACGATCATTATCTCGAAGTGGATTATGATCTTTCAAATGTCATGTTTATTACAACAGCAAATGTACTACACACAATTCCATGGGCGCTTCAGGACAGAATGGAGATCATAAGAATCTCGGGTTATACAGAAGATGAAAAGCTTGAGATTGCCAAGAAATTCCTTGTGCTTGATGAAGCTCCGCCACCGAGTGTCGGAACAACGATTCCGGATGACACGTTTCTAGAGGTCCAT
>CBDUCG010000025.1:0-19305 GCA_965365595.1 uncultured bacterium
AAATTGTATATAGGAATAATTACAAATCTTAATCCTAGCAATATTATTGCTAGGGCAAATATCGATATTATCGTACCTGCTTTAAACATGTTTCCGCTGTTAATAACCTTAGTGGAAAAAGCCATCGCATTAGGAGGGGTAGTTATAGGGAATGCCATAGCTAAAGAACATGACAATGCTACACTGAATGCAATTAATATCTTACTTTCATCCTCAACGCTCATTACGATTGGGAGAAGGAGATTAGCTGCTGCAGTATTACTTATAAATGTGGAAAGAAATAAACCCAATACACTAAAAACAATTAAAAGCTCAAAACCAAGGCCCTCAAACAATGGCATGCTAACAATCCAATCGCTCAAACCGCTAGTCTGCATACCTACTCCAAGCGCAAGACCTCCCCACATGAGAATAAGTATCTGCCATTCAATATTCTTTATATCCCGCTCGTCGAGAAAACCACCCGCGATAAGAGCTCCAGCTGCCAGTAGGGCTACTACTGACTCAGGAAATAAGCCCGTTAACCATAGAAAAACTGTAAAAAGCGTAATTGCCGACACCCATAAACCACTTCTTTTGAGAGAGTCCTCTGATTCTATGTTCAGGACAATCATTTTTTCTTTTGAGGGAAAGAGCCTACTGAGAATGAAGGTAGTAAAAGCCAATATAACAACTGCGAATGGAAGGGTAAGTACTATCCAAAGAAGAAAGCTTACATTGACTCCGTAGTCTGTCAGAAAACCGATTGCGATTGCGTTAGGAGGGCTTCCTATTGGAGTCGCAATCCCGCCGATGTTACAGCCAAATGCAATGCACAGCACTAGTGCCTTCGGAAAGCCGTCATCGGGGTCAAAACGAGCTAGCAACGGTGTTATCAACGCGAACATCATAGCGGCTGTTGCAGTATTAGAAATCCACATTGAGAGAAATGCGGCTGTAAAGGAAAAACCAAGTAACAACGAATGAGGTTTGTTACCGTATATACCTAGAAGTTTCGTAGCTAATATTTTGTCTACACCATACTTGCTGAGAGCTGCTGAAATAAGGAATCCGCCAAAAAACAACATAATCACAGGGCTTGCTACAGGAAGCAGAAAAATCTGGTAGCCGCTGATATCCATGCCCAATACGCCACCTGGTTTTGCTAGAAGTATTATCAGCATTAAGACAACTACTAGGGAAGTTGCATAAACAGGAATTACTTCAAATGCCCAGAAAAAAGCTGCCAGAACGAAAATGAAAGCCGTCCTTTTAGCTGCCTCAGGACAACTTTCGGGTAGTGCAAAATAAACAATAAATGCTAGAGCTACGGATGCGAGGCCTAACCAATATTTTTTTGTACTACCAATCTGATCCATTTTTTGCCTTTGTAAATTAGTGTCTTTCGAAAGCTTATATTGTAATTACTTTTTTTAGATTTATAGCTCACGAATATGAAATCTGATAGAATATTGTTAACTTTAATATCATAGCAGTCTAGCTAGTCCGTATATAAAATGAAAAAAATTGATAAATCACATTTTCATTCATTCGAGCCCGATTACTTGAGACCCATTCTCACAATTCCAAAAAATATAAAAAACAGGATTTGTGATAAAATAGCATTTCTTTATGGAGAAGAAAATGTAGACCCAATATTTAAGGAAATCTCTAGGGTTATGATTTCATATTACTCATATAAAAAAAAGAGCATGATACAATGGGAAAAGGATTTTACTCCCAGTGAAAGGTTCACGGAAAAGGATGTGATGCTTATTACCTATGGTGATCTGCTTGTAAACCCAGAGGAGAAACCTTTAGAAACTTTAAATTATGTCTGCAACAAATTTCTAAAAAATCGTTGGAGTATCATACACATACTTCCGTTCTTTCCACATTCATCTGACAGGGGTTTTTCAGTTATGGATTTTCAAGAAGTTGACCCCGAGCTCGGTACATGGGACGACATTCTTGAATTAAAAAAGAATTTTAATCTAATGTTTGATGGCGTCATCAACCACGTATCATCTAAAAGTAAGTGGTTTCAGGAATTTCTCCACCAAAATCCTGAATATGTAGATATATTTCCCCATTTCGACTCTTTAGATGATATACCCCCAGAGCAGCTTAAGTTAATAAGAAGACCTCGCACCTCGGAACTTTTAACCCCATTTAACACACTGAAAGGAGTAAAATACGTATGGACTACTTTCAGCCAAGATCAGATAGACCTAAACTACAAAAATCCAAAGGTGCTAATATATATAATTGATCTATTGCTATATTACGTAAGACGTGGGGCTGATTTAATTAGGTTAGATGCGGTAACTTATATATGGTACGAATTGGGGACTACATCAGCGAGTCTAGAGCAGACGCACACTATAGTAAAACTTTTTAGAGATGTGCTCGATCTGGTTGCTCCCCATGTTGCAATCGTCTCTGAAACTAATGTGCCTCATAAAGAGAACATAAGCTATTTTGGAAATGGATACGATGAGGCACAGATGGTCTATAATTTTGCGCTCGCACCAATTGTGCTAATAACATTCTATACGGGCACTTCATCACATATATCTAGATGGGCTTCTTCTCTTGAGAAAATATCAGACTGCGCCACTTATCTGAATTTTCTAGATTCCCACGACGGCATAAGCCTTCAGGGTGCAAAAGAGTTTCTAAGCAAGGGAGAATTGGAAATAATCGCAAACAGGGCAGTAAAAAATGGTGGACTCATATCTTACAAATCCGAAAGTGACGGGACTCAGAGCCCCTATGAATTAAATATAACACTTTTCAGTGCACTAAATTCTGAAAACAGTACAGATCCTGAAGAGATTCAAATAAAAAGATACCAGGCCGCAAGGACTATACCGCTGGTACTCAGAGGAGTACCAGGATTTTATGTCCACGGTCTTCTAGCAACTAAAAATTTTAAATATGGAGTCGAATATTCCGGCATACCGCGAGATATAAACAGAAAAACTATCAGTTTAAAATCTCTACTCAATGAAATTTACAGCCGTGATTCGCTTACTTATCGAATCATAAATGAGTTTGGTAGTATGATTGAGATAAGAACAAACGAAAAAACCTTTCATCCAAATGCGGAACAAAAAATTATAAATGTTTCAGATGCAATATTTTCGTTGTTGAGGACATCGGTGGACAAGACAGAGCAAGTCTTTGTAATAATTAATGTCACTGAGAAGCTGCAGCAATTCAAATATGATATCTCACGGCTTGATATACGAGAAAATTCTTGGACGGATTTACTATCACGGAAAAAATACAATTTTCAAAATAGTGTAATTTCTATCGATATGGCAGCATATGATATCTTCTGGTTGAAAAATGGTAGTGCATAATAATTACTTTAACGATTACTAAATATCGGCCATTACAAATACGATATAAGTTTCATGAGACGATACTTCTCCCCATTAAGAAGTAATTGAATCTAAGTTAGTAAAATGTTGAGTTCCAATTGTATCAACTAACCCGAACCAAGAGTTGTATGCTTCAATACTAGATTATTCGTTCACTTCATAACTTATTTCAAATCATTAATTTGAAGTAATTTTTGAATATGCGCCAGCAAATTCTGTCTATTTGTCTCTATGATCTGTGTTCGGAAGGTGTACAGTAAGGGAACCCACTCTTTAATGTTTGCAACTAGTTACAACGCAAAATATCCCTGATAATTTCTGTGAAATTATAAAATAATTAGTGATGAGGAGTTAATTCTTATATTCTATATTTGTTGGACTGTCCCAAAACCTATACCATGAACCCCAAATTAAGATATAATTCATTAGCGGTAACTTTAAAATTGATCTGATATTTTATAATCAGCTTTATTAATATTTGTTGACTATTTCTATGAATGATAAAAATGGGATACAGAGAACAGATTTAATAGAATTTCTTCTTTGTCCTAACACATATCCGCATTCACCGAATGAAATCAAACATATACAGACGCACGCTTCAGATGTATTTATTGCAGCTCCTTATGTATATAAAATTAAAAAACCAGTTGATTTTGGTTTTCTTGATTATTCCACATTAGAAAAAAGAAAGTTCTACTGCCAAAAAGAATTAGAGCTTAACAAGAGGCTTTGCTGTAATGCTTATATTTGTGTTGAGGAAATCTCACTGAAGGACGGCGAACTGAAATTAGGCCCCGGAGATGAAACTATTGAGTATTCAGTCAAAATGAATTTATTGCCTGAGAAATATTTTCTGCATAATCTCCTGGCGGAAGGCGCTGTTTCTAAAGATGATTTTTCAAAGATAGCGGAAAAAATATCGGATAATTACAAGAGTCAAATACCATCGGACAATATTAGTAAATTTGGTCAGCCTGATAATATAAAATCAATTATCGATGATAACATTTCAACCTCAAAGAAATTCTTAAATGAGACTATAACCGACAATGCGCATAGTACCCTCAAGTCCTATAACGAAAATATATTTAGAAATAAAACCGGTATTTTCATCAAAAGATTACAAAATGGATGGATAAGAGATTGTCATGGGGACCTTCGACTCGAACATATTAATCTTTCAAATAGCGACATATGTATATACGACTGTATAGAGTTCAACGAAAAATTTAGATACATAGATATTGCTTCTGATGCTGCATTTCTTTCGATGGATCTGGACTATAACGGCTATTACAAACTCTCCGAGTTTTTTATAGGTGAAATATCCGGATTGATGAGAGATAACAGTATTAATGATGTTCTGGATTTTTATAAATGCTATAGGGCAATTGTTAGAGGTAAGGTAGAAACTCTAAAGTCTCTTGAGCCTGAAGTGCCGGAGGAAGAAAGGAGACGAGCACGAAAAAATGCAGATACATTTTACAAGATGGCTTTGAAATATGCCTTGTTCGGCTCAAAACCTGTCACAATAGTAACTTTTGGTGTTATAGGGACAGGGAAATCTACTATCGCAAAAGCACTTTCAGAAGAGTTGTCATTTAATGTTATTACTTCTGATATAGTAAGGAAAAGAATTTCTGGAATACCCAAATTTGAAAGAAAGTATGAAGGGTATGACACTGGAATTTACTCAAAGGATGTTACTGAAAAAACATACAACGAGATGTTTGATATAGCAGAAGATATAATAAAAAATGGCAAATCCGTGATCATAGATGCTAGTTTTTCAAAGAAAAAATGGAGAAAAAAACTTGTGGAGCTTACTAAAAAACTGGATTCAATCCTGTATTTTATACATACAAAAGCACCTAAACCCGTTATTGAACAAAGACTTTCAGCCAGAGAGGTGGAGGAAAAAACTATTTCAGATGCCAGATTAGAAATTTTGGACAGATTTATTTCAGATTACGAAAAACCCACCGAGATTAGTAGCAAAATTCTGATTACAATAGACACATCAAAACCAGTTTCAGATAATATTAGCTATGTATTTAATGAATTACTGAGAAGGAATCATAATTTGTTTTAGTGTTGGGTTATAGTGGGAATTTTAGTTTTTTTGTACGACATGAATTCGTTAGAAAACTGTATATTTTGCAAAAAAAAAGTAGATTGAGCACAATAATAATTATATGAATATTAGCAAGAATAGAGAATTAATTATTGCTTTTGGATTGATTGTCATAGCTTTGGCATTTGCTCTATGGTGGTTTAATTTCAAGCCAGAGCCGCTTGAGGGGTATGCAATCGGAAACGGCCGTTTGGAAGCTACCGAGGTTGATATAGCCACAAAATTCAGCGGCCGTGTAAAAGAAATTCTGTTCGATGAAGGCGATACGGTCGAATCGGGACAGATTGTAGCTCATATGGATACAGCATCCCAGGAGGCACAGCTTGCAGAGGCAAAGGCAAGTGTCGTAAGCGCAGAAAAACACCGCAACAACGCTATGGCTATACTGGCACAGCGAAAGAGTGAGTGTGAACTTGCAAGAAAAAATTTAGAAAGGGCTAATAAGCTCTATGAAAAAGGGATAATCTCTTCACAGCAACTCGACCAGCAAACAGCGGAAAAAGAAGTTGCTGAATCCAGGTGTGATGCTGCAAGGGCTGATGTTTCTGATGCCGAAGCTTCAATAGAGGCCGCTGTAGCTCAAACGGAACGTATTAAGAGCGACATTGAAGACAGTGTTCTTAAGTCTCCGATAAACGGTCGAGTTCAGTACCGGCTGGCTGAACCCGGAGAGGTTTTAGCCGCGGGCGGTAAAGTGCTTACTATTATAGATTTAACCGATGTATATATGCCTGTGTTTTTATCAGCGAAAGATGCGGGTTTACTGGCAATCGGAGCCCAGGCAAGGATTATTTTCGATGCGGCTCCGCATATAGCGGTTCCGGCTGAAGTTTATTACATTTCATCAAAAGCACAGTTCACACCAAAAGAAGTCGAGACCTTCGACGAACGACAGAAACTGGTATTCCGAGTCAAAGTTGGCATTGATTACGATATTTTAAATGAGTACGAATCTTATGTAAAAATAGGGGTACCTGGTGTAGCATATATCCGCCTGAAAAATGACGTTCCATGGCCTGAGTTTCTTAACAGCCTCCCAGAGATGTCTGATGAAACATCTAAATGAAAATCCTGATGTAATTGCAAAACTTGTAAATGTAAGCCATATCTACGGCAAAAAAAAAGCTCTTGATAACATAAGCCTAGAAATACCCTCTGGTTGTATTGCCGGACTTATAGGTCCTGATGGTGTCGGTAAGTCTACTATGCTTGCTTTAATCGCGGGAGTTCGTAAGATTCAAAGCGGTAAAGTTGAGGTCATGGGAACTGATATAACTAAGGCATCGAATAGAAGTTCTATGTGCCCCCGTATAGCTTACATGCCTCAGGGTCTTGGCAAGAATCTATACCCGACACTTTCTGTTTATGAGAATGTAGATTTTTTCGGGCGGCTTTTCGGGTTATCCAAGAAGGTTAGAGAGTCCAGAATTAAGGAACTAATTGTTGGCACAGGACTCGCCCCGTTTTCAGACCGTCCGGCTGGAAAACTGTCAGGAGGTATGAAACAGAAACTTGGGCTTTGCTGTACGCTTATCCATGAGCCTGAATTGCTGATACTTGATGAGCCTACTACCGGCGTTGATCCACTTTCCCGTCGTCAGTTTTGGGAACTTTTGAGTCATATAATGTCTCGTAAACAAGGCATGAGTGTCTTGATTGCAACTGCTTATATGCAAGAGGCGGAGGTATTTGACTGGCTTGTGGCTATAAACGACGGAAAAATTTTAACTACCGGCAGTCCAGACGAACTTAAAGTAATAAACGGCACTGACGATCTTGAAAATGTATTTATTAGCTTGCTTCCAGAAGAAATACAAAAGAATTATAGAAAATTAATCATTCCTCCACGAGAGTCACTTGACGGAGAAGCGGCAATCGAAGCCCACGGGCTTACGAAACGCTTTGACAGTTTCACCGCAGTGGATGATGTTAGCTTTCGAATAGAGCAAGGGGAGATCTTCGGTTTTCTAGGATCGAACGGATGCGGAAAGACAACAACGATGAAGATGTTAACGGGACTGCTACCGGCAACAAATGGTGAGGCGTTTCTTTTCGGGAAACGTGTTGACGCAAAAGATATTGAGATAAGAAAAAGGGTTGGCTATATGTCTCAGTCCTTTTCTCTATATAATGAGCTAACTGTTAAGCAAAATCTGGAGCTGCATGCCCATTTGTTTCACTTGGAAAGTAACTACATTCAACAGCGCGTTTCCGAAATGCTAGATAGATTCGGCTTAAAGGGTAATGAGCATGAACTGCCTGATAAGCTGCCGCTCGGAATAAGACAGAGACTTTCGCTCGCGGTTGCAGTAATACATAAACCGGAGATATTGATTCTGGATGAACCAACATCTGGGGTTGACCCTGTTGCAAGGGATAATTTTTGGGAACTCTTGATTGAGCTTTCCAGGGATAAAGGAGTAACAATTTTTATTTCAACGCATTTTATGAATGAAGGAGAGCGCTGTGACCGAATTTCGTTGATGCATGAGGGGAAGGTACTGGCCGAAGGCGCGCCTGAATCGTTAGTAGAAAAGGAAGGAGATTCTAACCTCGAAGAAGCATTCATTTCCTATCTGGAGGATGCCGAGATCAATGTGAATAAACAACCAGACTCAGGAACTTTCAAACCTACTGAAACAAACAAGGATAAACAGACCGAAAGTCTCCATCATGATTTTAGTTTTCGCCGCATGTGGGCATATGCAAGAAGAGAATCAATGGAAATTAAACGTGACCCTATTCGGCTTGCGTTTGCCTTATTAGGACCTGTTTTGTTGATGATAGTGTTCGGATATGGAATAAGCTTTGACGTTGAGAACCTCCCTTACTCTGTACTGGACCGTGATCTGACGCCTGAGAGCCGTAACTATCTTGAGAACTTTTCAGAATCACGCTACTTTGAGGAAAGAGCGCGGCTTTCCAGTTATGAAGAGGTAGAGCAGAGGCTAAAAAGCGGTGAATTAAGAATAGTTATAGAAGTACCTTCCAATTTTGGAAGAGATTTAAAGAGCGGGGCAAAGCCTGAGATCGGTGTATGGCTGGACGGCGCAATGCCTTTCAGGGCAGAAACTGCGAGGGGGTATGTGCAAGGGGTTCATCAAGATTATCTGGAAAAGTATTCTTTTGTAGATTCGGCACTGTTGCAATCTAATTCAGGGGCCGATATAGAGACGCGGTTCCGATATAATCAGGATTTTAAAAGTATATTTGCAATGGTTCCGGGAGCAATGATGTTAATTTTAGCTTTTATCCCCGCGATAATGACCTCACTCGGCGTAGTTCGGGAAAAAGAGCTCGGCTCTATTACCAATTTTTATGCAACTCCCGTAACGAAACTTGAGTTTCTTATTGGTAAGCAATCTCCTTATGCGCTTATAGCCATGATAAATTTTTGCACACTTGTGCTTCTCTCACTTTTTCTTTTTAAGGTTCCAGTCAAAGGGAGCTTATATGCTCTTGCCATAGGCGCTCTGTTATATGTAGTCGCGACGACCGGGTTTGGAATAATGGTTTCAACTTTTGTAAAAACCCAGATAGCAGCAATTTTTGCGACAGCTATTGTTACTGTCACACCCGCAATAAATTTTTCGGGCTACCTGAGTCCTGTGTCATCGCTGTCTGGTGAGGCAAAGATCATAGGACTCATGTTTCCATATGGTTATTTTCAGCTGATCAGCATAGGAACATTCACAAAAGCACTGAACTTCAGTGATCTGATTGTCAATTATTTTGCCCTTTTTGCTATTATCATCGCTTACATGATTATTGGAATATTGCTATTGAAAGGTCAGGAAAAATAGATATGAAACTAAGACTTGATAACATATACAGACTAGGGATTAAAGAACTATTCAGCCTGCGCTATGATCTATTTTTGGTATTCCTGATTATCTATTTCTTCAGTTTTGGAGTCTATGAGGGAGCTCAGAGCGGAAATACTGATGTTAACAATGCCTCAATTGCCATAGTTGACGAAGATAATTCTATAATCTCGAACCGAATCCGAGCCTCATTTCTACCCCCGTATTTCAAACCTCCGGAAATGATATCTATAAGTGAAATCGATCATGCTATGGATACCGGACTGTACAGTTTTGTTATCGATATTCCGCCTGATTTTCAGAAAGATCTAGAAGCGGGCCGTGGACCTGAAATTCAGATCAATGTAGACGCGACCGCCATAAGCATTGCCGGCCGGGGCTCTACTTACATTCAGAATATAATTACTCAGGAGCTTGGAGAATTTGTAGGCAAGGGGGATCAGGAGCAAGCAGCAAGTATTGTAATAAGATCAAGATTCAATCCCAACCTTCAGGCCTCATGGTTTCAAAGCGTCATGGAGATTGTAAATAATATCGTTATTCTTTCTATTATCCTCACAGGTGCAGCCGTCATACGAGAAAGAGAGCACGGTACGATTGAGCATTTGCTTGTAATGCCGCTCCGTCCATTCGATATAATGATTTCCAAGATATGGGCAAACGGACTTGTTATTATTGTCGCAGTTATAATTTCACTTTATTTTATAGTAAAGGGTTTATTAGAAGTACCGATCACGGGTTCGATTCCGTTATTTATTGCAGGTACCATAGCTTTTCTTTTCTCAGTTACTTCACTTGGAATTTTTTTAGCTACAATTGCCAGGTCTATGCCACAGTTTGGGCTTCTTGCCATTCCTGTGTTTCTGGTGATGATGATGCTATCCGGTATATATACGCCGATGGATAGCATGCCTGCTATACTGAGATACATAATGTACTTTTCCCCTTCAACACATTTTGTAAGATTTTCGCAAGCGGTTTTGTTTAGGGATGCCGGTATAGAACTTGTATGGCTTGACTTTACTTTTGTTGTATTAATAGGTGTGCTCTTTTTAATTGCCGCACTTCTTCGTTTTAGAAAGAGTATTACAGTTGCGCAATCCTGAGGGATCATATACGAAAAACAAATTTTATTAACTTG
The DNA here is from genome assembly GCA_965365595.1 of uncultured bacterium. Lineage (GTDB taxonomy): Bacteria > Desulfobacterota_D > UBA1144 > Nemesobacterales > UBA2774 > CR02bin9. The sequence goes on from CBDUCG010000025.1 coordinate 10,471, forward strand.
TTATGGGCGTGAGGCTCGAACACTCACGCCTTGTATACGTTCAAACTCCATTAGGTGTAATAAGATTTTATAATGTGTTGCAATCTCTATTAAGAGATTGAAGCTTTGTCAGACTTCAAGTTTCGCCATCTTATAATCTTATATAATTCGGGAACAATGAAGACGGGAAGTGCTATTACGAAAATCAATAACCAATCATATAAGTTTAATGCTGTGGTATGTAAAGATTTCTGCAGAAATGGCAAATAAACTGCGCATACTTGAAGGCCAATAGTAGAAAGCCAGGCTAAAATAAGCCACTTATTGCTGAAAAAGCCTATTACAGAAAGGGGCGCTCTTAAAGAGCGGAAGTTAAATACGTTTATCTTTTCAAATATTATGAGCCCGGTAAACGCCATAGTCTGAGCCTTAATTAATGCTAACCCATTTTCATCAGGCAAATAATAATGAAACAGCCATAGAGTGGCAAGACCCATATATCCGCCAAGTAAAAGAATCTTGATTATTCCGTTACGATTGAGGATAGATTCTTTTGAGCTGCGGGGCTTACTTTCCATTATACCTTTTTCCGGTGGTTCCACCCCCAATGCTACTGCTGTCATTCCATCAGTCACCAGGTTCATCCATAATATTTGAACAGGTAGTAGAATTAAAGGACCACCCAGCAGGATATTTACAAATATAGCGAAGACTTCTCCCATATTTGAAGATAATAAATAGCGGACAAATTTCTGAATATTGTCATACTGACGACGCCCTTCTTCAACTGCTCCGATGATAGAGGCAAAGTTGTCATCCGTAAGAATCATATCAGACGCTCCTCTCGCAACCTCGGTCCCCCTGAGACCCATAGCTATTCCTATGTCTGCTTTTTTTAGGGCGGGAGCATCATTAACACCGTCTCCAGTCATACCTACAACGTGTCCTGTTCCCTGAAGCAGCTTTACAATACGGAGTTTGTCTTCAGGAGTTGTACGTGCAAACAGAACTTGTTTGTCCAGTGCCTCTAACAATTCTTCATCATCCATGTTTGTGAGCTCTTTGCCTGTTATCGCTTTCTCGGCGAGTATGCCAATGCTTTTCGCTATTGCGATCGCTGTGGGAGCAGCGTCACCAGTTATCATGATGCTCCTAATCCCGGCACTCCGTGCTAAACGGACTGCACCAGAGACTTCGGGACGCGGGGGATCCAGAATGCCTACAATGCCAAGGAAAGTGAGATCTTTTTCGATGTGATATTCGTCTAAAGTATTATCTCCGCATAGAGGGCGATGTGCTATGGCAAGTGTTCGTAAACCATTTTTGGCTAATTTGTGATATGCTGATGTCACTGCTTCTTTGTCTGCATTATTAATAGGCCGTACATTGCTCCCGTCCATTATTTGAGTAGAGCGCTCCAATATGATTTCAGGGGCGCCTTTTATATGAGCTGTTAAACCCTTAGGCCTGGATTCAATTACAGTCATTCGCTTTCGAATGGAATTAAATGAGAATTCACTCAGGATTTCGGAGTTTTCCTCCACATTCATCCCCGCTTTCTTGGCAGCTACTACCAGCGCCGCCTCGGTTGGTTCTCCAATTGCGTACCATCCGCGCTCATCTTTGGAAATTCTAGCGTGATTGCATAGAAGCCCACTTTTAAGGAGCGCTATAAGATCCGCATGTTTACTAAAATCGATTATCTCACCACCTTTATGGAAATCGCCTATTGGTTCATAGCCTGCGCCTGTTACTTCATATTCCCCTGAGAGTAGCCAGATGTACTTAACTGTCATTTGATTTTGTGTGAGAGTCCCGGTTTTATCAGTACATATAACAGTAGAGCAGCCTAATGTTTCTCCTGCCTGCAAACGGCGAAGCAAAGCCCGCCGCTTTACCATAGAGCGGATTCCAAGTGCTAAAGTGATTGTAACTACCGCGGGCAAGCCTTCGGGCACCACAGCAACGGCAAGGGCTATTCCCGTGAGCAACATTTCGGGTAAAGGTTTACCCAAAAGCCATCCTGACAATGCCACTATCGCAGATATAATGACCGCAAGGATTCCTAATTGTTTGCCCAGAACAGCAAGTTTGTGCTGCAGTGGTGTGGCTTCAGTGTCAACAGTTTCTGTCAACCGGGCTATTCTTCCAAATTCTGTAGACATCCCAGTAGCTGTAACAACACCGGTACCGCTTCCATTTGTAACAGCTGTGCCCATCCAGGCTATTGATGATCTTTTAGCAAGTGGAGTATCCGTAGGAAGATTATCTGTTCCCTTGCTAACTGATATAGACTCTCCCGTTAAAACGGATTCATCGACTTTAAGGTTGATGCTTTCAAGTAGTCTGAGATCACCGGGAACTCGATCTCCAACGTTGAGCAAAACAATATCGCCGGGTACAAGTTCCTTCGCATCAATTGTTTGGTTCACACCATCTCTCAGAACTTCACATTGCGGCTCAAGCATCTGCCTTAGTGCCTCAATAGACTTTTCCGCTTTCCATTCCTGGATAAAGCCCAGCACACCGTTCAGCAATACAATTATCAGAATTGTGACAGCATCACCCAAAGCCCCAATTGCCACTGAAATGGCAGCTGCCAAAACCAGTATCAGTATCAGTACATCAACGAACTGACGCGCAAACACTGTATACCAGTGAACTTTATGAAATGACTCTAGTGTATTGCTGCCATATTTTTTCAGGCGATTCCCGGCTTCCCGGGTGCTGAGTCCACTTTCAGGATGGGTATTTAATTTAGATACTACGGTATTTATATCGAAAGAATGCCAGGGCGGCGCCGGGGACTTATCTTGTGTAACTAATTCTTTCTTTTCCATTTTTTCACTTCAAGCTATTTAAAGGTACTACCATAACAGGATAAGTTGACAACGAAATAACAGCGCTTGTTGTGCTTCCGACATAAATGCGATCGGCTATTGTACGCTTTCTTCTACCTAGCATGATAATAGGAGCATTCGCTGTTTCATTAGCAAACTCAACAATCTGTTCTTCCGGTGTTCCTATTACTATCTTTACAGTGGAGACATTAACTTTGTCCAGTGTTTCATTCACTATAGCATTTAAATAAGATTCTGCATCTTCAATTCCTTGCTCGTGGTTGATATGAACATGGAGAACCTGAATGTGACAATCCCAGTCCAGAGCGCATTGATTGCAATACTCTGCTAGTTCTCTGCTGCCTTCCTCAAGATCCAGACAGAGTAGTATTAAATTGGTGCCTCGCTTTTTCTGATTCTTATTCATTTGCCGGTCCTTCAAGCCTTGTTCTAAAGTTATCACCCCATTTCCGAATTAATAATGCAAACGCCAGGGGTACAATTACAGTTGACAAAGCGGATGCTGAAATGAGTGCTGTAAAAAGATGAAGATCAATTATATTTACTGTAAACAGTAACTGAGCGACAATAATTTCTGTAGTAAGACGCGCATTCAGACCGATTCCCACTGCCCATGCTTCTTTTGTTTCAAGCATCCCCAATGGAACCATAATAAATACCCCAATCAATTTGCCCAGAAAAGCCGCAAGAAATAGCAATATTGCCAGAATAGGCTCATGAATCATTCCCTCTATGTCGGTATTCAGTCCTACCCAGAAAAAGAATATTATTCCTAAAAAACCGTATGATAAAGACTGTATTGTCTGCGTAACCTGTTCACCAACTTCCCTCATTTTGTCAAACGTGGGACGCATCAATACTCCTGCTACAATCGCCCCCACGACCATACCGAGATTGCTGTATTCCGAAAAACCGGCGAAAGCAAACAGAACAACCATTGATAACAGCATGAGGTTTCGAGGATGGCGCGGTAATAAGTTGCTCAGAAGAGGTATAAGCCACCGTCTACATACCCAAGCAAGCAGAATAAAAATTAAAAGACTCAATAAGATTCCATTCATAGTGCTGGTCATGTCCTCGGCTTGTTTGCTGATCCATACTGATACGATCCCTACAAGTATCACTTCTATAACATCATCCAGTACCCCGGCACCGATAATAAATGTTCCAATACGAGTCCGGATGAGTCTGAATTCATCTAAAATAGGCACTATTACGGCTTCTGCTGTAGGCATACGCGTGAGACCTATTATAAAAGCGATCACCCATCCGTAGCCCAGTGCCAGCATGACTAAAATGCCAAACAAAAATGGGATAATTGTGTTCAATACAGTTAACCATACTATATTTCGGCCCAAGCCACGCATTTCACCGGGGTCAATCTGAAGCCCTATAAAAAATAGAAGAAATACGACTCCGAGCTCAGCCAAAAAAGAAAGAGGTAATTGTATATCCGGTGAGAGAAATATCTCGCCAAGAGGCGTATAATGTACTGCTATAGCAATGAAAAGTGCGCCAAGAATTCCAGGGATTCTAATTCGGGTTAGCACAGAAGCTAATAAAAAAGTTAATGCCAAGAGAATTGCGATTTCAATTAAAAGTACACCCAATTGATGTTCTGTCATGCCAAATACCTGTTTTTTGGTTCGCACAAATTATCGTGGGTTTATTTTTTTCGAATCTTTTCTTCGACCTTGCTAATGTTAACTGTAGATTTGACCACTGAATCTGGATTAAGGGAAATTGACTCTATTCCTTCCTCGACCAAAAATTTGGCAAATTCGGGGTAATCGCTTGGGGCCTGTCCGCAAATCCCGCAGTGCTTATTGTTGCGTTTGGCTCCTTGTATCGTCATGGAAATCATCTTCATGACACCAGGATCCCTCTCTTCAAAGTCGTGAGCTAACAATTCCGAATCCCTGTCCACTCCCAATGTTAGCTGGGTGAGGTCATTTGATCCTATGGAAAAACCATCAAAAAGCTCGCTAAACTCATCTATCATAATTACATTATTAGGTATTTCACACATTACATACACTTCAAGACCGTTCTCTCCTCTTTTAAGACCGTTTTTAGCCATTTCATCAAGAACCTTTCCCGCCTCATCAATTCTTCTGCAAAAAGGTATCATGATAACAAGGTTAGTAAGTCCCATATCGTCCCTAACTCTTTTCATCGCTTTGCACTCAAGCGCAAAACCTTCTCTGTAGCGTTCATCGTAATAACGTGACGCGCCTCTGAATCCGATCATGGGATTTTCCTCTTTAGGCTCGAAATATTCTCCTCCTATCAAGCTTGCGTATTCGTTTGTTTTGAAATCACTCATTCTCACAATTACAGGTTTTGGATAAAACGCTGCCGCTATCGTCCCCACACCCTCTGCAAGTTTTTCAATAAAGAACTCTTTTTTATCATCATAGCCATATGTTAAATAATAAATCTGATTCTGAGATGAAAAGTCCGTCACTTTTTCCGGATGCACAAGTGCCATCGGATGGATTTTTATATAGCTTGTAATAATAAATTCCATTCTGGCAAGCCCCACACCGTCGTTAGGTATCATCGAGAGAGAGAAAGCTAGATCGGGGTTTGCCAGGTTCATCATGATCTTAGTAGACGGACGTTTGAATTGCCCCAGTTCGATTTTTTCAACATGGAAATCCACTTTTCCGTCATAAACAATCCCCTCATGTCCCTCTCCGCAGCTTAGAGTTATTTCCTGTTCCGTTTTGATATTCTGCGTAGCATCAACTGCCCCGACAACAGCGGGTATTCCAAGCTCACGGCTAACTATAGCCGCATGACATGTTCTTCCGCCTCTGTTTGTGACAATCCCTCCCGCCGTTTTCATTACCGGCTCCCAGTCAGGGGTAGTCGTGTCAGCAACAATTATCTCTCCAGGCTTTACTGAATGGAGCTCATCCACATTGAAAACGAGATGGGCTTTTCCGCAAGCGATTTTTTCTCCGACACTCTTGCCCGTAGAAATAACTTTTCCCTTCCCGTCCAGTATGTATTTTTCAAGCACTCCCGAATCCTTTTGTGATTGAATCGTTTCAGGTCGAGCCTGTACTATAAACAGTTCCTCAGTCATTCCGTCTTTTGCCCATTCAATGTCCATAGGCACATTCTTGCCCGATTTGTCAGAGTAGTGCTCTTCAATTTTTAAGGCATAATCAGAGAGTTTCAGTATTTCATCGTCTGAAACTGCGAAACGTCTCCGATCGACCAGAGACACATCCTCATTTAAGGTTAATACTTTACTATCTCCGCTACCATATACCATTTTGATTTTCTTTTGTCCGAGATTTTTTCTGATTATAGCCTTGTGGCCATTTTTAAAGGTGGGTTTAAAGACATAATACTCATCAGGATTAACAGCGCCCTGAACTATATTTTCCCCCAACCCATAGCAGGCGGTGATCAGTATCACATCGCGAAATCCGGTCTCTGTGTCGAGTGTGAATATGACGCCGCTTGTAGCCAGATCGGCTCGAATCATCTTCTGAACACCGATTGATAGGGCGACTTTGAAGTGATCAAAGCCGTTGTCAATTCGGTAGGATATTGCCCTGTCAGTGAAGAGTGAAGCAAAGCACTTGGAACAGGCTTCTTTAAGTGTGCCGTAACCGCTTACGTTCAGATAAGTTTCCTGCTGCCCAGCAAATGAGGCCGTAGGCAAATCTTCAGCCGTAGCAGAGCTTCGAACTGCGACATCACTATCTTGTCCATACTGTTCTGATAGTTTGTCATATGCTAGTTTGATTTCATCCCACAGGTCATTGGGAATTCCTGCACTAAGTATTAATTCTCTTGCCTGCTTGCCTCTTCGGGAAAGATCCTCAACATTTTGCTTGTCGAGATCCTTCATTAGCTCCGTAAGTTTCTCGGTACATTCAGAGGAATTAAGGACATGCCAGTATGCGTCTGCCGTAATGGCAAATCCGTTTGGTACTTTTACGCCTTTGGGAGTAAGTTCTCTATACATTTCACCTAGAGAAGCATTCTTTCCTCCGACTATCGGGACATCTTCAATGCTAATCTCATCAAACCATCTTATATAGCTACTCTTTTTTTGCATCATATTTATTAATAAGGATTACGTTACTTTGTTTACCCTAATATTATCTCCTCTGAAATTTCTCATGACTTTTACATTATATAAGAACTGCAAGGCCCATACCATAATAATTTTTAGGTAATTGCGGAGAAATGCTATGAAACAGTCAGTTGCAATTGTCGGATGTCTTATTTTCGGACGGCATAAACTACTCACTTTTTTCATAAGAATCAACAAATGCAATCTGCAGTATCTTAATTTTCAACGTATTAGGATGCCGGAATTCATGCCGGTTGAGTTTCATATCAATTCTAACAACTGGCACGTTATTTGTAATAGGATAATATGTGGTTCAAATTCAAAAGAGGGGGTAATGATTATGGCACTTGAAAAATGGAAATCAAAAAAGGATGTAGAGCAGTTTTTTGGAGACTTGTTTGAAGAATCTTTCCCATTTCATAACTTGAGGAGATTTCCGTCTCTTAATAAGATGAGGGAATTTATGACTATTTCGCCTGCAGTAGACATGTACGATGACGAAAAAGAAATTGTAGTAAAGGCAGAAGTTCCGGGAATTGATAAAGATGATATAAATATAACGGTTACAGATAATACATTGATAATCAAGGGAGAGACAAAGAAAGACGAAGAAACTAAAGAGGAAGATTACTATTATGCTGAAAGGACTTTTGGTAGTTTCAGCCGGAGGCTTGAGCTGCCGGAGAAAGTACAGGAATCGAAGATAAAAGCCAATTTCAAAGATGGAATTTTGGAAGTTCATCTACCAAAAGCACCTGAAGCCAAAGCGAAGAAAATTAAAGTTGAAGCAAAATAATTTGATAAGCTAACAGGTCAGTTAGTGTGGTTCGTTCTTAATAATGGCTTTAAAAATCTGTTTAGACCATATATTCTGACAATATTATGAGAGTTGCAATATTCAGCACCAAATCCTATGACCGGGAGTTCTTACAATTTGCCAATAGTGGTAATGGTCATGATCTAGTTTTTTTTGAGCCTCATTTGAGTGGTGAGACATGCAGAATGGCTACGGGATTTGACGCAGTTTGTGTGTTTGTTAATGATATTCTTGATACGGTTGTGCTGCAATCACTTAATCAAAGTGGAGTAAGTTTGATTGCTCTCCGCTGTGCTGGGTTTAATAATGTGGATCTGATTTCTGCTGAAGAGTTGGGCATTACTGTAGTCAGGGTTCCGGCCTATTCTCCAGAGGCTGTTGCAGAACATACCGTTGGGCTGATTTTATCACTCAACCGAAAGCTGCACCGCGCCCATGCAAGGGTCAGAGAGGCTAATTTCTCACTTGAAGGACTGCTTGGGTTCAATATGTACGGTAAGAACGTAGGGGTTATAGGAACAGGAAAAATTGGCACCGCACTGGCTAAAATATTGAATGGTTTCAGGTGTAAAATATTAGCTTACGATCCTTTTCCGAATCCAGAGTGTGAAGAAATAGGAGTTAAATACACAGATTCTTCAACACTTTTTAGGGAAGCAGATATTATCAGTTTACACTGTCCGCTAACTCCCGAAACACGCCATCTTATCAATTCCGATACAATTGAAGAAATGAAGGCTGGCGTTTTACTTGTTAACACTAGCCGAGGAGCTGTTATAGACACGAGGGCGGTAATCAAAGCATTAAAATCTGGAAAAATTGGATATCTAGGTCTCGATGTTTACGAAGAGGAAGAAGAGCTTTTTTTTGAAGACCTATCTAATGAGGTAATACAGGATGATATGTTCGCCCGACTTTTAACATTTCCCAATGTCCTGATTACCGGGCACCAGGCCTTTTTTACCAGAGAGTCCCTGGAAGCAATAGCTGAAACAACCATATCGAATATTACTGATTACGAAAATAGCGGCTCTTGTGTGAACCAAGTTACTTCCGAGAGAATTAAGAAGTAGCAGAGC
>CBDUCG010000026.1:0-18849 GCA_965365595.1 uncultured bacterium
GGTTTCATGAAGTTATGTCAGATGAGAGCAATCAAACTGTAATAGCCCCACTTTTGGAGGACACGCTTCCGCTGATACCGGGCATCATTGAAAAGCTCAAGGAGGGAATAGAAGTCATGGACCTTGGCTGCGGAAGCGGATTTGCACTTGTGCATATGGCAAAGCATTTTCCAAACAGCAGATTTAGCGGATACGATATGTCGGAAGAGGCTGTAAGCAGGGGCAAAGAGCTCGCGACTCAGGAGCAACTAAACAACATCCGCCTGACTGCCAAAGACATAGCCCAAATAGATGACACACAAAAATATGATCTTATAACGACATTCGATGCCGTACACGATCAGGCCGATCCTGCCAAAGTACTGTCAAACATTCACAGAGCCCTAAAAGACGACGGCGTTTATCTAATGCAGGATATAGCCGGTTCGAGTCATGTGCATAACAACATGGACCACCCGCTTGGCCCTCTTCTCTACTCGATATCATGTATGCACTGTATGACCGTATCGCTTTCACAAAACGGAATGGGTTTGGGAGCAATGTGGGGAAAAGAGCTCGCAACACAAATGCTTAAGGATGCGGGATTCTCTCAGGTTGAGGTTATTGAGCAGCCTCACGATCCAATTAATTATTACTATATAGTTAGGAAATAAAGCTTTATTTATCGTCAAACCGTGGAAATAGACTCTGTCCTTTTTCCACAGGAAGGCCTGATTTTACAATTCCCCACTCTTTCGCATCAGAAAGCAGATTGGAATTTATAGATTCGGGAGGTCCCAACCTGCCCCAAATCTTTTCCGCCGACTCCGGCATGAATGGATGAATTAAAATTGCAACTACTCCTATGGCCTGAACAATGGTCCATAGGACAGCACCTAACCTGACTTCATTATTTTCCTTTGCCAAAGTCCAGGGAGCGGATTCATCTACATACCTGTTCACATCCGCAATATAATCCCAGAGAGTGACCAGCGCTTTATGGAAAGCGATTTCGTCCATTTCTTTTTCAAAAACATCCACCATAGAAAAAGCCTTATCTCTTACATTTTTATCTTCTGAGGAAAGCTCCCCCGGTTCGGGAACCTTTCCATCAAAGTATTTCTCAATCATTCCGAGCGTACGGCTAACCAAATTGCCAAGACCGTTTGCAAGCTCTCCGTTTACCCTCGCAACTATTGCGCTCTTTGAAAAATCTCCGTCCTGCCCGAAAGGAATCTCTCTCAAGAGAAAATATCTGAAAACATCCGCCCCAAATTCCTCAACCACCTGGTAAGGGTCTACAACATTTCCAAGAGATTTTGACATCTTTTCCCCTTCAACAGTCCACCATCCGTGGGCAAAAACAGTTTTAGGGAGCGCAAGTCCTGCCGACATTAAAAATGCAGGCCAGTATACTGCATGGAATCTCAGGATGTCCTTTCCGACAAGATGCACATCCGCAGGCCAGTTTTGATTGAACATCTCTTCGTTATTTGGAAATCCTACGCCGGTTATGTAATTGGTGAGCGCATCAAACCATACGTATATAACGTGCTTAGGATTCCCCGGCACCGGAATGCCCCAGGTAAAAGTAGTGCGGCTAATGCTCAAGTCCCTGAGCCCACCCTCCACAAAACTAACTACTTCGTTGAGCCGGTATGGGGGCTGGACAAATTCCAGGTGTTTTTTATAGTGCTCAAGTAATGGCTCCTGATATTTGGAAAGTCTGAAAAAATAACTTTCCTCTTTAACCTTTTCGATTTTCGGACGTTTCTCCTCGGGAATCGCCATTAGCTCCTCAAGCTGAGTTTCTGTTATAAAGGCCTCGTTCCTGACGTCATACCAGCCTTCGTATTCACTAAGATAAATATCTCCCGCTTTTTCTACCCTTCTGAATATCTCTTCAACTGATGTCTTATGTCTCTCTTCCGTAGTCCTGATAAAGTCATCATTTGTAATATTAAGCAGATCTGAAAGGTCCTGAAACCTGGTAACAACACTGTCCGCTAGTTCAATTGGGGTCATGCCATTAGATTGGGCAGTCGTTTCGATCTTTTGTCCGTGTTCATCCGTTCCGGTCAGAAAAAAGACGCTGTTACCCTGAAGTCTTTTGAATCTTGCAATTACGTCTGCGGCAATCGTGGTGTATGCGTGCCCGATGTGCGGCACATCGTTAACATAATAAATCGGCGTGGTGACATAAAAAGACTTAGACATAAAACTATCTCCGTATCATTTCTTGTATTGATGAGTTATCCGAACGAGTTATGATAATACCTAACTTGCTAACCTTATAAAAAGATTCTCGAATGAAAGCTGCTTGTTGGCGTTCAGGTAAAATATGTCATTCCAGGCGTTTTGCAAGGCTTCCATTTTATCAGTAATGTTATTGATCTTCCATTGCTCTGCTATTCGTCTGCTTTGTTCAATTAAATCAATATTTGTAATGAGACCTTCATCACTGCCGGTTTTAAGAATAAGTAGGTCCCTTAACCAGAGTGATATGAACTCAAATGTCTGAGACATTTTCTCCATATCTTCGGGTGTCGAGCCGAGAGGCATATATTCCGCCAGGCTAATCACCCTCATGGCGGAAGCAGGTTTTAAGTTCATCAGAAATTGAATCAGCTCTTTTCTCCAGTTCAGTGTATCAATATCAACAGAAAGCGCCCTTCCCAAGCTGCCTCTTGAGAGTTTTGCGCTTATCCTGGCTTCTTCGGCGGAAAGCACGTTTTTTTTATTAAGCTCAATCAGAATTAATTCCTCAGGCAGAGGATTAAACCTGACAAGCTGACACCTGGAACGTATGGTAGGAAGTAAAGAGTCGGGGCTGGATGTAATAAGAATTATTACTGAATTTGGTGGCGGTTCTTCAAGCGTTTTTAAAAAAGCATTCTGGGCTCCATTGCTCATTCTTTCCGCCTCATCGACAATAACTACTTTGAATCTAGCCTCAAATGATTTAAGAAACAGCCTGTCTTCAACCCCTTCTCTTATCTGCTCAACTTTAATACTCTTTATGCCTTCAAATTGAACATATATAACATCTGGATGTATTCCTTTGTCTATTTTTGCACAGGAATTGCACTCACAATCTCTTGAATCAATTACACCTTGGTTATTACAGTTTATTAGTTTTGCAAATTCATTTGCTATTAGTTTTTTTCCAATACCATCCGGTCCGCAAAACAAATATGAATGAGAAACCAGATTCTCACTTACAGCTCTTTTAATAATCTTTCTTTGAAATTCATGCCCTATTATATTATTAGTAGTCATCTTCTTCTGCCCATAAACGGGAAATTATTTTTCATTAAAATTCACGTGTAGTTTTTGATGTAATAAAATTCTGAGCCAGTCCTTTTATTTCCTCATGCACATCCGAAATATCTCTGTCGGCATCTACTTTCTTTATTCTGTCGGGTTCCATACGTGCAAGTAGCATATAACCCTGTCTTATCATTTCGTGAAACTCAAGCGGCTCCTCGTCCATCTTGGTTATTTCATCTCTGCTTTGAAGCCTGTCAATTCCGGTGCTTACCGGTATATTCAACAAGAATGTAATATCCGGGACAAGGCCTAGAGTTGAAGCTTTAGCAATTTTATTAACCAATCCCTTTTCAAGATTCCTACCATGCCCCTGATATACAACTGTGGAATCGAAGTATCTGTCACAAATTACAATTTCCCCTCCTTTTATCTGAGGTTTGATAAAATCTCTCACATGCTGTGCTCTGTCTGCGCAAAAAAGACAAAGCTCTGAAAACGGATCTAGTTCAAGATCTCTCTCATCCAGTATTACTTTTCTGATAAGCTCACCCAAGTGTCCCCATCCGGGCTCTCGTGTCAGAACAACTTTATGCCCTTGCTGTGTAAGAAACTCGGCAAGAAGCTTTGCCTGTGTGCTTTTTCCGCTTCCTTCAACGCCTTCAAATGTAATAAACATAAGTGGATTTACCTTTGGAAAATCAAATTGATATTCGAGTAATCTTCAGAATCTAACAACTAGGAAATCCTACCATAAATATCATCATTGATACAGCTGGTTCTCAGGAGTCCATTTCAAGTTCTTTCCTCAGTTTCCCAAGCTCTCTGAAAGTTAAATCCCTATACTTTCCCCTTTGAAGGTTCTTAAGGCTTAACGGACCTACAGATATTCTTTTCAGTTGTTTTACAGGATGCACAAACTCGGCAAAAAACCTCTTTACTAAATGATTCCTTCCTTCATGAAAAGATATTTCAACATTGCTTGAAGTGCTATCTGATTTAAGAACTCTTATACTATCGGGCTTGGCATAACCATCTTCAAGTTCTATCCCCTCTGCCATTCTCTGTGATTTGGCCTTACTAATATTGCCTTTAACTATGGCAAAATAAGTTTTTCTAAGCTCAAAGCTCGGGTGGAGGACCCTGTTTGCCAGCTCTCCGTCATTGGTCAGCAAGATCAGTCCCTCTACATCATAGTCGAGCCTGCCGACCGGATAGACTCTTTCGGGAATATCCGAGATCAACTCCTGGACAGTCTTTTTTTCATCCTGCCCTTCACCAAGCGCTGTTATATAAAGTTTCGGTTTGTTTAGTATTAGATATCTTGCTTTCTCGGGCCTGATTACAATTCCACGAACCTGAATCACGTCTTCATCAGGATCTATTGAGCGTCCTAGATTAGGCTCCACAATCCCGTTTATGCTGACAGCGCCTTTTTTTATTAGTTCATCTGCGCCTCTCCGTGAGGAAACACCGCACATGGATAAATATTTATTTAGTCTTACTTTCAATAAATTCCCCGGAAAGCCCCCGGACAGGAAAATTTGGGCATACTTCCACCGCTGTAATCATCTGGCAAAAAGGGCTTCTCTTTTTGCCCAAAATGTCTTATTCTGACCCCTAATGCCGAATTTTGCATATCCCCCGCCTTTATCCTGCAGGAATGCTTTCTCGTTGCCTGTTAACTTAATGCATTTCTTTTCATCAGAAATAATGGACTCAGCGAGTTCGAGTTTTTGTTCTTCCACAAACTGATAATACTTTTCTATATCTATCTTCTTATAACAGGCCGGATACCCTGCTTCTGTAAAACATTCCCTGTGTTGAAAATCGCAGGTGGTTTTCACTGCATGAGAATTTTGGATAGGGAAAACCATCATTAAAAGAACACCAACAATAAATATAGGGCACATGAATTTCATTTTTACTCTCCGTCAGACGAATTTATTTATTCAGTCCCGTATCCTGCTTTGTATATCCAGCAGGCGGTTCAAGATCCGATGCGTTTACAGTTGTTATTTTTGTAGAAACCAGCTCAGACTCACTTTCTACTGTACCATTTCCATAATCTATAGATTGAACAGGGAAGCCGTTCATTTTCTCTATCTGCTTAAAGACATTGTTTTCAAATTTCATCTGCTGCCCCATTATACCCTTACTATTTTCAAATGACTTGGCTAACTGGTCCATGAATTGTGACATTTCTACCATAACTGTTTTCATTTCATTGCCGCCTTCTATGCTGTCCCATGAAGCTACGCAATGCTGACTCGTTTTTACGTCTTCACGGTAGACATGGTATGTAGTACAGCTATATCCGTTTACTTTTGATGTGCCTGCCTTTTTTATTACAGGCTCAACTGTATTGCTTTGCCCTACGCCTGGCATTCTTCCCTTCATCATCTTTTCCATCATTGCTCTTTCCTCAGGACTCGCATCTTTCATTGCTTCTTCAAACTGACTCATTGCTTCCGCCATGACTCCAGCAAGCTCGTTCATTGTTGCCTGGTCGAGTACTACATAGCTTTTTTCGTTATGATTTACCATAATCATTTCTTTTGTCCCACCATGGTAAATCATTGATCCGTCCAGTTTTTCTCCATTTTCATAAAATTCCATTTTAAAATTGTTCCCTTTTACCATGCCTTTTGTCTTGTGTGTAGTTTCAGGATCCACTTGATTTTGGTCCATCTCAAATATTACGTCTGCAAAGGTACTGTAGTTAAAACTGATAGTTAGAATTAATACGGTAATAATCTTCAACATAAATGCTCCTCCAGAATTTTTTACTAAGTCTAACATATAAACTACGCAATATTACAATCATATTTGGAGTGAAATTAAAAATTGCAGGTTCAATTTCGCAGGTAAAGGTTTTTAGATACTAATAACTAAGAAATAAAGGGCATTTCAATCTTGACAATTGTTCCAATCCACATAACATAATGCTGTGCTTTTTGAATATATACCAATTCTACTAATACTGATATTCGCTATAGGACTTGCTTCAATAATGCTTGGGCTTTCCTCTCAGTTAGGCCCGAAAAGAAAGGCTAAAGGGAAGCTGTCGCCCTACGAATCGGGTATGGCGCCTACCGGAGATACAAGAGGCAAATTCTCTATAAAATACTATTTAGTCGGAGCGCTTTTTATACTATTTGACGTTGAGGCAGTGTTTTTATTTGCCTGGGCTGTAGTGTTTAAAGACTTGGGAATGCTCGCATTTATTGAAATTATAGTGTTTTTGATAGTAATTATGGCAGGATATTTTTATGTTGTTAAAAAAGGAGCTTTAGATTGGGAGTAAATGCAGATCCTCTTCTCGGTGGAGAAGGTTTTTTAACTACAACTATTGAAGCTTTCGCAAACTGGGGAAGAAAAAACAGCCTTTGGCCTATGCCCTTTGGAACGGCGTGTTGCGCTATAGAGATGATGGGAGTTTTTGCTTCAAGATACGACCTTTCAAGGTTCGGTGCCGAGGTTGCAAGGTTTTCTCCAAGACAGGCCGACCTTATGATAGTTTCGGGAACAATAACTTATAAAATGGCGTCAGTTTGCAGAAGAATCTACGACCAGATGCCCGAGCCAAAATGGGTAATAGCCATGGGCTCCTGCACTTGCGGGGGAGGACCTTTTGACAGCTATGCCGTGGTTCAGGGAATTGATGAGTTTTTGCCGGTCGATGTATACGTAGGAGGTTGTCCCCCTAGACCTGAAGCCTTGATTGACGCAGTAATGAAAATACAGAAAAAGATCGAAATGAAAGGGGCCCCTGTAGTATGAGTTTTGATGTAGAACAGGCGGTCAACTTGCTGCAAAACGAGTTTCCGCAAGACATCATCAGTATCAAAAAGTATAGAAACGAAACTACTATTCTCGTTGGCAAAGATAAAATCCGTGAAATTTGCAGCTATCTGAAATACACACTTGAATTCACTTTTTTGGCTGATTTAACCGCTGTTGACTATCTCGAAGTGAAATCACCCAGGTATGAAGTTGTCTACCACGTGCACAGATTCGGTCCTGAATGTGAAGAAAATGTAAGGATCAGGCTAAAAGCGGAGCTAACTGATAATGACCCCAATATTAGTTCAGTAGTATCTGTCTGGAGCACCGCAGATTGGCTTGAAAGAGAAGTTTACGATATGTTTGGTATTAAATTTAATGAACATCCTGATTTGAGAAGAATACTTATGCCTGAGGATTACGGCCCTCATCCGCTTAAAAAAGATTTTGACGTAAGAAACAGAGAGGCATCCAAAGAGTCTTTTAAAAAAGCTCTTGAGGACGGCCCTGAATAATGGAAAGAGTAGAATTCATAAACGACCAGGAAGTTGTAATTCATGAAGACGGTACACGTACCGAGACAATGATGCTCAACATGGGTCCCCAGCACCCTGCAACTCACGGCGTGTTGAGGATTGTACTACACCTTGACGGCGAAATGGTTGTTAAGGCAGTGCCGCATATCGGATATCTTCACAGGGGTATTGAAAAGCTCTGTGAGCACATCACTTATCAGCAATGTCTGCCCTATACGGACAGAATGGATTATCTGGCCTCAATCTGTAACAACATCGGATACATACTGACGGTTGAGAAACTGCTTGGTATTCAAGATGAAATACCGGAAAGGGCCAAGGTCACGGAAGTCATCCTGTTTGAGCTGGGAAGAATAGAATCCCACCTAGTTGGAGTCGGCACCAATGCTCTTGACCTGGGCGCCATGAGCGCATTCCTTTACTGCTTTACTGAAAGAGAAAAAATTTACGAAATACTTGAAACAGTCTGTGGAGCAAGACTTACAACTTCCTACCCAAGAGTAGGAGGTCTGCCGCTTGATCTTCCTGAGGACTTTGAAGAAGTGGTCAGAAATTTCTTAAAGACCTTTCCGAAAACACTAAAGGAAGTTGATAATCTGCTTACGAGAAACAAGATATGGATTGAAAGAACAAAGGGTGTTGCTGTAATCAGCGCCGAAGATGCAATTGATCTCGGGCTTACAGGCCCCGCGGTCAGAGGAAGCGGCGTTCCTTATGACGTGAGGAAAGCAACTCCTTATCTGGGATATGAAAATTACGACTTTGAAGTACCCGTTGCAAACGAGGGTGATGCTTATTCTCGTTATCTATGCAGAATGGAAGAAATGAACCAAAGCTTAAAGATTATCCAGCAGGCTATAGATAATCTACCCGATGGCCCTTACATCGCGGACCTCCCTGATATTGTTCTTCCCGAAAAAGAGCTGACTTATACAAAGATGGAATCGCTGATAAGACACTTTGTAATTGTATACGAGGGCTTCAAGCCACCTGTGGGTGAAGTACAGCATGCTGTGGAAAATCCCAAAGGCGAGCTGTCCTATTATTTAATTAGTGACGGCAGTGGTAAGCCCTATAGAATGCGTGTTAGAGGACCATCATTCGTTAACATGCAGGCCCTATCTAACATGGTCGAAGGCAGTTTGGTGGCAGATGTTATTGCCGCAATCGGCAGTCTGGATATAGTTCTTGGCGAAATCGATCGTTAGAATATTTATAATCCCCTATCAATTGAACTAAATTATGCTATGGAAAGGACGGAGGCTTAACAACTTCTGCCCCCTCTGGTGTTTTGAATTCAAACAGGCTGTCGGATACTCCATTGTTGGTCTCTATCTCAGTGAGTTTTACGGTAGTAAGATTTCCCAATGGATCGTATAGGAATATTTTGTTTACCATCATATCATTTTTATCAATAGAAATTGTGACTTTGTTGTATTCCTCATCCCCTTTAGGAACAAGGTCGACCATGTATTCTCCATTTGGACTATGATTGTCGGGCTCAGCAAAACTCGCGTCAAAGAGTTCTTTTATTTTTCCCAATCCCGAAAGAAGGGTTGTTGTGGACTGAGTCTCTGAAACCTGGTTTAGAGGAGTTTCAATTACCTGCTGCTCCTCTTCGTCATAGAACCATAGGGTCTTACCGTCTGAAACTATCTGGTCCTTTTTGGGCGTGTTGTAATTCCACCTCATCTTCCCTGGTTTTTTAAACCATACCTCACCCTCGGCCAGCTGGGTTTTATTTAGGGCTTTTATTTCAGATTCCTGAGTGAATACGGCTTGGAAATTGTCAATCTGCTCATACTTTTTCTGAACCCCGTCTATAACAGAATTCAGATCCTGTTCTTCCGAGTATGCATGGATTGAACACAAAAATATTAAAAGTAATGGAAATAATGTCTTTCTCAATTTTATTGCCTCTCTTCTACCTGACTTGGATCTATATATACTTCTCTGGGTTTTCCAGCAACTTCTTGAGGGCCGACAACTCCTTCTTTTTCCATAATCTCAACTATTCGTGCTGCTCTGTTGTATCCTATTTTGAGTTTTCTCTGAAGCATAGAAATAGAAGCCTGACCGGTCTCGGCAATAGTCCTTAAAGCAAGCTGGTATAGTTCGTCTTTTTCATCGTCGAGATCCTCAGACCCATCCTGCTCTTCTACAAAAGTAATTTCATCATTGTAGCGAGGTTTTCCCTGAGATTTTACAAAATCAGTGATCCCTTCTCTCTCTTCATCAGAAATGAGGGCGCCCTGAAGTCTCATCAATCTTGAAGTTCCGGGTTCTAAAAAGAGCATATCCCCTTTTCCAAGTAGTCTTTCCGCACCAGCCGCATCAAGGATTATTCTTGAATCAATTTTGGAAAACACGAGAAAAGAAATTCTGGCTGGGAAGTTCGCTTTAATGAGACCTGCTACAATATCAGCCGACGGACGCTGTGTTGCGACTACCAGATGAATACCCGCAGCTCGCGCTTTTTGTGCAAGCCTTGTAACCGACTCTTTAATTTCATTACCGGAAACTATCATAAGGTCTGCAAGCTCATCAAGAACAATAACTATATACGGCAGATATTTTTCCCACTTATCCTCGGCGTCATGCTTCATTAAATGTTTATTGTACGTCTCAATATCCCTAACACCCTCATCAGATAGAATTTGGTATCTGCTATCCATCTCTTGTACCGCCCATCTCAGAGCTGCGGCTGCTTTTTTAGGATCTGTTACTACAGGGTGGAGAAGGTGCGGTATATCTTCATATACGGAAAGCTCGAGCATCTTGGGATCTATCATAATAAATTTAAGCTCTTTAGGGCTTGCTTTGTAAAGCATGCTTGTGATTATTGCATTTAAGAGAACACTTTTCCCTGAGCCGGTGGTTCCTGCAATCATTAGGTGAGGCGCTTTTCTAAGATCCATATAGAAAGGTAGACCGGCAATATCTTTACCAAGAGCCAGAGTCAAAAAAGATTCGTTTTTTGAAAACTCGGGATCCTCAAGCATCTCCCTCAACACAACAAGCTCTCTCTTAGTGTTGGGAACTTCTATGCCGATAACATCCTTACCTGGAATTGGAGCAATTATTCTTATACTTACTGCACTGAGCCCCATTGCGAGATCATTCTCAAGAGCGGCTATTTTATTAATCTTAATTCCCGGCGCCGGTCTATACTCAAACATGGTAATCACAGGTCCAGGCCTAATTTCAGTAACTTTTCCCTTAACTCCGAAATCTTCTAATTTATCTTCTATAAGTTTAGCTTTTTCATAAACTGCTGTTCTATCTACCTGAATTCCTGAATCCATTTTTGCATCCAACAAATCAGTAGAAGGTAGTTTGTAATCTTCAGCCAATCTTTCCTTTTTTGGGAAAAATTCTTCAAGCCCTTTTAATTTCGGTTCTTCCACAACTATCTGAGGATGATCACTTGTATCCTGTATAGGTTCGTTTATCTCGTCAGTCGTGATTTCATCTTCCAGATTGATAATCTCTTCGTTAAGAATATCATCCACAGGGCTTTGCTTCCCATTTAGTCGGGTAGAGTTGTTTTCAGTTGAAATTATAGGTTCCTCTAAAGATTCAGATTTGGCATTCGAGCGTGATTCCTTAAATTTGATGATAGCGTCTTTACCTTTAATGGTGAAAAATTTAGTAACTGCTGATATGTGCTGAACTATATACATAGACCACTTGCCTGTAACTGTGATTATTTCCGTCAGAGATAGAGTCGATATTATTATTAAACTGAGCAAAAACAATATAGTTACAATTAAATATGACCCGACCGTGCCTGCTATGCCGTCTTTAAGTATTGCAGCGACTGAAGCTCCGATCCAGCCACCTGACGGATTGTAGCCCAGAAAGTCGGTACCTGTAAAAGCAAGACCCAGAAAAGTCATTATTGCCAGCAGGAAGATGAAAGCGGCTGTGGCTTTTCTGTAAATTCCACTGCCCGCTCTGTTCATAAATACTACTACAGATGAGTAAAACAGTGCTATCGGTACTACAAAAGCACATATACCAAAAGCTTTTCCGAGCATATCGGATATGAATACCCCGATTGTGCCCATAGCGCCCTGAACATCCTGATCGGTGCCGGAGCTGTAGAAAATAAGGCTTAGGGCGGAGAAAATCCCTAAAGAGAATAAGAATGCTGAAATCAATTCTCTAATAAGATTATCTGAGGAATTTTGCTTGGAACTACTTCTCTTTCTTGCCATGGATTGTTAAAGTTAATTATACAATATTTAGGTTAAGTATTCAAAATTGTTAGGTTTAGTAACGAACTATTAAATTTATGTAAGTGCCTTTAAAGATTTGGAAATGTTATCCGCCGCTAAAAGCTACCAGGACTGATCCCGCTGCTTCCAGAGCTAAATCCCAGGAATCGAATGGGAATACTCCCAATATCAGAGTACCCAGACATAGAATTATTAACACTATTGAGGAAGCGGGTTGAAACGATGGAAATGTAGTCGTATCTTCTTTCATATAAGCATAAACAAGCACTCTTAGATAATAATAGGCTGATACCACACTGCTCAGAATACCTATCACAGCAAGCCAGTAAAAATCGGCCTGAACGGCGGAAAGAAAGATCCTGTATTTGGCAAAGAACCCTATTGTCGGAGGAATTCCCGCCAGAGAAAACATAAATACGCCCAAGGCAAGAGCAATGTAGGGTCTCTTTTTCCATAGTCCCGATATATCTTCAAATGTCTCGCACTCTTTTCCGGCCTTAGAAAGATATGCCAATACCCCAAATGCACCCAGATTCATAAACATATATGCAAAAAGATAATAAATAACGCTACTTACAGCTAACTGCTCTCCGCCATAAGCGGCAACTACACCAACCAGAGCATACCCTGCGTGAGCTATGCTGGAATAAGCCAGCATTCGCTTAATACTGGTCTGTGCGATTGCTGCTATATTTCCTACAATCATAGTAAATACGGCTATTATCCAGAGAACAGGCATAATGCTGAACTGTATCTCGGTAAATCCTTCAAAAATAACTCGCAACAGGATAGCAAAAGCTGCGGCTTTAACCCCTACAGACATAAATGCGGTTACAGGCATTGGCGCGCCCTCATAAACATCAGGGACCCACTGATGAAGGGGAAAGGCTCCTATTTTAAATATAAATCCGACCAGAACCAGTGCGCTTCCTGCAAGGAACAACGGGTCTGCCGGATCGAAATTGCTAACTATTTCGGCTAAATATACAGAACCTGAAGCACCATAGAGGAGCGCTATACCGTACAGAAGAATTGCTGATGAAAATCCACCGAGGATGAGATATTTAATTCCTGCTTCGGTAGACCTCACTGATTTACGGTTAAATGCCGAGAGTATATATACTGAGATAGACATTATTTCGAATCCAAGAAATAGTGACATAAACTCCTGCGCAGAGCTTAGTATCATCATTCCCGAGGTTGAAAAAAGTATTAGCGCGTAGAACTCATTTGCGTATTTGCTAATATTTGAAAGATAATCCCTTGAGAGGATAACTGCTAGAAAGGCCCCGATTAGAAATATTAAGTTAAAATATGCCGCGAAATCATCTAAGGAAAGAGCACCTGAGAACGCAGATTCAGGAGCTCCGAATCTTTTTAAATTAAGAATGAAGCCGACTGCCAATCCCAAAAGCGCAATACCATATATATTATTTTTGGAAGACCCTTTAAGCAGAGGATCAAGCACTATAATTATTAGCCCTGCTATGATTAGTGAAAGTTCCGGCCCAATGAGAAGAGTACTTTGAAAAACATCTGATAAATCCATTTAAAATTCCCCGAAATTATTAGTCATAAAAGAGTTAAAAGCCGTTTTGAGTTGTTTAGTATGTTGGAGGTATAAGGTGTTGTCAAGTTCAGAGCATGCTGCGTAATTCTAATACTCTTTATTGTTGAATTTTAGTGCTTTTTAAGAGTTAGCTGTGTTCTCGTAATCACATTCAGGCTTTACATATTCTGCAACTTCCTTAATCGATGCGTTCTCTCCGCAAAGGCAGCATTTCGGGTGCTTGTTTACTTTTAGAGAATCAACGGTCATCTTAAGCGCATTAAAAATTAAAAGTCTGTTCTCAAGGGTATCGCCTATTTCCAATATTTCCTTTAGTGTCTCCACGGCCTGCATTGTCCCGACTGTTCCTGCCACAGCGCCGAGTATGCCAGCTTCCTGACAACTGGGCATCATGCCTTCAGGTGGGATTTCCGGATACAGACAGCGGTAGCAGGCCCCTCCTTCATGGGGCTTGAAAACCGATATTTGTCCTTCGAATTGAAAAATGGCCCCCGAGATCAGAGTCTTTCTTTCAAAGTAACAAGCGTCGTTAACTAGATATCTTGTCATGAAGTTGTCCGTACCGTCTACAACAATATCAAAATTGCGGACTATATCTCGGATGTTGTCTTTAGTTATCTTGCTGTCGTATGCAATTATATTTACATCAGGATTTAACCTCTCGAGTTTTTCCTGAGCTGAATGAGTTTTAGGTTTTCCAATATCTTCAGTGTAGTGAAGTACCTGCCTCTGTAAGTTTGATATGTCTACCTGGTCTGAGTCCGCAATGCCAAGTGTACCAACACCTGCAGCAGCAAGGTAGAGAGAAATCGGAGAGCCCAAACCGCCCATGCCAAGACAAAATACTTTTGCATCCAGGAGTTTCTGTTGGCCCTCTCCGCCTACTTCCGGCAGTAAAATGTGTCTGCTGTATCTGTAAATTTGATCTTCAGTTAGTTGCATTCTCAACCTTCCACAACTTCTATGTTTTCTTCGCTAAACTGACCGTCAAAATCTTCCAAGACCCAGGCTCTCGCGTCGCTGTACTTTCCGCCCATTATTGAAAAGATAATATATATCCAGTCGGGCCAGCCTCTTTGGCGGTCTGTCTCCGATGCTTTTGAAGGATGGTCGGGATGAGAATGGTAAATACCGAGTATTTCCATACCGTTTTCCCGAGCCCATTCATCGGCTTCCTTAAATGAAATAGGATCAAGTTCATAACGGTCGTGAGCTCTTTCGGTGTTTAGATTTCCACATTCTTTATAGTGAGTTATATGGCTTTCTGTGCCGATCATAACCCCGCATACTTCATGAGGAAATCCTGACTCAGCGTGCTTTATCATTCCGTCATAAGCTGATTTAGCTACTTTTACCACCATATGCCTCCACTCAAGTATCTGTATCCACCATCTGGGAATACAGTGACAACAACACCTTCTTCCAGAGTTTTAGCGCACTCAATTGCGGCATACGCAACTGCGCCTCCTGAATGGCCTACAAAAATACCCTCTTTTTTAAGAAGACCCTTCATAGTATCATAAGCGTCTTCAGTTGTAACTCTTACTAGTTCATCCGCTTTGTGTTCATCATATATGCCTGGAACAATTGATGTAGGCATGTGTTTCATTCCCTCAAGTCCGTGCAGAGCCTCAGATGGTTCAATGGATATAGTCTTTATTTCAGGATTGAATTCTTTAAGTCTCTTACTGGTTCCCATAAAGGTTCCACTCGTTCCGAGTCCCGCAAGAAAGTGTGTTACACGCCCCTGTGTCTGCTCCCATATTTCCACAGCAGTTGTTTCGTAATGAGACTGCGGGTTGGCGGGGTTATTATACTGATCTGGCATAAAGTATTTATCCGGATTCTCAGCCTTCAATTTTCTTGCCAGCCTTATTGCTCCGTCTGAGCCCTCAAGCGGGTCGGAATAAATTATTTTGGCTCCGAATGCGGTAAGAGTTTTTTTGCGCTCTATATTAATATTCATCGGCGTCACCAGCTCTACCTTATACCCCAGAGCGGCGCCCAGCATTGCGTAGGCAATCGCCGTGTTGCCCGAAGAAGAATCCATGAGAATTTTATCCCTAGTCAGCTTCCCTGAATTAATTCCATCCAGAATCATCCAGAGAGCAGGCCTGTCCTTAACAGAGCCTCCGGGGTTAAACCACTCGGCTTTTGCGTATACTCCCACATTGGGGCTTACGCCTTCAGTAATATTGTTTAGTTTAATTAAAGGAGTGTTTCCGACTAACTCAACTACGGAATCTGCTCGTTTTAATCCACTTTCAGATGATTTAACGCTGGCTAAAGATACGTTCATTAAGTACGCTCAATTACAAGTTTGTAAATATCGCCTTCCTGGCGGAGATCCAATATTTTATGTCCGTCCTGTTCTACGCTTTTCGGCACATTTATCAAAGGCTCACCTTCCCGTAATGTAACTTCAAGCACTTCTCCCGTGGACATAGTTTCAAGTTTTAACTTTGTTTTTACAAAAGTCATCGGACAAATTTCTTTTGTAATGTCTATCTGTGTGTCAATTTTATATTCTGCCATTTAAATACACTCAATTTTTATCCAATCAATCTAAAATAATGTTGCAGTAAGAGTACCATAACGGCACATATGCAACAAATACTTAGGCAGAGTGATACAGGCAAACTCAATCTGATTTAGTCTCATCTTCTATTTCAATATCTATAATATTTCCTTCATCAATATTTCCTTCATCGCTCGAATTGTTTCTGGATTTTGTATTCTTTCTGGAACTCACCGATAATCTTCCTATCCAAAAAGCAATCAACACTATCAGTATGAGGATTATTAATTTACCCATAATAGAATTAAGCGGAAGTTTAAGCCCGACCTTTTTCTTTCTTATTTAGATTAAGCCAGGAAATAATTGATTCAAAAATTATCTTGCCCTGAGTTCCGTTTAAGGTTTCCTCAGCAGAGCGTTCTGGATGAGGCATCATGCCTAAAACATTACCCTTTATGTTGGTTATTCCGGCTATATTTTCTATCGAGCCGTTTGGGTTAGATTCTTCTGTCAATTCGCCGGATTCTGAGCAGTATCTAAATACAATTTGAGAATTTTCGTTAAGCGCTTTCAGCTCATCGGGTGTACAGAAATAATTTCCCTCGCCGTGGGCAATCGGAATATGCAGTATGTCTCCAACATTCAATTTATCGGTAAAAATATTTCTTGTGCTCTCAACCCTTAGATTTACCCACTTGCACGCAAATTTTAGCGAAGAGTTTTTTATAAGCGCTCCCTGTAAGAGGCCCGACTCCACAAGGACTTGAAAACCGTTACATATGCCAAGTACCGGATTTCCGGCATCCGCAAATTTTTTAACGGATTTCATGATTGGGGAAAGGCTCGCAATTGACCCTGTCCTTAAATAGTCACCGTAAGAAAACCCTCCGGGAAGGATAATGCAGTCAAAACCTTCTATATCAGTCTCGTGGTGCCATAAAAATTCACATTCCTGCCCCATAACATGTTTAACCGCATGGTAGCAGTCATGGTCGCAGTTGGACCCAGGAAAGACTACTATGCCGAATCTATAGACATTACTCTTGGACATTTACAACAAAATCCTCAATCACTGGATTAGAAAGCAGTTTCATACACATATCGTTGACTTTTTCTCTGACTTTGTCTGCGTCCTCACCGGCAATCTTAAGTTCGATAAGCTTGCCTATTCTGGCATCCTCTACTTTATCATAGCCAAGATTATGTAGCGCGCTAAGCACTGTTTTGCCCTGAGGATCAAGAACAACCGGCTTTAACTTAACTTCAACTTTAACTTTGAACTCTTTCATTAAATTTATTTTCCTCTGTTATGAATTCCCCTTGAGAATGTCTGTCAGCCTCTCAAGCTCGTCATTTGAATAATAGTCTATTTCAATCTTACCCTTTCCCTGTTTATCCACAATTCTTACCTGAGTGCTGAGAGCATTTTTTAATTCATTTACAACCTCTTTCAGGTATATATCTTCCTGTTCTGAACCAGCTTGTTTTTTCTTCCGTCTTGATATCTTTTTTATAAGCTGCTCTGTGTTCCTTACAGATAGCCTTTGTTTTGTAATCGCGTTTAAAGCTTCTCTTAATTCCTCAGGGGATTCTATGCTTAATATTGCTCTCGCATGACCGGCGGTAATGTCACCAGCTATAAGCGCGGCCTTGGCTTCTTCGGGAAGTTTTAATAGCCTGAGCTGATTTGTTATAGTCGATCTTTCTTTGCCGATCTGGCGTGAGACATCTTCATGAGTCAATTCAAACTCATCAATAAGGTGTTGGTAGGCAACAGCCTCTTCTATGGGATTTAAGTCCTCGCGCTGAAGGTTTTCAATCAAAGCAAGCTCCATTACCTCGCGGTCCGACGCCTCTTTTATTATTACAGGAACTCTAGTAACCCCGGCCCGTTGTGCGGCTCTCCATCTCCTCTCCCCTGCTATTATTTCGTAACCGTTTTCAATGGTCCTTACCACTAAAGGTTGGAGTATGCCTTTTTCTTTAATCGAATTGGCCAGCTCGCCGATTGCTTCCTCATCAAACTCTTTCCTAGGCTGTGATGAATTAGGTTTTACTTCATTAATAGAAGCCACAAAATAGCCTTCAAGTTTTTCTTCTTTGGGTATCAGGGCATCCAGTCCCCTACCCAGGTTAGACTTCTTCAACTGACTGACCTCCGTTTCGGGCTATTATTTCCTGAGCCAGCTTAATATAGCTCTGTGCTCCTATAGATTTAACATCATACAGTAAGGCAGGTTTCCCGTGACTAGGAGATTCTGCAAGCCTTACATTCCGGGGTATTACAGTATCAAATACATCGGTGTTAAAATAATTTCTTAGCTCACCTGCAACCATATGGCAAATATTGTTACGCGAGTCAAACATAGTCAGAAGATATCCTTCTATGCTCAATTCCGGATTCACCCTCTGTTTAATTAATGAGATAGTCCTTTTTAACTGACCGAGACCCTCCATTGCATAATACTCACATTGAACGGGTACCAGAACGGAATCAGAAGCTGCAAGCGCATTTACTGTTAAGAGGCTAAGTGAAGGGGGGCAGTCAATGAATATGTAGTCATATTGATCCCTGACAGTTTCAATTGAGTCTTTTAGCCTCCACTCTCTTCTATCCAAATGTATTAGTTCAACTTCAGCGCCGGTTAACTCCGAGTTTGCTGGCACAACCGTTAAATATCCTCCCAGAGAATCAGGTTCTACATTAACAGATATATCATTTATAGAGCATTCCCCGACGACCGCATTGTATATAGTTTCCTTTATATTGTCTTTATCTATTCCAACACCGCTTGACGCGTTGCCTTGAGGGTCAAAATCTACGAAGAGTGTTTTCTTATGTGCAGCAGCCAATGAAGCGGCAAGATTAATTACGGTCGTTGTCTTTCCAACCCCGCCTTTCTGATTTGCAACACATATCACTTTTCCCATCTGAAGACTTCCGAGAAAAAA
>CBDUCG010000027.1:0-18655 GCA_965365595.1 uncultured bacterium
CCAGGGATTGATGCCCGGCGGTGTTAACAGCCCGGTCAGATCTTTTAATGCTGTTGGGGGGACACCTGCTTTTATATCAAAAGCCAAAGGCGCCTATACGTACGATCTGGATGGTAATAAGTACATAGATTACATGTCTTCCTGGGGACCGCTAATCTTGGGTCATTCGGACCTCGATGTTGTTAGGGCCATTAAACAGGCTGCGGAAAAAGGGACCAGCTATGGTGCGCCGTGTCCGGATGAAGTGGCTATTGCAAAACTTATTGTTAAATCTTTTCCCGGAATTGACATGATCAGGATGACTAATTCCGGCACCGAGGCTGCAATGAGCGCTGTACGTTTAGCCAGGGCCTATACTAAGAGGGATTACATAATCAAATTTGAGGGTTGTTATCATGGACACGCCGACTTTTTACTAGTTCAGGCGGGCTCTGGAGCGACAACCTTCGGCACTCCAAGCAGCCCCGGTGTGCCAAAATCATTCACGGATAAAACGCTCTTGGCAAAATATAATAATATTGATTCTGTGGAAAAATTATTTAAAAAATACGGCGATAAAATTGCTGCTGTAATTCTGGAGCCTGTTGCGGCCAATATGGGTGTTATTCCACCACAAAAAGGCTTTCTTGAAAACTTGAGAAAAATAACAAGAAAAAATGGATCTCTTTTGATTTTCGACGAGGTTATCACAGGATTCAGACTCGGTATGGGAGGAGCCCAAGCATATTTCGGCGTCACTCCCGATATAACCTGTCTGGGAAAAATTATTGGAGGAGGGCTTCCTGTAGGAGCGTTTGGCGGAAGTAAAAAAATAATGAGCATGGTTGCCCCGATAGGTCCAATGTATCAGGCCGGAACTCTATCGGGTAACCCACTGGCTATGGCTGCGGGGCTTGCTACGTTGACCAAGTTAAACAAAAAATCAAACTATGTTAAATTGAGAAAACTTACTGAGAATCTGGTTGGCGGGCTTGAAGATATTATTAAAAAACTTCAGATAAAAGCAAGTATTAACTCAATAGAATCGATGTTTACATTGTTTTTTTCAGAGACAAATCCTTATGATTATGCGACTGCTCTCAGCTGTGATACAAAAAAATATTCAAAATTTTTTGAAAATTTGCAAAGTGCTGGTATTATGTTTCCGCCTTCTCAATTTGAGGCTGTTTTTCTTTCACTGTCTCATACTGAAAAGGATGTGGATAAAACGCTCAATGCGTTGTATAAGAGTCTTAAAGACCTATAGTAAAAATCATTGCAATTTGTTGAGGTATTACATTTAAAAAACAAAAAAAATACAGATGGCTGGTATTTATAGTAATTGGGTTTGAACTTGGGTTCTCGGTCATTGCGGGCATAGTTTTGGGAGACTTTCTAGATGGTTGGCTCCAAACACAAACACCCTGGTTTACAGTGTTAGGTCTTGTAGCGGGGGTTATAACTGGTTTTAGTTTATTAATTAGGATGATTAATCGGTATAATGACAGAAAAGGCAACGAGTCTGATTAACATAGCATCAATTGGAAACGTAGAGAAATACAGCTTAATAGTTACGGCATTATTAGTTGCGGTTAACTATTTTGTAGGATCTCAGCAAATGGCATTAGGTGTTTTAGCTGGGGGAGTATTATTTACTGCAAACTTTATAGCAATCAGGTTTGTTGTTAATGCGCTTGTTTCCAAATCATCTTCGGTAGGATTTGGAATATTCGCTTTCATAATTAAAATGGCGGTATTGATAGGCATCGTAGCCTCAATATTTATATTCACCGAGGTTAATATTTACGGATTCTTCATCGGTGTTACAGGTGTTGTAATAGTAATAATCGGAGAAAGTTTAAGAAGGAGTACAAATGGAGCACTTTAGCTGGTTTACACTACTTGGATTAGATAAATACGATTATATTCTGGGATCTATCCTGGTTCTTATTATATTGGCCTTAGCCGGGTTGAAAATAAGCAAGATCCTTTCGAGCGAAGACTCGGTGTTGCCGGATGAGAAATTTTCGATAAGAACTATCTTTGAAATTCTGACCATTGATTTTCTCTTTGATCTTTTTACCAATATGCTGGGCTCGAGAGAAAAAGCTAAATTGTACTTCCCGATTTTAGGCGGAGCGTTCTTTTTTATAATGTTTGCCAACCTACTGGGAATAATTCCGGGATTTCTTCCCCCAACGGGTAATTTCAATGTACCTGTGGCCTGCGGTATCGTAATTTTTGTAATGTATAACTATTATGGATTTAAAGAAAACGGTATTGACTATCTAAAACATTTTGCAGGACCGGTTATTTTTCTTGCCCCGCTGATGTTCGTAATTGAAATAATAAGTCATTTTGTACGCCCCGTATCCCTTTCACTAAGGCTGTTCATGAACATAACCGGTGACCATATGGTACTTGGGGTTTTCACAAATCTTGTGCATTACCTAATTCCGGCTATTTTTGTCGGGCTTGGAATTTTTGTGTCTTTACTGCAGGCGTTTATATTTACCGTGCTTTCTGCTATCTATATATCTCTTGCGGTTGCGCACGATGCGGATATTGAATAAAGCTGAATATAAAATTATTAAAAAAAAGACCTACTCAACGAAAAGGAGGTAGACAAATGAAAAAGGCGTTATCATTGCTTTCGATATTTGGAGTTGCTATGATTGCAGCTTTTGTTCCGGAATCAGCGCATGCTGCTGAGGGCGGAGAGTTGACAAAACTAGGGCTTGCTCTAGGTGCAGGACTTGGAATCGGTATAGCTGCCGGTGTGGCTGGATTGGGTCAAGGACGAGCAACTGCTGCTGCTCTAAGCGGTATTGCTAGAAATCCTGGTGCTAGCTCGAAGATTCTTACACCAATGATTATTGGTCTTGCTCTTATCGAGTCACTCGTTATTTATGCTCTTCTCATAGCATTCTTGCTACAAGGAAAAATATAACTACTGCCTGGGGGAGTGTTATAAAAGCACTTCCCCATCACAGTTCTTTCCACTGTTTTTCCTAAGATTAAAACTATTTCATTCCGAGTGTCATCTTTTAATACATTGGTGATATACAGGAGTGTATGGTTTTAATTTTGATACTTGTCTGCCGGATATGTTTTGATTACGGCCTTTTTGGCTTCTTCTTCTGTATTGATATCCCCTTCAAGCTGTGCTTCTTCTACAAAACTCAGGATTTCGGTAAAGAGGGGGCCGGGCTCATATCCCATTTCAATCAGTTCGCTGCCGCTTATCAGAGGAGCGGGTTTTATTTCCTCCTCTTCAAATTCATTATACTTCTCCATTATAAACTCATAGGCAGTTGTCAATCCGTGGCTTGCCTGACAATCTGCTAGATGGAGCGCCATATGTTCTTCAAAATGGGGCATTCCTATAAATTTTTTCAACGTACTTTTTTTCATTTTAAAAACGTCTTTAAATTTGAGATGATCTCTTATTAGTGCATATATAATCTCTATCTGCTTGTTAGAGAATTTAAGATCCCTGCATATCTTTTTTGACATCTCGGCTCCCAGCTTGTCATGTCCATTAAATCTGATCCTGTCCGAAACGGAGAAAGTAGGGGGCTTTCCGACGTCATGAAGTAAAGCACCTATGGCAAGTTCCGGCGACACGGCACCGTTTTGATTTTCATAGAGTTTGTCCAGTACCAAGCATGTGTGTATAAAAACATCCCCCTCTGGATGAAACTCCGGGGGTTGTTCGACCCCATTCATGATCTCCACTTCCGGAAGTACGTATTTGAGCAGTCCGCTCAGGGATAACATTCTAAGTCCGTGGCCCGGATTGTTCTGAGAAACTATTTTAATAATTTCATCTCTTATTCTCTCGCTGCTGACTTGTGTTATATCGGCGGCCAATTTCTCTATTGCGGCAAAAGTTTCCAAATCAAGTTCAAACTGATATCTGCTGCTGAACCTTATGGCTCTCATCATGCGTAGCTTGTCTTCCTTAAAACGCTCGTAGGGGTCTCCAATTGTTCTGACTAATTTATTGTTTATATCAGTTATTCCGTCTACATAATCGATCACTTCTTCTTCAAGAGGGTCATACAACATGCCGTTTATTGTAAAGTCCCTTCTCAGGACGTCTTCTTGCTCCTGAGAGCTATATATGACGCTGTCCGGATGTCTCCCATCGCTATAACTTTGGTCCTTTCTGAATGTTGCTACTTCAAATTGATATTTACCTGTGATTACGAGCATTACGCCAAAGCTGGCTCCTATAGGAACCGTATGAGGGAATATATCGGCTACTTCTTCAGGAGTGGCGCTTGTTGTAATGTCATACTCCTTTGGCTCTATGCCAAGTAGCGTGTCTCTTGCACAACCGCCAACACAATATGCCTTATGTCCCTCATTTCTTA
Organism: uncultured bacterium; assembly: GCA_965365595.1. Classification (GTDB taxonomy): domain Bacteria; phylum Desulfobacterota_D; class UBA1144; order Nemesobacterales; family UBA2774; genus CR02bin9. The sequence goes on from CBDUCG010000027.1 coordinate 4,359, forward strand.
ACTCAATCACTACTTCTCTGGCAAAATCGAGCAGCTCGCTTGGGAACGGTTTTAATTTTTCTGTATGCTTCATTGTTTCAAATTATCATTTTTATTGTATATTTTACACGGAATCTACAGATAATATTCTAATCAATACCAATAAGGAATACTTATGAGTGAAAGCACTATACCTGAATTAGTAGCAAGTAAAGTAAAAGAGCATGGCACCAGGCTTCTTTTTCAGCGAAGAGACGGATGGAGCTGGAAGCAGATCACCTGGCTTGATTTTGACAGGGAAGTTAAAAATATTGCAAGTTTTTTAATGGATATCGGATTCAAACCCGGTGACAACGCTCTCATTGCCTCATCAAATAACCTTGATTCAATAGCGACTGAAATAGCGGTTTACCATCTTGGCGGCGTTGTGGTGCCGCTGCCCCGGGAAGTAGCTCTGGATAATATAATAGAGGCAGCAAACAGTTCTAAGTCTATAGTAATATTTCTGGAAGATGAAAGCATTTTGGACGAGCTCCAGGAGAGAGAAAATCAGATTTCAGACGCCGAGAGAATAGTCTTCTTTTCAGATGTAAGGTTGAAACACGAACGGATCATCAATTTTAAGCTTGTTCAGAAATCCGGGCTTATGAAAAGAAAGAAGCTTCATGATGAACTAACCACCGTATCGGAAAGCATAACTCCTGAAAACATGGCTTTAATATTTTCAGGATCAGATGGAAAATCCAAAAAAATCACACAGGGTGAAATTCTGAGAGTATTGTCAGAGGCTACTGACAAGTTTTCTCAAATCGGAATTGAGGACCAATCCTTTTCTTACATGACTTCCGCAAGCCCGTTTTCTAAGTTGATAAACTATTTGACCTTCTTCATGGGCACAAGAGCTGCGGTCGCAGAATCCAGGAAGGATTTTTACTATGATATTTTAGAGGTCATGCCGACTATCCTGTATGAAACATGCGATGGTTTGGAAGCAATCTACGATAAGTCAATGTCGAGCTTAAACGGAACTTCCGGTGAAAAGAAACTTCGAAGTGATCTCGGAGCAAGAATCAAATACGTGTTCACGGATTCAAAGCCGAAAAAAGAAGTTGAAAATTTATTTCTGAGAGCCGGAGTGAGTTTGTTGGAAGTACCCGAGCTAACTAATCCAGGCGACTAGTTTTTTGTTTCTTTTACAGTGCATTTAGCTTCGCCCTTATTAAAACTAATAAGTACATCATCTCCCTTTTTAAGCTTCTTAGAATCTTTAATAATTTCCTTCTTCGGTAGCTTTTGTGTAATACTGTATCCTCGGTTAAGCACTTTCAATGGGCTAAGCGCGTCAAGATTACCAGAAAGATTAGAAAGCTCAGAAGAGGCAAGGTCTAATCTTGACTGCATGGAATATGCTAACTCCGACTGGAGCTGGTCTATTTCCCTGGCGTATAATTCGATCTGATTATTAAGCGCATGAGCTATCCGTTCTTTCAAATAGACAATGTCATCTATAAGCTCCTGTTTTTCTCTGACCGCAATTTCAGCTGCCATTGAAGGCGTGGCCGCTCTTACGTCGGCTACGAGATCGGCTATTGTTATATCTATTTCATGTCCTATTGCGGAAATCACCGGAACGGGGGATTTTACTATTTCTCTTGCAACACCCTCATCATTAAAAGCCCAGAGGTCCTCTTTTGAGCCTCCTCCTCGAGCTACTATTATTAGTTCTATATCTTTTTGTTTATAGAGCCTCTTTAGTGCTTTTACTATTTCTGACGGTGCTTCATCTCCCTGGACTCTTGCAGGCGAGATCAGGATATCAAGGTTTGGGAACCTTCTGTCCAGGACTTTCAATATGTCTTTGACCGCTGCGCCTGTTGGGGAAGTGACTATACCGATTCTCTGAGGCAGGAACGGCAGCGGGCGCTTTCTTTCCTCATCAAACAGTCCTTCCTTAAGAAGTTTTTCTTTTAGCTGCTCAAGAGCTAGCGCCTGTGCACCGACTCCTTTGGGCTCTACATATCTGACATTGATTTGGTAAGATCCCTGCTTTTCATAAACGCTAATTTGTCCGCATACAATTACTTCCATTCCATTTTCGGGAAGGAACTTTATATATTGATTAGCCCATTTAAAACACACAGCGGATATCTGAGTCTCGTTGTCCTTTAAAGAGAAATACCAGTGTCCGCTTGCGTAGTTACCTCTGAAGTTAGATACCTCTCCTGCAATCCAGACATATTCAAATCCAATCTCCTCTTCTATAGTATTTTTGATTCTGGCTGTAATTTCAGAGACTGTATATATCTTTTCGCTAAGCAGTTCTTTAAACGACGGTTGGTCTTCCATTTCAATAAAAGTATTTTAGATAGAGCTGACATAGTCAAGAATTTGTTCAAAAGAGTTCAGGATTCATCTCTTTTAACCGGTCAACTATTTCAGAATCAAGCTTTGTTCCTGACAATGATTGAACTCCTTCAAACTGCTCGAGTGTCAGCTTGGATGCTCCTGTAAAATCGGCGTCTGTTAATACCGCATCCTGTAGGTTGGCAAGTTTCATATTTGCGCCTCTGAGATTAGCTCCTGTAAGGTCAGCTTTTCTAAGATGGGCGCCTTCAAGAGTGGCACTTTCCATATCCGCAGATTTTGAGTTGGATTCTTCAAGATTAATGCCGTACAGATTGGCGTTTCTGAAATTTATCCCCTCCAGATTTCCCCCACGGCAAAAAGCGAGTTTCATATTTGCGCCTTCTAAGTTAGCGCCGGACAAGTCTATGCCTACCAAATTTGCCCACGCGAGATCGGGCACAACATCGGGATTCTCGACCCTCCAGTTATTCCAGTGGGCTACTCCCTGTTTAATAATGTTTACGTGTTCTTGATTAGCCATTCTTTGTCTCTGTGTTACTGTTCGAGGAATATTTTTATTGCGGAATAAATAATGTATACGGCCATAAGAAAAAAGATTATTCTTGTGGAAAGCCTCTTGGAATTTCCCATTTTCCGTCCTATTTTTTCTCCACATCCCGGGCAATAGTCGGTCTTTGTACTTATTTCCATGCCGCAGCTGTCACACTTGGTTATTTTCATTCAGTATGTCTAATCCAGCCTTTCGCGCGCGGGTTTCACCAGATTAGGATGATGCGCGCTAATTTTTTCAGCCAGTATTCCTATGATGTTTTTTATGTCCCATTGAGCGCCCTCTGACATTCTCAGGTTAATCAAATGGTAAAGCTCCCATAAATCAAAATTCCCGAGCATTCTCCTGTTATGTGCATTAGTAACTACGTAGCTTGCCACTTCAGGCAGATTATTGTTTATGAGTTCCTCATAAAGCACCTCACTCTCTGAAACTGCTTTTCTGAGCAAATCCTCAGTACCTGATTGTTCTATATGGGGTGGAACAGTAATGCCGCTCTGAATTCCAGGTTCCTGCACAATCCAGTTAACTTTTCTGTGGCGAAGCAGCTGGTGCCAGCAAGCCTCACTTATTGCAAACTCAACATCATATTTTACAAGCTTAAGAGCGTTAACAGGATTGTCGAACTTTCCTAATTTCTCAAGAGATTTTTTCAGTATGTCGAGCTTGTTTTCCAGGCTCATGCTATCTAGATCCTTATCTATTTTTTCATAACTTTCGCCCGAATGTTCGAACAATATCGCCTTTATCATTATGCCCAAAGCTACAAGTTCGGGATCAGATGAGTCCTTTCCCGTCCAGTTAAGCAAATTTACTTCGTATGACCGATTCGAAGCTTCTGATTTACTGCCAACTACATTTTGGGCAATTTTATCAAGAGTTTGTCTATAATGTGTTAGGTATTCATTTTCATTAGCATATTTAACCAGCGTGGGAACTGAAAATCTTACCTCTTCCTTCATTTCCTCGGCTCTTTTTCTGACCTCGGGATATCTGCTTGATAACAGCTTGGTAAGTGAGTCTTCAATTGCTCTTGCGTTGGCCGTCATTCCTAGGTTTGTATAGGTTGCCAGATTGAGGGCATAACGCGCGTCTTCAAAAGCGATTTTTTCAAGCGCTCTGTGATGAACGCGCTCTTCCATTCCATTGGGTGTCCGGACTGTATCTTTCAGAAATTCAAAGAGCTTGTCGTTCAACTCCGAATATAAATCGTACTGATAGTTATTTAGCTCTGTATATTTATTCTTAAGTGGCTTATCTTTGTTCAATTCCTCGGGGATAAAGAAGTCTCCTTTTTGAGGGCTCTGGTATCTCTGGGAATATTCTGTAAAGGACATATATTCGTTTGAAAGCTCAAGAATGGATGAAAATAAGCGGGATACACGTTCTATTCCCATATGAACGGCAGCGTGCTCCGCAACCGAAGCATGACCGTAATTCAATACCCATTTTTCGTGAAACTTGGCCGCTCTCTCCTGACCAAGCTGCTCTTCCTGAATCACAGTGCCTATATTTTCTCTAAAGCCTTTCGGACTCCTGCTTACATAGGCAAAGATTACCGCTACAACTTCTTCTGGTATATTGCTTACGGTATATATGTCACGATCAATATTGGATGCGTATTTTTTTACTTCGTCTGAAATCGACTTTTCCTGAGCCATTATATCTCCTTGGAATAATGCATGTAGATAATTATTGCCGACTTATTTTGAATTTCAAAGGGCAATCTAGGTTATCGTAATACCTTCTTTGATTTTGCTTACTATGTAGGCTAGTACATGTGAAGGCTTACCATAAATTACAGCGTCAACATGGTCGTCGGCAGGACTTTGATTCTCACTGATTATTACTACCTTTATGTCTTTTTCTTTAGCCAGAAATGGAAATGATGCAACTGGTTCGTGCTCAAGCGAAGCTCCTGCAATAATAAATAAGTCCGCTTTCTGAATTCTGATCCACGCCTCTCTTATTTCCCAATGCGGGGGCGGCTGTCCGGGAAAAGAAACAGGAGGTTTAATCTGATCACTTCCACATTCAATACATTTCGGGATTTCAACACCTTTTTCTAAGAAGCTCAGAATTTCATCTGTGGAGTAGTCCTTTCCACAGCTTGTGCATGTAATCCATAACATTGAACTATTAAGCTCTATTACAGTACTGCTCCCGGCTTTATGGTGGAGACCATCTGTTGCCTGGGTAAAAATACAATCCATACCACTGATCATTTCAAGCTCAGCTATAGCGAGGTGGGAAGGGCTGGGTTCAGCATTGTGTATTGTTGGATAAACATCTTTCAGCTTCTTCCAATATTTTGCTCTAATCTCTTTATCTTCACGAAAATCCCTGATATGAGGGTTAAGGCCTGAGCCTAATAAGTTAGTCAGCCCGGATTCTGATGAAAGTTCCTCTCCTGTAAGAACAACAATGTTCTTTGACTCCTGAATCCACTCTGCTACTATGCCGGCTACGTCCATTTCCATATGATATGGATTATACTGATTTCATGTTCATCCTGCAACGGATTATCCTATAAATGTTCATATAATTGATATATGATTTTAGAGTTACGAGTTTTAGGTAAACTAAAGAAAAAATTGCAAGGATAAAATCTTGAAATACAAACCAAGTGAAATTATAGAATTTAGCGATACAACATTAATGGTAGTTTGGGAAGACGGCCACCAGAGCCTGTATCTGTATGACGATCTTAGACAGGAATGCCCCTGTGCAACCTGCAGGCAGCTGAGGAAAAACAGCAAGGACGGCAAACTGCCATTTAAAAAGACCATCCCCCTAAGGGTCAAGTCAGCAAAGTTGCAGCCAATAGAAATTGAGCCTGTTGGACATTATGCCTATAAGTTTCACTGGAACGATAAACACGACACGGGAATATATACTTTTGAGTTTCTGAGGAATATGTGTTCCTGTGAAGAATGCTCCTCCCCAGATTAGTGGCTACTCAATCCCGAATACCATATTTACAGAAGCTTTTATTAAAATCTCACCCGCTTCAATAGGGGTAGGTGGAGGTGGAGGTGCTGCGGCCATTTTGCTCTCCGCAAAATCTCTGTAAACAGGTATAGGATAGTTATAGGAAGGAGAGATTTGATAAATAGTTGTTATTTTTACGCCTGCCGCATTTGCAACTGTTTCGGCTGTAGTTTTGGCATCTTTTACCGCTTTTGCCAGAGCTTCCTTCATATGCTCATTCCTTTTGGTTGAATCGAACGTCAAACCCTGTATGCTGTTGGATCCGGCCTCTGCTGCAGAATCGATTAGATTCCCGACATTTTTTAAATTGAAAGTCTTTACGAGTACTGAATTCGTTGCTCTGTATCCTGTGAATTCGGATTTTTTTGTTTGATTGTTATATTCATACACAGGTGACAGGTTGTATCCAGTTGTGGATAATATGTCGTCCTTCCCGATTTGTGATTTTAGAGCTTCCAGAACTTTGTTTGTTTTTTCAGCGTTTTCTTTAACTGCATCGGATGCTGTCTTGGCATTGGTTTCAACCGCAAAACTAATATTTGCTAAATCGGGATCTATATAAACTTCTCCGCTGCCGTTAACACTAAGAGTCTGTTGTTCATATTTCACACTTTGAGCGTTAGAGTTTATTACAAAAAGTAATGCAAGAAGAAATGTAATACAAATGACCTTAGAGTTTTTCATGTTTCACCTCGTTATTGAGTTTTTAACCTTAATGGTAAGTCATAGTATACCGAACGATTTGCCGGTTACTTTAAATATTTTTTTGAGTTAAGACTTAAGCCACAATAAAAATTTTAACAATACTTCACACCCGTAATTTATCTTTCCTGTGATTTGCTCAATATTGATTTTCATTTCGCTTAATGATAGTTTTTTAAGTCAATGATTGAGAAAAAACTCGATTACAAATTTAAAGATCGGGAACTCCTTAAAACCGCGCTTACCCATAGTTCCTATGCCAATGAAACCTCCGTAGAGAGTAATGAGAGGCTCGAATTTCTCGGCGATGCAGTCTTGGGATTTGTCGTAGCCGATGTTTTATATAAACGTTATCCAGATGCTTCTGAAGGCAAGCTTTCCAAGATGAGAAGTTCAATAGTCAGCAGAATGAATTTCGCACACTTTGCTCGTGAATTAAGGATCAACAAGCAGTTGCTTTTGGGAAAAGGTGAGGAAAACACCGGGGGCAGGGAGAGAGAGTCTAATTTGTCGGGAACTTTTGAAGCTGTTATCGGAGCTATTTTCATTGATGGCGGATACAGGAAAGTTTATAGAGTTATTACCAAGTTGCTCAAAAACTGCCTTAATGGGGACGAGGAGATATTTAAGGACTATAAAACAAAGCTGCAAGAAGTGGCTCAGAGAAAGTTCAAAAAAGTTCCCAAGTATAAAGTCGTTCTGGAGGAAGGCCCTCCTCACGACAAAAATTTTCATATCGAAGTAAAGCTAGGAAGGAAAACATTTGGCAAGGGTATAGGCAGAAACAAAAAAAAAGCTGAACAGGAAGCTGCCAAACTAGGTCTTGAACAGATGGAGAAACAAAAAAAATCCAAATAATATTTATGCTTAATCCTTACCACTCTCTTGAAATCCTAACTCGTCCATTTTTTTAGAAAGAGTGTTTCTGTTTATCCCCAATAACAGAGCCGCTTTCTTTTTGTTTCCCTTTGTTATCTCAAGCACCTTTTCAATCAGCGGTTTCTCCACTTTCTTTATAATAGTTTCATATAATTTTTCTGAAGATTCCTGGTCCTGTGAGTCAAGAATAAAACTTAGTTCGGTTTTAATTAAGCTGTCCAGGGTCTTCTGGTCTCCTTGTTTTTTACTATCTAGATGTGGAGCTGCATCTATAAGAGTTTTTTTTGTAATTACGGTATCTGATGATAGTACAAGAATACGTTTGATAATGTTTTCCAATTCTCTGACATTTCCCGGCCAGCTATATTTAGTAATGATTTCTTTAGCTTCATCAGAGAGATTTCTAGTCCCTACGCCAAGTTCTTTCCCATATTTACTTAAAAAGTGTTCGCAGAGAGGGACTACATCTTCGATTCTGTTTCTCAGAGGAGGTATTTGTATTGTTATTGCGTTAAGTCTGTAGTAAAGGTCTTCTCTGAAGTTGCCTTCTTCAACTTCTTTCTCCAGATTTTTATTTGTTGAAGCTATAATTCTTACATCTACAGGAGATGGTTTTTCACTGCCCAATCGATAAAGTTTCTTTTCTTCCAGAATCCTGAGCAGCTTAGTCTGAAGCTCGTGAGGCATATCGCCTATTTCGTCCAGATGAAGGGTACCCCCGTCAGCTTCTTCAAAGCGGCCCTGTCTTGAAACCGATGCTCCAGTGAACGCGCCTTTTTGATATCCGAACAACTCACTCTCCAGAAGCTCATTCGGGATAGCGGCAATGTTAACGGCAACAAGCTTTTTGTTTCTCCTCATACTGTTTGAGTGAATTGCTCTGGCTACAAGTTCTTTGCCGGTTCCACTTTCTCCATTGATCAGAACGGTAATATCGCGTTCTGCTACACGACCTATCATTTTATATATATTGAGCATCGCCTGAGACTGTCCTACTATATCTTGGAGAGTTTCTGTTTCGGCAGCCTCATCAAGCAGGATGTCTAATTTTTTTGAGTTTTCATAACTCTCAATTGCTCTTGCCACCGTAATTTTCACTTCATCTAGATCAAAAGGCTTGGCTATATAATCATATGCTCCCTGCTTCATTGCGTCGATTGCATTTTTCACTGTATTTTGCGCTGTAATTATAATTACAGGAGAGTCTATGTTGTGTGATCTGATTTCATTTAGCACATCAAAACCAGTCATATCCGGCATGGTAATGTCCAGAATTATTGACGAAAAATTTCCATTTAAGGCTTTACTAATACCCTGAGTTCCGTCTTCTCCGAATTCAACTTCATATCCTTCTTTCTCAAGGCACTTTCCAAGCACCCATCTTATACTTTCTTCATCATCTATTACCAGTATTCTTTTTTTCATTTTGCTCATAATATACTGTTTCTATGTGTTTGTAATCTCAACAGGGAGATATACCTTGAAAACAGTACCTGTTCCTATCTCACTCTCAACTAGAATAGCGCCTCCGTGTTTTGCTACAATCTGATATGCTAAAAATAAACCAATCCCGGAGCCTTCTTTTCTTGTAGTATAAAAGGGACTAAAAATTTTTTCCATAGATTCTTCTGGAATTCCGCATCCATCATCCTCAATTTCAACTGAAATGGTTCTTTGCCCCTTGAGCTTATGTTCGGTAACCCACTTTGTTGAAATTGTAATATTTCCATTGCCCTCTATTGCGAGGGCCGCGTTTTTTATCAAGTTTAAAAAAACTTGTTTAAGTGAATTCATGTCACCATATATCTGAGGGAGTGTAATATCGAAGTTCTGAGTATAATTAATGTTCTCGCGTTTGTTTGACATTGATTCCAGATAAATTATTTCCATGAGAATATCGTGGATGTTCAAGGGTTCTTTTACTTCTTCGGTAAAAGGTTCGAGCTGTTTTAGTGAATCAAGTAAAACCCTGAGTCTATCTGCTTCCTTTGTTATAATCTCTGCGCATTTTACGATCTCTTCATCCTCAAAATCACTGGCAAGTAATTGGGCTGCTCCCCTAATGCCGCTAAGAGGGTTTTTTAGCTCATGAGCAAGCCCAAGCATGAGAGTCTCAAATCTGGAAGTAGATATTTCCTGCATATTCTTGCTGTTTAGGAACTTAGTGCCCGCTATATCCTTAATTTGCAGAATTACTCCATCAATTACGCCATTATTATCATACAGAGGTGAAGCTATTGCCTGGATAGGAATTTTATCACCGCTCCTTAATATGGGGTTGATTTCATCTGCAACAATCGTACGTTCTTCCTCAATTGCTCTAATCCAAAGTTCCTCAAGTTCAACTGGCATAAAATGATTAGACTTTTTCCCTTTGGCTTGATTTATCGAGATACTAAAAGTAGTCTCGGCTATGTCATTCATATCCAATATGGTAAAGTTTTTGTCTAGAAGAATTAAACTTTCAGGAAATGCGTCAAATATTTGTTTGTAATTTATTATATTATTTGAGCTTTCCTTCTTTTTCATCTCTAAAGCTCTTCTATTCTGATAAAATTGGTTTTTCCGGTAATGGCTTTTAATCTGCTGATTTCTTTAAGAGCGGCTAGCAGGTTTTTTTCCCTGGCTTCATGTGTCATTATTACAATCGGCACATCACCCCCTCCAAGGTGCCTGCTTTTCTGTATTACCGATTCTATGCTTATATCGTGTTTACCTAGACAGCTAGTTATTTTTCCCAGGATTCCAGGTATATCCGCTGCCTGGAACCGCAGGTAATACTTTGTTGTAATCTCACTTGTTTTAATCAGGGATGTTTTATCCTTGTTGCCATAAGGGTGAGGGCCTATTGGATGTGTATTTGCCAATGAGAAATTTTTTGCAACTTGAATGATATCGCCAACAACAGCGCTTGCTGTAGGCATCATTCCCGCACCCATTCCGTATAGCATTGTGGGACCTACTGCGTCTCCTACAACATATATAGCATTAAAAGCTCCGGAAACATCGGCAAGCTGTGTGCCTTTTTTGACTAGTGTAGGATAGACACCGGCTTCTAAACCTTCTTCACTAGACTTTGCAATTGCCAGGAGTTTTATTTGATATCCCAGCTCATCTGCATAAGCGATATCAAGAGAAGTTATATTTCTGATTCCTTCAACATGAATCTTCTCAAAGTCCAGAAAAATTCCAAATGATATCATGATTAATATCGACAGTTTGTGGGCAGCATCCACACCGTCTACGTCAAAAGAGGGATCCGCTTCGGCATAGCCTTTCTCCTGGGCTTCTTTTAAAACATCTTCAAATTCATGCCCAAACTCTGTCATCGTCGATAGTATATAGTTAGAAGTTCCGTTCATAATACCGTGGATTGATTTAATATTGTTGGCGGCATAACTTTCCTGTGTGGCTTTGATAATAGGTATCCCACCACCAACACTGGCCTCAAACCCGACTTCTACACCATTTTTTGCGGCTTCTTCGAAAATTTCTTTCCCATAGTGGGCGAGGAGAGCCTTATTGGCTGTAATAACATGCTTTCCTTTCTTTATGGCTTCAAGAACAAACTTTTTTGCTATAGTAGTTCCACCAACAAGCTCAACTATAATATCAATAGAATCGTCATTGATTAAATTATAGGCGTCATTAGTAAGCTTTTTCTTCGGCAGTCTGACCGGTCTTTTCCTGTCAGGATCGTTGTCTGCAATCATTTTTAGATTTAGAGTTATTCCCGTTCTGTTTTTAATAATTTCTTTGTTTTGATTTAGTATTTTTATCACGCCGCAGCCTACAGTTCCTGCGCCGATCAGTCCTACATTAACTACACTCATTTAAATCTCCTTATTTCACGAGGTTTTCCCAGAAAGTTTTGAATTAGGAATTATACATTATTTTATTTGACTTTGAATAAAACCGGACTTAAATTATACGCATCCGTGGGGCCGTAGCTCAGCTGGGAGAGCGCATGAATGGCATTCATGAGGTCGAGGGTTCAAATCCCTTCGGCTCCACCACTCTTTTCCTTAGTGATTATGATTGGTTAGAGCTCAGCTGGGTGAGGGGCATATAACAACTCTTCACACGTTTCAGATAAATAAAATCACAACCCACAACCTAAAATTTAGAATCAGAATAATACTTTAATCTAAAACTCAAATCGAATAAAAAAGGCCACCGTCTACAACAAAATTGCTTCCGGTTAACCAGTCTTCAGTAGCTAAATATAGTGCAGCTCTTCCTATCTCTTCCGGATTTCCCAGCTTCTTCAAAAGATGGCGGTCTTTAATAAAGTTGAGCACTTCTTTCTTGTTCTTTTTGCCGACAAGTTTATCCCAGAGCGGTGTATCCACGCCCCCTGGACTTATTGAATTTACTCTTACATCAGGTGCAAGATCCTTAGCCCATATTTGAGTAAACATAATAACGGCAGCTTTAGAAGCGGAATATACTCCGTAAATTGGCATCGGTCTCATCCCTAGTGACGAGCCCACTATTATGATATTTCCATGAGTTTTCTTTAGCTCTGGTATAGCAGCCTGAGTTTGCGCAAATAGTCCTCTAACATTTGTGTTAAACACCTGATCGAAATCTTCGATTGTGGATTGAGAGATTGGTTTTTGGATTGCCTCACCCGCATTGTTTACCAGAATGTCCAATTTACCAAATTTGTTAATCACATTGTCCACAGTGGATGTTGAAGTTTCAACTTGAGCCACATCTGCATTGATTGACAGGACATCACTGCCAAGACTTTCTTTGGCTCTTTCCAGATTATCAATGTTGCGACCAGTTATCGCCACTTTAGCCCCGGCTTCAATGAAAGTTTTAGCTATTCCATATCCTATACCTTCTGATCCCCCAGTTATTAGAGCAACTTTATTATCTATCGCTTCATATCCCATAGGTCACCATTCCTAATGAGTAGATTATTATTTGTTGTTGATTTGAGCCAAAAGCTGTTCAGAATTTTCCAAATACAACCATAGTCCAGCTTTCTTAGCCATTGGGACTGTTTTAGAAAGATAAACTGTCGATTCTTTTTTTTCTGTCCGATTCGTTGCATATTATACCAAGGTTATAGTAGCTCATACAAAGACCCGATTTAGCTTCTATATTCTCGAAATTCTTGACGCTCTCTTTGAAACTTTCCTCTGCCTTAATTAAATCCCTATTTTTTCTTTTGTAGATTGTATATTCCATGCGCAATTCTACCCCTGCCTTCTTCTAATCTATCACCGGCTTCTAGAGCAATATCTATAGCTTTTTTGCAACATTGAGTCTCACCCCAAAGCTGTACCAGGCAAATTAGAGATTTCTGGCTTTTTCAAGCGCTTTTTCACATACTCCTCAGGTGTCATATTATCCAGAGCCCAATATATTTTATAGAGAATATAAATAATCTATAAAATACAATCCTAGCACAAAATCTCTCTGTCAAATGCAGCGAGATTACAGTTTTCTCGATGATTATTTCAAGATACAGCAATTACTAATTTTACAATAACTCATTGATATAACTGGCTAACGTCAATATACAGCCTCAATTATTTTACATATCAATTGTACCTAGGTGATTCACAAGGAGTTTTCTTGATATTATCTTCATATATCTATTTATTTCGAATAATGATCCTACCTCTATTCAACAAAAAATACTGATTATATATCAGCGGTTTGCCATTCTGAAATTCCCCCTACAAGATTGTATGTATTAGAGAAGTCATTCATTTCCAGCAGGCTAACTGCAATTGAAGAACGATATCCAGATGCACAGTATACAACTACCTTTTTATCATGTTCTACATTATAGAGTCCTTGTCTCATGTGATTTAGTGGCATGTTTATGCTACCTTCAATTCGGTTTATTTCCCACTCACTGGGTCTTCTAACATCAAGTATTTGCGGCTGATTATCTGACGTTATTAGAGTAGAGAGTGTTTGAGCTGTAATCATCTTTGTATGTGCTGCTAAATCCCCGTATGTAAGAGCAGCATCCATTCCACCCTCAAGATAACCGGCTATATTATCATAGCCAATTCTACCAAGCCTAATGATTGCTTCTTCTTCAGTCCCAGCAAATGCAACTATGACAATTGGCTTATTGCTATCAAGCAAGGTCCCCACCCATGATGCAAAATTACCGCCTAGCCCGATGTTGATACTTCCGTAAAGATGCATCCTTGAGTAATCGACAGGATTTCTTACATCAAGGATTTGTGCACCCTCATTTTTTAAATCCAAAACTTGCTCTAAGGTTAGAGGAGTAAGATTTCTCCTAATAGTTTCGTGAAGTGTCAACCTTGTTTTTGTGTTGAGAATGGCATCGTATGTAAAGTAATCAGGAGGATCAGGCTGGTTAACTGTTACAATTTCAATAAATTTATCCTTACTCATAGGCTGAAGAGCATAGTTGTATTTTCTCTGATCACCAATATTCGATACAGTGTCCTCACTTAATTGTTTACCACACATCGAACCTGCGCCATGCGTAGGGAAAACAAGCGTATCGTCGGGAAGTTCTAAGAGCTTTCTGTGTATGGAATCATATAGCATCCCACCCAACTCTTCTGCCGTCCATCCTAAAGACGCTCTAAGATCAGGACGCCCTACGTCGCCAATAAAGAGTGTATCACCAGTGAGCACAGCATGGGGCTTATGGGCATCTTTAGTGTTATCGTATACTAGTATACATATAGACTCTGGAGAATGTCCCGGTGTTTCCATTGCCTCGAGCTGAACATTGCCAATTTCTAGCCTATCACCGTCCATAAGCGGTATGAATTCAAATTCAGCCTCGGCTCCAGAACCTACATATATCGTTGCCGAG
>CBDUCG010000028.1:0-18170 GCA_965365595.1 uncultured bacterium
CAAAGAGGCCTTGACCTTCTTCTGGATTCTCTGCCTCAAATTTTTGATCTGGGGTTCCAGGTTGCCATCATCGGCTCAGGGCAGGCAAAATATGAACAACTGTTAAGAAGAGCCAAAAAGAAATTCAGAAGAAATCTTTACATTTCGACAAAGCCGGACGGTGAATTAGAAAGGAAAATTTATGCCGGATCGAATATGCTTATTATGCCGTCCCGGTTTGAACCTTGCGGCCTTAGCCAGATAATTGCTCTCAGGTATGGAACAATCCCAATAGTAAGAGGCACAGGCGGTTTGCTGGACACCGTTAGGGACTACAACGAAGATAAAAGAAATGGAAACGGGTTTATCTTTCATGAATTTTCAAAAGTCAGTCTGCTTGACGCGCTACTTAGGGCCATCTCTGTTTATGAAGATAAAAAAGCCTGGTCGAAATTAATAGCCAAAGCTATGAAAGAAGATTTTTCCTGGAGAAAATCCTGTAAAACCTATAAAGATATATATCAGAAACTGCTATCCAAACAAACAAAACTTTTTACCAATTTTTAATGTCCTCCAATTACTCATTTTTTTAGTGCAACAAACGATTATTCATATTTCCAACTATGAATTTTTAGAACTTAAATGAAACCAAATTGTTCCTCCACTGGTTTAATAAAGTAAGCAGGCAAAACTCAAAAGGCTGATTACACAACAGCTTTTTATTTTGAGAACTTAAACACGGAGAGAAGCAATGAAATCCAAGACAGCCGTTTTAGGAATAATTTTCACAATTTTGACAGGAGTGGCTTTAGCAGAACATACTAAGGCGCAGGAAGTAGTAACAATAGATCTGTTTTATCAGGAGCTTTCTCCGTATGGTGAGTGGTCGCCTCATGTAGAATTCGGTCACATTTGGCAACCCTATGGTGTGGCGCCCGACTGGAAACCCTATACCGACGGCAGGTGGGAATGGTCGGATCAGGGATGGCTATGGATATCGTATGAACCCTGGGGCTGGGCGACGTATCATTACGGCAGATGGGTGTTTGATGATTATCAAGGATGGATTTGGATTCCAGGAACAACTTGGGCTCCTGCCTGGGTCAATTGGTATCAAGGCCCTGAATATGTGGGCTGGTCACCTCTCCCACCAGACAGAGGATTCTTTCTGGAAATCGGTTTTACCTTCAATTTTTATAATTCAAATTACTATAAGCCCTACTATAAGAAACATCGTCACAAACATCACTATTACCATGATTACTATCATGATCCCCACCACTATAGACCTAATGCCGCGCACTGCGTATTCCTGCCTTATCACAAATTAGTTAGACATAAAAACGCTTTGAAAGCTGCCGTTCCTCCGGCTAATTACGACATAGTACTTAGAAACAGTAAAAATGTCACTAACATCAAACGTACCAATAACAGGGTATTCAACTACGGTCCGAACAAAAATTATATAGAAAAGCGCTCTAATCAAAAACTGGTACAGCACAAAATTGTGGACAGGGATAAAGTTACGTTAAGAGGAAAAAAGAATGTAAACACAGTCCAGGGCAGATCATACAATGCCTACAGGCCGAAGATTAAAAGAAAGGGCAGGGACCCATTTACAACTAACAGGGGAGTCAATTATTCAAATAAAAGGTCTTCCAATTCTACTATTCAGAAAAAATCACGTTCAGACAGTTTCAGGAACAATAAAAACCCGTATCAAAAATCGAAAGCCGATAAACCTTTAAGCAAGACACAATCCTCCAGGAATAATAATTTTCCGGCTAAACAACTGAACAAAAAGAAATCAGAGGCCAGGAGCAATGGTTCTAAAAAGAGCAAATATAACAATACAGCATATAAAAACAGACATAAGAATTCCACTGAGTTAAAAAGTAAATCAGCTGGAGATAAGTTTAATACAAGAGGAAATACCAAAACTGCCAATAACCAGAGAAATTCAAAAACTCCACAAAATGCTAACTATAAAGCAAAAAGATCTAGCAATTACCAGAATAACAATAAAGGTCAAAACGGCAGATCATATTACAAGCAAACCCAAAAAACTTACAACAAATCCACTCAAAAAAACTACTCAAAAAAAACTCGAAACAGTTCAAATGTCAGGGTTAACATTCCACAGAGAAACTCATATAAAGCAAAAACTCCATCTGTACCGACATACAGGAAACCAGCTTTCTCAAGAAGGTAGCTTAAAATATCCGGGCCTTTAAATATATGAAGGCTCGGATATCATAAATTCTATGAATGTGGCTACAAATGAACACGAAATACACATTTCGGATCTTGACGAATTTTTAGCGTTGAAGTTTCTTGATGATGTAACAAGACCAATGCGGTTTTCTGTTTTTAGGAAAGACACTCAAGGCAATATTATTATTCAGCAAAAAGATAATGATCAAAAATTAAAAGAGGGCGGGATTGATTTTGAACTCTCACCATCAGAATATCAATCGCTTGATTCAATAAATGTTACAGATTTTAAAAATAAAACAGTTTATACAAGCTCAGCTTATGAGTTTTTAGATTTTATTCTTATGTATTATTTACAATTTGAATTCTTGACAGAATTTAATGGAAGCTCTTGGCAAATAAGAATTCTAAATGGAACTGCAGAACAATAATCCTCAATCAAAGCGGTTTAACACTTCATAGTAGGTATTTCTTTGAGCAGGTTTGAACCCGGCCGATTTAATCATATGGACAAGCTCATCAAGACTAGAGCGGTACTTATTCTCAGCACAGGTAAGTACATTCTCATCAAATAGCGTCCCGCCCAGATCACTTGCGCCATAGTACATGGAAATGGTTCCTACTTTGTTGCCCTGGGTAAACCACGATCCCTGAATGTGTTTGAAATTATCAAGATAGATTCTTGAAAGTGCTAGTACACGCAAATATCTGTCCCCACCGACTTCTGAAGAAAGTTTTCTTTCCAGGAAAGTGTTTTTGGGTTTAAACGTCCATGGAATAAATGCTAGGAAATTGCCTGTTTCATCTTGTAATGTGCGGATTCTGTCCAAGTGTTCAATAATATCCTCATCCTCTTCAAAATGACCGAACATCATTGTGGCAGTCGTCTTAAATCCGATCAAGTGCGCTTCCCGAGTTACTTTCATCCATTCATCTGCGTTGATTTTAAGGGGGCTGATTTTTTTTCTGACACGGTTAGAGAGAACTTCTGCTCCGCCACCGGGAATGGTTCTAAGACCTACGTCCCAAAGCTGCTGAAGCACGTCCTGTGTAGAAATTCCGGTGTACTTTGCGATAGCGCTTATTTCAGGCGCCGAGAAAGCGTGCAAGTGGAGGTTCGGTATCTCCTCTTTTGTTCTTCTGACAAGCTCAAGATAATAATCAAGACCAATTTCAGGATTGTGGCCGCCCTGTAATAAAACAGTAGTAGCCCCATTGTGATAGGACGTGCGCATTATATCAATTACTTTATCTATGCTTAAAGTATAAGCGTCTGAAGCACTGGGCGGTCTCCAGAATGCGCAAAACAAACATTCCGTATCACACACATTTGTATAGTTAGGATTTGTATCCGCAACGAAAGTTACAGTGCCGTCCGGGTGATATTTTCTCCTTACTGAATCTGCGAGAGATCCCATTTTGATGGTATCCGCGTCTTTTAGAAGGGTTAAAGCCTCCTCATTAGAGATACGTTCGGATTTCAGCACTTTTCCGTATATTTCTTCAACTTTCATGTCTACTAATTGAACCCTAAATGATTATAGGTGTCAATCTAGAAATTACTCGATAATTATCTGGAATATGACCGTCTAAAAAAATAATGTGTCATATGATACTTAAAATCTAACTCTTCAAATATAACTTGAGTGTGATATGAAACAGATGTAGATTATTCACCCATGAGAGCATTTACAGTATTTATCAGCTTGTCTATTTCACTTCTTGCCCTGTCAATTCTTACAACGCCCCGTTTAATGTCAGAAGAAAGCACAACAGAAGAATACTGGATGGGAATTTACTCCGGTGACAAGAGAATCGGATACTCTTATAGTTCTATTAATACAAGTAATAGCATTACAAAAGTATTTGAGCTCACAAACATGAAAATTAATCTCCTGGGAAAAGTTAGTGATATCTATTCTGAAGGTTCTTATCTTCTTGAGGGATATAAAATCTTGTCGTTTGAGTATGAAATGAATTCAGACAAAGTTAACCTGAAAGCAAAAGGAAAAAGAAAAGAAAACATATTGAATATCACAATGGAAACTGTGTCCGGGAAATCCCAACATTCTATAGCGATAAAACAGGAGTTGATTCTGCCTTCTCTTGTCTCAACAATTCTCGTAGAAAACAAATTTAAATCAGGAGATAAATATAAATTCATTTTATTTGAACCTTTGTATTTGCTTATGGGATTGGACGAGCCGTTATCAACACATACAATCGGCGATAAAGAAATATTAGAGCTTGGAAATAATCAATATGAGACCTACAGAGTTGATTCCAACTTTATGGGTTCAGAAATAACATCATGGATCAACGATAAGGGTGAGGTAATAAAACAAAAATTCCCTCCCGGCCTTACCTCCGTCAGAGAATCCAAAGAAGATATTTTAAGCAGCCAGAATTTGAGTTTTGATATAGTAAGTCAGACTTCAGTATCTACCAACAGAAAAATCAAAAACTCCGGTTCCATAAAACAAATGAAGGTCAAACTTGAAGGGATAGACACCGATAATCTTTTTGATATTAATGACGGCTATCGGCAAAGATTAGACGGACAGATACTTGAAATCAAAAACAAGCCGTTGGAAAGTAACGAATTGTCTTATGATCTTCCATATGACTCCACGGACTATCATGAGTATACAAATGCTGAATTTCTCGTGCAAAGCACTGACAGGGAGATAGTTGCCGCAACCAATAATGTGCTTGAAGGGGAGACCGACCCGTTTAATGCAACTGAAAAAATAAACGACTGGATATTCAAGTCCTTAAAAAAAACCCCAACGGCCAGCCTCCCAAATGCCAAGGATGTATTAAAGACTAGAGTCGGTGATTGCAACGAGCACGCTATTTTATTTACAGCCATGGCACGGGCTGCGGGGATACCTACCAAGACGGTTCTGGGATTAATGTATATAGACGGCAAATTTGTATATCATGCATGGAACGAGGTTTATCTGGGTAGCTGGGTAGCTGTTGATTCAACATTTGGTCAGTTTCCCGCAGATGCGACACATATAAAATTAATTGAAGGAAATTTAGCCAAAAGTGCGGAGATATCTAAAGTAGTGGGTAAACTAAAGATTGAAATTATAGAAGCATCTTAAAATGAACAGATTAATTAAAACAAAATTTTTACTTATCGCGCTTTTAGGGATCTTCATTATTGCGACATATTCATGTGGCCCAAAGAATCCTTCAGCCGATATACAAGCTGACACCTTTTCAGAACAGGATCAGGAACCCAGGGACAGGGCTTATTACCATTTTACTGTATCCAGAGTCCACTTTCTGAATAAGCGTTATAACGAATCGCTTACCGAGATGGAGGTAGCTGAAAGTTACGATCCGGATTCGGCATATATAAAATATAACCTCGCGTTAATGTATATTGCTTCAGGCAGATTAAATGAAGCGCTCGACAAGCTTGAGAAATCTATTGAAATAAACCCCAATTTTGCGCCTTCTTTCACGCTGCTTGGCAAAGTGTACGCTTCCTCGCAGGATGAAGGGCAAAAAAACAAGTCTGTTCAGATTCTAAAAAGGGCAATTGAATTAAATCCTGATGATGCAGAATCATTATTGTTTTTGGGGATTATTGAGACTGAAGCCGGAAATTACAGTAATGCTGAAAAATATTTCAAAAAAATAACTGAGCTTTTTCCGGAGAACGAAAGAGGCTTCTTTTTTCTGGCCAGACTCTATTATGAAAAAGGTGATTACGCAAAAGCGGAAGAGCTTTATTCAGAATCACTTGCATTAAATCCAAGCTTTGTGTCCGCACTTGTTGAGCTCGCTCTAGTCTATGAAAAACAGGGCCGGTATGAGGAATCTGAAAATATTTATAAATCCGTAATATCCATTTACCCCGGCACTCTTGATACATATGTGCGCTATGGCAATTTCCTTTACCGTTTAAACAGGAAAGAAGACGCAAAGGAGCAATATGAGAAAGCGCAAAATCTGGACTATCAGAACCAGGATCTCAAACTCAGATTAGGACTTCTATATATTGAAAATAATGATTTTGAAAGAGCGATTGAAGAATTCCAGTTAATTCTTCTTAGCAATCCCGATGATCAACAAGCTAAATACTATCTGGCTCTATCATACATAGAGACTGAAAATTACCAGGAAGCGTTAAATGTCCTAGACACAATTACCACTGATGCTGCATTTTACAGTGAAAGCCAGGTACAAAAGGCATTGATATACGAAAGACAGGGCTATCCTGACAAATCGCTTGAGCTAATTCAGAAAGTTTATGAAAATGACCCCAATAACGAAGTTGTGGTGAATTACCTTGGAAGCGTGTATAGAAATCTGGACAGGGATCAGGAAGCTGTAGCCCTTTTTAAGAGTTATTTGAATTCCAATCCCAATAGCAGGGTAATACTATATGCACTGGGAGTTTTGTATTATCTGAACGATCAGATTCAGAAATCTATAGACACTATGTTGAGATTGATTCAAATTGACCCTAACAATGCGGATGCTCTCAATTTTGTGGGGTACACATATGCCGAACGCGGAGAAAACCTTGACGAGGCAGAGCGTATGATTAAAAAGGCGCTTGAGATCACACCAAACAAAGGTTACATACTGGACAGTTTGGCATGGGTTTACTATAAGAAAGGCAGATACGATGAAGCATTGGATCTGTTGCATAGAGCTGAAACCCTACAACCTGATGACCCCGCAATTATGGAACACCTTGGAGATGTCTATCTTGATAATGGAGAGCCGGCAAAAGCATTGGAGTATTATCAGAGAGGGGTGGACCTAATTAACGAAAACCCTGATTTTGACGACGACGCTTTAAAAGAAAGGCTATTTAGAAAAGTAAGCGATCTGAAAAATATAACAATACAGAGCTCAAAGTGAATTATTCCAGAATTATTAAATCACTAACCGTCCTAATTTTAATCCTCTTATTTGCCTCATGCGCTGTGAAGAAAGAGGGGGTTCAAATTGAAGATGTGAGTCCTTCTGAAATATTAGAAAAAGTCGAGCTATACGAAAATGCAATCAGATCTCTGAAAGGATTTGCCAAAGTAAAAATTAAAACGCCTGACAATAAAATTTCCTACTCCCAGGTTACAGTAGCCGAGAAACCCAACTTGTTAAGACTTGAAGCCTTGAATCCTTTTGGAAAAGCTGTAGGTTTTATTTCCTCGGATGGGGAAAATATTTATATAATTTCACCCTCTGAAAGGGGAGTTTACGACTCTACAACAAAATTTGATCTCGCTTATGTGTATCCCGGTCTAAATCTTAAAATCACGGCAGAAAATTTGGTAAATCTTGTATTAGGAAGACTTCCTGAAAAGACATATAACCTAGGTTCCACTCCTGAAATCAGCACCGACGCTGGCAGGATAAAACTATATTTCAAATCCGCTAACTCAAACGAAAAAAATATACTCTGGGTAAACGGTACGAATTACAGAGTAGAGAAGGCCGAGTTTTTTCTGGAAGAGGGTATGCGCGCAGAAATTAAGTATCAATATTTCAATGATTTAATAAATGGACTTTATTTCCCGCAAACTATCGAATTTGCTTCTGATGAACTTTCGATCACAATAGTATATCAACCGGATCTGGACCTGAATACTGATATTGATAAAAACCTGTTCAAACCGGCTGTTGAAACCGCAAATTTTGATTAAGATTTAAGTTCGACTTATAATAAAACAAGCTCAGGTATTTTCGGTTTTTATCTGATTGAAAGCTCAATTCCCTTTGAAAGAAACGGGAGGATGAATTAAGTGCCGGACAAAGAGTACAGTAAAGTTTTAAAAATCAGAAACAAGCTAGGTTTACATGCCCGAGCCGCAGCTGAATTTGTAAGGACTTCATCTAAATTTGCAAGTGATGTGAAGATAATAAAAGATGGATATGAAGTTAACGGGAAAAGCATTCTAGGTGTCCTGTCCTTGGCCGCGATAAAGGGAAGCGAAATACAGGTAGTTACAAGCGGCAGTGATGGTGAAAAAGCGTTAAATGGTATTAAGGACCTGGTAGAAAGCGGTTTTGGGGAAGGCATTGAGGAATAAATCATTTTGATATAAAAGGATTTATTAGAATGGATTTATCGTTGTTTTTCAAAGGATTTTTAGTTGGCGTAATAATCTCAGCTCCAATAGGACCGGTTGGCGCTCTTTGTATTCAAAGGACAATGAATAACGGCCGGCTCTCCGGAATTCTGTCAGGTATTGGCGCAGCAGTAGGGGATTCAATTTTTGCAGTTGCCGCTGTATTCGGATTAACCTATATTTCCGGTACTCTTGACGAGAAGCAAGCGTGGTTCAGAATAGCAGGAGGCATCATACTTCTCTATTTCGGATTAAGAGTATATCTATCCAAACCTAGAAATTGCTTGGAAGGTGATATAAGTGTTAACCATTTCGGCACTTTTGGCTCCGCATTTCTGCTCACGATCTCAAACCCACTCGTAATCCTGTCTATTCTCGCTGTATTTGCTGTTCTCGGTATTGTCAATCCGTCGACAAGCTATTATTCAACGGCTGTTCTTATTCTTGGAGTATTTTCAGGGGCAATGTTTCTATGGACCATTACCTGTCATATACTTTCAAACTATAGAAACAGGATAGGGGAAAGGGGAGTGCTTCTGGTAAATAAGATTACAGGGCTCTTCATACTTGCCTGTAGCGGATATGCTTTTTTAAGCCTTCTTACAATCTGATTTTATTTATCCATAACTTCAGGTTTTTTCCCTCTAAACAGCACTAGAAATATAACACCTGTAATAATCAACGCTCCGCCAATTAGCTTAATCACAGAGGGAATTTCCTGAAAAATAAAATAAGATAGTAAAACTACAAACAGAGATTCCATAGGCATGACGGCCGTTGTACGTGATACGTCAATAAGCTTGATAGCCTGAAACTGGCTGGCTTTGGCAATATAGGCTCCTGTAATCCCTCCGAGAGCCATAAATACTATGTCAATAAAATGCGATGGCATTTCAAACGAATCTGTTGCTATAAGAAAAATAAATAAAACTATCGATACCCCAAGAGCCCTGAGATTTGCCACGGTGAGCATATTTAAACCACCGCCGATTTTCTTTACTACAAATGAAATACAGGAATAAAAGAAAGCAGCCCCGACAGCGGTTAAAGTGCCTATTAATAGACCGAAATCGCTTTGATATGCAACGATAATTCCTCCTATAATTGTAATTACAATTCCGACGGTTTCCCCTTTATTTAACCTTTCTCCGAGAAATATCATCCCGAGAAAAAGTGAGAACAGGGTCTGCGCCTTCATGAGAAAAGAGGTAAGTGGAATACCTATGGTTCTTATGGACAATATCCAGAGCGCAGCTCCGATTGAAGTGAGTACCGAAGTATAAATGAACATTTTCGTATAACTTCTAAGGCGTTTGATTTCAGCCCTCTGAGCAGGCACAGCTAATACTACGAATATTGAGCAAACAAAAGCTCCGAAGAACCAGAAGAATGTTGCTGTTTCAAGGTCAATGTCAGGGTCCAGAGCTCTTCCAAAAGCATAGGACAAAGCTGTAAAAAAGGCTGTTCCCACAAGAAACAGATAGCCGAACAGGGGGAATTTCTGATGTTTTTTGTCAACATTACTCATAATCTCAATCCGTGTTCCTTCTCCACCACCATGCAAGCGCAGATCCGGAAATGTTCATCCACACACTGAATATGGCTCCGGGCAGGGCGGCAAGCGCTCCGAAATATGTGTTGGCAAGAGCGACTGCCAGGCCTGAATTTTGCATTCCTATTTCAAATGATACTGCGCGCGCCCTAAGCACATCCATCCCGAACATTCTGGCAACTCCGTAACCTATCGTAAATCCGAAGGTATTATGTATAATCGCAACCATTGCTACCAAGAGTCCGACGGTAGCTATCGAGTTTGTATTAGCAGCTACTATAACCGCCACTATCAAAATAATGGCTAGCGCCGAGACAGAGGGAAGTATAGGTAAAACATATTTTGTCTTTTCTTTTATAAGCACTCTGAACATTAACCCCAGGGCGACTGGTAGCAATATGATTTGAACTGTTGATATGAACAGATCTATTACCGGAACATTGATCCACTGCCCGGCATATATATACATTAGAAACGGCAGCATTATGGGGGAAATCAAAGTAGAAACTGATGTCATCGTTACAGAGAATGCGACATCTCCTCTCGCGAGATAAGTCATCACATTTGACGAAGTCCCTCCGGGACAAGAGCCTACAAGAACCACTCCCGCAGCCAGCAATGGGTCCAATCCAAACACTTTAGCTAAAATAAATCCCAGAAAAGGCATAACTGCATATTGAGTTGCAACTCCCACACCAACTTCTTTTGGTCTGAACAATACTCTTTTAAAATCATCAGTTGTTAATGTGACCCCCATACCAAACATTATTATTCCGAGTGTTGGAACTATTAAAGATCTATAGCCCTCAAAATGGGACGGATAAAAATATGCGATGCCGGCAAAAATAATAATCCAGAAAGTAAAATAATTAGTAATTACTGAGTTCAGGAGTGATAGATATCTCAAGCAAGTCTCTTCTTGAAGGCTAAATTTGATAGATGCGAAAAATTACATAAGATTAAATTTTGTGTCAAACAGCTAATGTCTGAAAAGATATATTGCAGAGATGTAGTTTATAGTGATAATGTTTAAGGCGAGTTGTCCTTGCTGTCAATAGTGCCTGAGGCATGGTCAACGGCAATTGCCAGCTTTGAAAATCCCTCGGATTTCACAATATCCATTACTTCCACCACTTGCCCGTGAGGGACGTTATTGTCCGCTCTTATAATAACTATAGATTCTTTATCCTCTATAGATTGAAGCTTGGCTGGCAGTTCATCAATATTGATCTCTTTATCATTGTAGTACACTTGACCGGCTTGAGTTAGATTAATTGTGAGCTGTTCAGATTTTACAGGCTCAGCCGAACTTGCAGAAGGCAGTTTTACATTAATACCCCCGGAAGTAGCGGCAAAATTCAATGACAGCGCAAAAAATATCAGCAGATTAAAAACGACATCTACTATAGGTGTTAAATCAAGAGTCGCCCCAACACCGGATTTCCCATTTTTTTGCTTTCTAAATCTCATCCAAGTATATCTCTCGGGTTTGTTGGAATATTTGCAGATTCATTCATTTTCCCTTCTACTATATATTCCAAAATTTTCCTACCTTCTTCTTCCATGAGTGAAATATATTCATCCGCTCTTCCTACTAGGTACTTATATGCGATAAATGCGGGTATGGCTACAAGCAATCCAAAGGCTGTTGTATATAGCGCTTCAGATATCCCTCCGGCAAGCTCAGGAGGGTTTACTATCGGTTTATCTGCAATAACATTAAAAATTTTGATCATACCGGAGATTGTTCCCAGAAGTCCCAACAGAGTTGAAACATTACTAATAGTCCCCAAGCCTTCTGTATATCTCAAAAGCTCAAGGCTTTCCTTTCTCCCTGCTTCTTCTATTTCCTCGCCAAGCTCTTCCTTGGATTTATCCGAGCTCTCAAGCGCAGCCAATACAACTCGTGAAATTGAGGAGTTGTTTGCGCGGGCATATACCTCTGCCTCTCCTAATTTGCTTTGAGACAGGAAACGGTAAATCTGATCGAGGAATGGCTCGGGAACAATGTTCTTAGAGCGGAGCACCCACATTTTCTGTAGAAAAATTGCAAGACCTACAATCGAACAAAGAATAATCGGATATACGAAGAATCCGCCTTTCTGTATAAGCCCGAAAACACCGGTATCAAAATCCATACATACCTCCGAATTAGAATCAAATTACCAGTTAGATTTAGAAATGCGCAGTCTGATTCAGTGATTGAATTTGGTAAATAGAATAACTAGGGGTTTACACAGGTCAACAATTTGTTCTTATAGCAAATTTATACATTTTACCGTAATATTGCTTTTAAAGGAGGACTCGGTAATTTATACCGCTTAGGATAGGCAAAATGAGATATTCAAATTATTTTATTCCGACACTTAAAGACGATCCTTCCGATGCGGAAGTTGTAAGCCATAAGTTAATGATACGAGGGGGCATGATAAGAAAGCTGGCCGCCGGTATTTATAACTATCTTCCACTTGGACTCAGGTCTATAGGAAAAGTGGAGCAAATTGTCCGAGAGGAAATGAATAGAGCAGGGGCTGTCGAGTTACTTATGCCTGCTGTTTTACCCTCTGAACTATGGGAAGAGAGCGGCAGATGGGATTATTACGGAAAGGAGCTCCTTCGTTTCAAGGATAGGGCGGACAGGGAATTTTGCATCGGGCCTACTCATGAGGAGATCATTACCGACATAGTAAGGCGTGATATCAGCTCATATAAGCAGCTTCCAGTGAATTTATATCAAATTCAGACCAAGTTCAGAGACGAAATTCGTCCCAGATTCGGCGTCATGCGGGCAAGAGAGTTCATTATGAAAGACGCATACAGCTTCGATGCAACTGTAGAAGGCGCTGAAAAGTCCTATTGGGCTATGTATGAGGCTTATACACGCATTTTTGAGCGCTGTGGGCTCGAATTTAGAGCTGTATTGGCAGATACGGGCAATATTGGGGGCAATTTTTCTCATGAATTTATGGTTTTAGCCCCAACCGGTGAAGATATAATAATGAGCTGTGACAAATGTGACTATGCCGCAAATCTTGAGCTTGCCGAGATCGGAGGGCAGAATTCTACTGAAATGTCACAAAATGATGCCGAAAAAGCCATTGAAGAGATTCATACTCCCAACTTGAAGTCAGTTGAAGAAGTAGCTCAACAATTAAATGTAACACCCTCTAATTTAATAAAAACCATGATTGTTGTAGTAGACGGAAACTTAATAGCAGCATTGGTCAGAGGAGATCACGAGCTAAGCCTTACAAAACTGAGAAAAGCCCTGGGCGCGGAACTAGTCGAGCTTGCTACGGCAGACCAGATAGTTGAAGCTACAGGCGGCCCAATGGGTTTTAGCGGTCCCGTAGGACTAAACATCAGAAAAGTAGCCGATATCTCAGTTAAAAACATGGGAACATCGGTTACTGGAGCTAATAAAGCCGATTATCATATTATTAATGTAACTTACGGAAATGATTATGAGGTTGATGAGTTCTACGATATGAGAGTAGCTTCTGACGGGGACAAATGCCCTAAATGCGACGGCACTTTAACTTCAACAAGAGGAATAGAGGTAGGGCATGTATTTATGCTTGGCACCAAGTACAGCGAAGCAATGAATGCCACATTTGTAGATTCAAACGGCAAAGAAAAGCCTTTTATTATGGGATGCTACGGTATTGGAATAGGGCGGACTGTTGCAGCCGCAATAGAGCAGAACCATGACGAGAACGGAATGATATTTCCTAAAGCCCTTGCTCCTTTTGAGATAACCGTACTTCCTCTTAAAATTAAGGACGAGCAAATAATGGCTGAATCCGAGCGGATTTATTCGGAGCTCATAGAAGACGGCTACGAGGCGATTATAGACGACCGGGATGTTGGCCCCGGGTTTAAATTCAAGGATGCCGAGTTAATAGGGGTTCCCATCATAGTAGCGGTAGGGCCGAGGACGATCAAGGATGAAGAAGCCGAAGTTAAGGTCAGAAAAACAGGTGATTCGCGCAATATTAAACTTAAAGTAGTAGTTAAGAAAATAAAAGAGCTATTAAACTCAATTTAACATTATCATTAAATAATAGATGTTAATGTGATACTTTAAGTTATGAAAAGACAAGACCTAAAACCAGAAGAAAGAATAATCCTTGCTCTCGACTTTTCCGAGCACAAAATTGCTCTGAAATGGGTCGAAAAATTAAGATCCAAGATAAAAACATTCAAGGTTGGCCCCATACTTTTCTTAAGTTCAGGCTCAGATGGCTTAAAAGATTTTGCAAATTTGGGCGCAAACATCTTTTTAGATCTAAAATTTCACGACATTCCATCAACTGCAGACAAAACAGCCCGTCAGTGCCTCCGTGTCGGTGCAAATATGTTCACAATTCACACTTTAGGTGGTTACGACATGATGAAAAGAGTCTCAGAAGCCGTAAATGAGGAAGCAGATAAGCTTTCTTATCCAAAACCTATAGTTTTAGGCGTAACTGTTCTCACGAGTCACGACAACAAGAGCCTCGATCAAATTGGAATCAAAACTTCAGTAGAAGATACAGTGATGAAGCTAGCTGAATTAGCTGAAAAAGCTAATGTTGACGGCTTGGTATGTTCCGGAGTTGAAGTACAGGCTTTAAGGAAGGAATTTGGTAACAGATTCACTTTAGTAGTACCCGGAATACGACCCGGAACAGCGACTCACGACCAAAAAAGGGTGACCACTCCGGCAGATGCGGTTTCAAAAGGCGCTGACTACCTTGTAATAGGCCGCGCCATCACAGAAGCCAAAAATCCTGAAGAAATTGTGGATAGTATTGTAGAATCAATAACTATTTAATATTTATTTAGAAACAGAATCATTCTATTGGCTTTTAAGTTTTTGTTTGAAAATATCTTCAGAATCTAACAATCTCTCAGATTTAATAACTAAACCCAAATTATTTGGCATAGAGGATAATGCAATATTATATTGGTTCGTAGAAATATTTACTGAGTAAATACCACCTTCAATATGGTGAAGAAAGGTTTTATATACTATTTCTAATAGTTTGAATCGAGTAGAATCTAATATTGTTCCTTTTTTAGTTCTGTAACCATTTTCATCCAATAAAAAGATCGGAGATCCACTAGATCACGGAAAAACAGAAAGATCAACTATAAATTCTTTCTTACCCTTTCAGTCAAATTTATAATTAGAGGCTAACACTCCCCGCCTGTAAAGTGTCATATTATTTATCTCGTCCCAATGACCATTTGGATAACCTATCATTTTAACTTCTTCCACACTAATTAGTTCATTTATATCAGAAGATGAAGGGAGATTGTCTGAATTAAGCGGAATGTAGAAAGGTCCTTTATCTGTATTTTGTAAAGTCAACTTTACAACTTCTGCAACAGGCATTGCACAAAGATCAACATCTGGATCAGGATGCATGGTCCATGCCTTTTCAAAATCGTTTATTTGTAAATCAAAATTGTTACCATAGTCAGGTTTATCAGATTCATTTTTAAGAGCGAAACGCAATATGCCAGTTACAGCATCTTTGACTACATGCTAGTTTGTAATAATTAGAGGTATATGTTTTTCTTCAAGTAGAATCGAATAGAAAAATCATGTTCCAGTCGAAATAGAATCATCTAATAAAGTTCCCTTAATTCTCACAGTACTAAATGCTAATTGTTCAATTGTTGTTAGATTCATGTTTTGTTTTCTAGCTTTATTAAAAAGGCGCCGTTATTTCTAAACAAGCGCCTTTTCGGTGATTATTCGTTTGCTGCTTTTTTCTTTGATTTAACTTCTTTGGTCAAAATCAGTTTGTTGTCCTTATCTGTCTCGACCACTACATGATCGCCGTCTTTAAAGTCGCCCTTCAGGATTTCATTGGCGAGAGGATCCTGAATCATCTTCTGAATCGTCCTCTTAAGCGGCCTTGCTCCGTAAACAGGGTCGTATCCGCTCTCTGCGACCACTTCTTTCGCAGAATCGGTCAAGTCAAGCGTGATATTGCGGTCCTCAAGCCTGTGAGTAAGGTGCCCGATCTGAATATTGACAATTTTCTTGATCTCATCAAGCCCTAGAGGCTTAAATATGATCGTTTCATCAATCCTGTTTAAAAATTCAGGCCTGAATGAAGCCCTTACAACCTCCATAACCCTCTCGGCCATGGTCTCGGGCCTGTCTACATACTCCTGAATGTAATCGCTTCCAAGGTTAGAAGTCATAATAATGATCGTATTTTTGAAGTCCACAGTACGCCCCTGACCATCGGTCAAACGTCCATCATCCAAAATCTGAAGAAGTACGTTAAACACATCAGTATGAGCTTTCTCTATCTCGTCAAAAAGAATGACAGAGTAGGGCCGGCGTCTTACGGCCTCTGACAACTGTCCGCCTTCCTCGTATCCAATGTACCCCGGAGGCGCGCCGACTAAACGTGACACAGTATGCTTTTCCATATACTCACTCATGTCGATCCTGACCATAGCGTGCTCGTCATCGAACATAAACTCGGCTAATGCCCTCGCAAGCTCGGTCTTGCCAACTCCCGTAGGACCCAGAAACAGGAATGATCCAATCGGTCTGTTGGGATCGGACAGCCCTGCGCGAGAACGTCTGAGCGCATTGGACACAGAAGTTATAGGATCATCCTGTCCGATTACCCGCTCGTGAAGTCTGTCTTCCATATGGATGAGCTTTTCTACCTCGCCTTCGAGAAGCCTTGAAACAGGAACACCCGTCCACTTGGCTACTATTGCCGCGATGTCATCAGCGTCTACTTCCTCTTTCAACATCTTTTTGTCTTTTTGAATTTCTGCAAGCTCTTTACTCAGCTTTTCAACTTTTTCTTCAAGATCGGGAAGCTTTCCGTAAAGCAATTCAGATGCAACAGACAGATTGCCTTCACGCTGAGCCTTCTCTGCGTCCGAGCGCAGCTGGTCTATCTCTTCCTTTGCGGTCCTTATTTCCGTAATGTGCTCTTTCTCACGCTTCCAGTGTGCTTTAAGCCCATCGGCGTCTTCTTTGAGGTTAGCTATACTCTCCTCAATTCCGGTTAGTTTTTCCTTTGAAGCATCGTCTTTCTCTTTTTTTAACGCCTCGCGCTCAATCTCAAGCTGCATAATGCGTCTTTCAATCTCGTCAATCTCAGTAGGCATGGAATCAATTTCCATCTTAAGCCTTGCAGCAGCTTCGTCTATAAGATCGACAGCCTTGTCCGGCAAGAACCTTCCCGTAATATAGCGATTGGATAAAACACCTGCCGCAATCAGGGCTTCGTCTTTTATCTTGACCCCGTGATGGACCTCATACTTTTCTTTAAGTCCGCGGAGAATGGATATTGTTTCCTCAACAGAAGGTTCGTCTACAAATACCTGCTGAAAACGCCTTTCAAGCGCGGCGTCCTTTTCTATATATTTTCTGAACTCATCAAGAGTTGTAGCGCCAATACAATGAAGCTCACCGCGAGCAAGAGCCGGCTTTAACATATTTGAAGCGTCCATAGCTCCCTCTGTAGCGCCTGCTCCAACTACTGTGTGAATCTCGTCGATAAAGAGAATTATCTGACCTTCCGATTCGGTAACTTCTTTTAGTACAGCCTTTAGTCTTTCTTCAAACTGACCTCTGTATTTGGCTCCCGCAACAAGCGCTCCGATATCAAGAGCTATAAGCTGTTTATTGAGAAGCCCGTCGGGAACATCACCATTTACGATTCTTTGGGCAAGTCCCTCAGCTATTGCGGTCTTACCTACACCGGGTTCTCCAATCAGAACAGGGTTATTTTTAGTTCTGCGAGACAGAACCTGTATAACTCGCCTGATTTCATCGTCACGACCGATAACAGGGTCGATCTTTCCCTGGCGAGCAAGCTCTGTAAAGTCTTTACCAAACTGTTTTAGAGACTGCATTGTGTCTTCAGGGGACTGGGAGGTTACATTTTGATTCCCTCTAACGTCTTTCAGAACTTTAAGTATGCTGTCCCGTGTTACACCAAGACGCTTGAGCTCATTTTTAAGCTCGCCTGTGGAATCCTGAACGATTCCAAGTAGCAGGTGCTCTGTGCTGAGGTATTCGTCACCTAAAGACTTCGCTTCTTTCTCAGCTGTTTTAAATGCCTTGTTGAGCTCACGGCTGAGATACACCTGGTCCGAGTCGCCTTTAACCTTGGGCAACTTGTTGACTTCGTCCTGCGCTAGGCCGCGAATTACATTGGGGTTAGTTCCCAGCTTGGCTATTACCTGGCTTGGTATGCCATCTTCGGCCAACAGAGCTATCAGAACATGCGGAATATCAATCACCTGATTATTGCTCTCCTGTGCCAGAGATTGCGCTTCTGCTATTGCTTCTT
>CBDUCG010000029.1:0-18061 GCA_965365595.1 uncultured bacterium
TCGACATCAAAGCCCCCAGTGATTATAGTTTCAATGTAGAATTTAAAAATGTTTAAAAATCGATCCAGCGGAATCACTTGACAGCTTGGTTGATCATTAACTTAGTATATATTAATTTGCTTGGGGGCGATTTGTTTATAATGAATAGAAAATATAAATTAGCAGTGCTATTTTCCTTTTCTCTTTTATTGATAACCGGATGTGGCTCGATTGAAAAAATGCTAGATCCTTTTGTAGGGACCTGGGTTTCCGGCGCTTTTAATCTTGAGTTTGATAATGATCATACATTTAAACTCAAGATCGGCAAAACCATATCCGTTAATCTCGAAGGACAATATGTATATAATGAAGATACATTGACCCTGAATATAGAGGGAGATACCGAGATTGTTTTTTCTTATGAGTTCAAAGACGATAAAAACAAACTGGTACTGAAGCCAGTTAGTGAGTCTAATTACTTCAATACCAAAGTAGAATTTACAAGAGAATAATGCGTCTCTTTAAACAATCACATAATTCGGACTAAATGATTCAGCTTAATAATATTACCCTATCGTTTGGATCAAGAGATCTTTTCAAAAATCTTGACTGGCATGTTAAAGATGGCAAGAGAATAGGGCTTTTCGGTCCAAATGGCGTAGGCAAGACGACTTTACTTAACATTCTAGCCGGCGTGTATAAGCCAGATAACGGCTCTGTAGTTGTTCCGCCTTCATATGTAATAGGATACCTGCCTCAGGAGGTTCAGGAAGCCGATACGGGCAAAACGGTTTTGGAGGAAGCACTCAGTGTTTTTAAGGAAGTGCTTGATCTGGAAAAAGAATCTGAAACCATAGCCACTGAATTACGTCGGTTCACAGTCCATGAATCTTCAGAGTACAAAAAAACACTCTCACGGCTCGATGCAATACATAACGAACTTAAAACCAGGGACTCTCATAAACTAAAACATCAAACCGAAAAACTTTTACTAGGTCTAGGCTTTGAGGTCGCTGATCTAAACAAGCAGCTAAATACGTTTTCTGGGGGATGGAGAATGAGGGTTGCTCTTGCGAAACTTCTGCTCCAGAATCCAAATGTTCTACTGCTAGACGAGCCTACCAACCATCTCGACATTGAAAGCATAGACTGGCTTGAGGAGTACTTGAAGCAGTATAAGGGTAGCGTAATCCTCGTATCACACGACCAGTATTTCCTGGACCGAATGGTTACAACAATTGCTGAGCTGAGCATGGGGCAGATTACGGAATATGCTGGGAACTATTCGTCTTACGTTAAGGAACGTCAGTCTCGTTTGGAAATTCAAAAATCTGCCTATGACAACCAGCAGAGAAAGATTAAAGAAACAGAGAGGTTTATAGAGAGGTTTCGCTATAAAAATACCAAAGCCAAGCAGGTGCAGAGCCGTGTTAAAATGCTTGAAAAACTAGAACGCATTGCACTGCCCGAATCTAATGAAGCCGCGATTAAGTTCAAATTCCCGGAACCTTTACAATCGGGAAAGGTCGTTGTGGAATTGTCGGAATTTTCAAAGTCATATCAGAATAAAGACGGATCTGAGCTTGAGGTCTTTCACAAAGTAAGGCCCCTTAATATCTCCCGCGGAGACAAAATAGCTCTCATAGGAAAAAACGGCGCGGGAAAAAGCACACTTGCCAGAATGCTGCTAGGCACCGAGCCTTTTGAAGGTAC
Source organism: uncultured bacterium (assembly GCA_965365595.1). Taxonomy (GTDB): domain Bacteria; phylum Desulfobacterota_D; class UBA1144; order Nemesobacterales; family UBA2774; genus CR02bin9. Next base: position 1,693 of record CBDUCG010000029.1, read on the forward strand.
CAGAAAGCTTGGACATAACGTAGAGCTTACATACTTTGCACAGCATCAGGCCGAAGCACTTGATCCTAAAAATACAATTATAGAGGAGCTTAAGTCCGCCGGGCACACTCAAAATGAAACCGATATAAGAACATTGCTCGGCGCATTCCTTTTTAGAGAAGATGATGTTTTTAAACCAGTAAGCGTGCTCTCTGGGGGAGAGAAAAGCCGAATAGCGCTTGCGAAAACACTTCTTTCTCCCAAAAATTTTATGATACTGGACGAGCCCACTAACCATCTGGACATAGAGTCCAGGAAAGTTCTGATAGATTCGCTCAAAGACTATAAGGGCACATTTATAGTGGTTAGCCACGACCGGCATTTTCTGGACGAAGTCTCCAACAAGGTCTGGTATGCAGAGGATAAAGGGCTCGTAACATATCCCGGCACATATTCTGAGTTTCATTATCATCAGACCAAGAGAGAAAAAGATTCATCTGTTACTGACAATAATGTCGAAACTGGTAAAAGTGTTGAAGATGTAACTGAAAAGCAGGCTCTAGATAAACGGGAACAGGCAGAGAGACGGAACCGACTATATAAAGAGCTTGTTGAACTTGGTATTGAAAATATGGAGAACTGGAAACAGCTCTCTGTAAAGCAGTTGCAAGCGGCACTTAAGGATCTCGAATCCAAAATCCACATCAATGAAGACAAGAAGGCTGAGTTTGAGAAGTTTATAGCCGACCCATCTAATTTTAATGACAAAGACAGAGCTGAGCAGCTTTCACATGAGTACAGTGAGCTTACTCAAAACCTGCAAAGGTCATATGAAAGATGGGATGAGATAACTGCTCATCTCGACCTTCAAGCTAGCAAGCATGAAGCCGTCTAGTTTTTCTGTGGAAGTACTTAATTGAATTACAATCAACTCATTCCTGCAGCCATTGCTTCAAGTCGTCTTATCCGTTCTTCCATTGGAGGATGGGTGCTGAATAGTGAAGCCAATCCTTTCCCTGAGAGTGGACTTGCGATAAGCATATGTGAAGTGCTGTCAGCGGCCTGCTCGCTTACCTGAAGTGGTATTTTATGTGAAGCCATGCCTAGTTTTCTCAGAGCATTGGCAAGATATATCGGGTTACCACAAATCTCAGCTCCACCTCTATCCGCTCCGTATTCTCTGGTTCTAGAAATAGTCATTCTGATTACGGTAGCTGCAAGAGGTGCCAGTATTGCCATTGCTATTAATCCAAGAGGGCTTCCGCCTCGGTCTCTTCCACCACCACCGCCGAAAATAGCAGCGAACTGAGCCATATAGGCTAAATAAGTTATAGCTGTTGCGATAGTGGCTGCAATTGAGCCTATTAAGATGTCCCTATTCTTGATATGTGCAAGTTCATGTGCCAAAACCCCTTTCAGCTCTTCACGGCTGAGAAGTCTCATTATGCCCTGAGTCACAGCTACAGCTGCGTGGCTTGGGCTTCTTCCAGTCGCAAATGCGTTAGGCTGCTCTTGTGGAGTGATATAGACCTTTGGCATTGGAAGGCCTGCATTCTGGGCAAGCTCCTGAATGTCCCCGAAAAGCTCAGGGGCATCCTCATATTTTACTTCTTTCCCCTTGTACATAGCCAGTACGATTTTGTCGCTCCACCAGTAGCTTGCGAAGTTCATTACAAGGGCTATTCCCAATGCGATAGTTGCTCCACCCCGGCCGCCCATGTAGCCGCCGATTAATACTAATAATCCGGAAAGCGCCGCTAATAATATTACGCTTTTTAAAGTATTCATTTTAATCTCCTGAATTAGATTATATTTTTTCTATCAAGTACTATAAACAAAATAATGCTCAAGGGCGAAAATTCAAGTAATATTTTAATAATAAAAACACAATAATATAGGTATAGAAATTATGGATACAGGCGTTTTATGGTCACTGGTCGGTTCTTTTACAAATGTATTTTTGCTCACAAGAGCTTTACAGTATTTACTGAAGAGAACTAGCCTTGAAGATAGGAAAAGAGCGTATTTAGTATTTTTTATTGTAGCTACAGTTGATCTAATAGGATTATACTATTTCCTTAAAGATGAGCGTTTAGCGCTACAGGGTTGGTTGTTTTATTATCTTCCATTTTTGGTAATGTGGCTTCTTAAAGATTTATTAGAAGCATCGAGAAAGAAAAAGCAGAGGGAGGCCGGGAAAATAGGTGAGTGATCAAAACATTGTATTGAAGACAGAATTTTCGGGCGTTCCTGCTCCAACTAGAGGAAAAGTCCGCGATATATATGATCTCGGCAAAGAGCTTCTAATAGTTGTAACAGACCGCATTTCTGCCTATGACGTAATAATGGAAGAAGGAATTCCTGGCAAGGGTGTAGTACTCAATCAGATATCAAAATACTGGTTTGAACAGACCACCGATATTATCTCAAATCACGTCATCTCAACCGATGTTTGCGACTACCCTCATGCTTTTCACAGTTACAGTGATGTGCTTGAGGGAAGAAGCATGCTTGTTAAAAAAACAAATCCCCTTCCCGTTGAATGTGTTGTAAGAGGATATGTTGCGGGCTCGGGGTGGAAGGAATACCGGGAATGTCAGAGCATATGCGGAATAAAGTTGCCCCCCGGTATTCTTGAGTCGGGAAAACTGGATGAGCCTATTTTTACTCCGGCTACCAAAGCTGAAATGGGCGATCATGATGAAAACATTACATTTGAGCAAACAGTCAGTTTAATTGGAATAGAGATTGCAGAAAAAGTTCGCGAAATAAGCATTGCGCTTTATTCCAGAGCCAGAGAGATTGCGGACAAAAGAGGAATAATAATAGCGGATACAAAATTTGAATTTGGAACAGATCTTGAAACCGAAGAATTAATTTTAATAGATGAGGCCCTTACCCCGGATTCTTCCCGATTCTGGCCAAAAGATGAATATGAACCAGGCAAATCACAAAGAAGTTTTGATAAACAGTTTGTAAGAGATTATCTGACCTCTTTAAATTGGGATAAAACTCCACCACCACCACACCTTCCCCCTGAAGTAATAATCGGAACCTCCGAGAAGTACCGCGAAGCACTTACGAAGCTGGTCCCTTACTGGACAAATTCCGAACGAAGATTATAGAGTTAAACAGACAGAATATCATATTGTCTATTCAACAATCGTTTAATGCTAATGATTTGCAGGCAGTTTTGACTTGAACACTTTAATATGGACTTTGAAGCAAACATCTTCTGGCTCGGGTTAGTTGATACACTTAGAGCTCCTGATTATTTGGATAGAATAAGATTCGAGGACAGCTTTTCTCAAGAATGATTAACTCTTGTTAATTAATACCTAGGTTTTTGATGCTCAATTATGGTTGTTTAAATTAAGTCTTGTAGAACTTAACCTATAGATTTCATGTTACAACTATATAGAAATCTAATGATACAAAAGTAATTAGTCTAAATATATGTCTATAGTGAATTACTAATGCTTTCTAAGGGTCTTGTCCTTTTCAGAGTATCGTAGAACAGTCCAAACAAAAGCGGAATGACTCCAAGTGAGAGGCGATACACATATAGGTGAACCATTTATAGGATGCACCTGCTCGGCAAGAACCCCTGAAGGAAGAGAATTTTTTACGCACCATTGTAAATACGGCAGAGCAACTTGAAGCTCCTCTATGTTCTCAGCTAGATCGATATAGTATTCTGCCAGCCAAAGCGTTGATATAAACCATGGGTTTCCGGGAATGTCATTTGGGCTATCTTCTGCACGCTGATAGACATCACCATGATACCTAGCGCAACCTTCAATTGGAGTTTTAAGCCAAAGTTGCTCACGCACAGCGTTAGCGGTATCAACCATTTGTGGATCTTTTGGATCTAAGACCCCTAATGTAGCGAGGCTCAACAGACTAATATCTATGACTTCATCAAGTTTATAACCTCCCTCTATTCTGGAGCCCGAACGTGCAAATCGCTTTAGTCCTTTATGGTATAGATATTGACTAATTCCTAGTGTCATTTCATCTGCCACAGAGTCATACTTCTCGGCTAGTGCGTCGTCTTGAAAGAGTTTCGCAAAATTTGCAGCTGCTCTAAGACCGGCAATAACAGATGCAACTGTATAGGTGTGAAGTGCGTAGCGTTCTTCCCAAAGATCATAGGAAGGCAGAGGTAAATGCGTCTGGGGGTCACGGTAATTGACTAAAAATTCGGCTGCTTTTTTGATTAGTTTACTGTAGAGTGGTCTAATAAATTCCACGTCTTTCACGCTCTGGAAATAAATCCATAAAGCCCAAAGCGTTAAAGCGGTTGAATCTTCCTGTATAGGAAGGACTTCTTTACCGTCAACTAACCAGGAATGCCAATTGCTCGCAAGTGATCCATCCGGATTATAATGTTGAAAAAAATAACCTTCATCAGATAATATACTGGCACAGAAATCAAAATACTTCATGCACGGATGGGAGTAACCTGCATTTGATAATGCGGCTGCGACATAAGCCCCATCCCGTCCCCACATATAGGAATAAGTATCCTTTCCGAATCGAACAATATCAGAATCATTGGCAGCTATGATGGCTCCATGGTTATCAATTTGTGTTCTTAAAATTAGCAGGCTTCGATTATAAAGGTCTGTAACTGACTCAGGCAAGCCCTGGAGTTGCAAAGAATCTTTATGTATCCATGTTTGCCAGTATTTGGAAGAGCGTTTAATAAGTTTTTCAGGTGTTATGTTGTGGACCTCCAAGTTTAGGTTTGCAACTTCTTTGTAGGTAGTACCAGCTGCTATCCAGTAATAAGCGCTAGTCTTGCCGTTTGCTGGTAATTCCAGCCAAATGGCAATGGCAGAATGAGGAGAGCCCCATGCTGAGGGTACTCCACTAAGTTCTCCATCGTTTGTACCATTAACTCTTTCTGATTTTTCAGAAGAAACTCTCCTTCCGCAACCAAAATGTTGCACACCCCACTGATCATGGGCCCAGGAGCTGATAAGAAAATAGCGGTTGATTTTGTAATGGATGATCGAGCAACTACGAGGATCAAAGTAAGCTGTACCACCGATGTCATTACCATAAAGACAAAACTCATGACTGAAAAAGAGTCTGATTTTACGAGCTTCGTTTTTGAGGTTTAATACTTCGATTTTTCTAATGTAAACATTTAGCTCTAAGTCAACTACATCCGAGCATCGGAGTTCAACACCCAGGTCCTCATTTCTTAGAATGATATCAGTCACAAGATTATTGTCACGATATCTTAAATCTTTTTCCCATTGTGGTCCCATCCATGAATATCGGCCGTCCACCCAAACACCGAACTGAAATGGATCTCCGCTTGAATGATTTTCCTGTCCTATATAAGGGAAATAGATGTCTCGGATCTGATAATCTGAATCGAAATTCAATAGAAAAGACCCATTGCCTACTGGGATATCTTTTGGCATAAGGTGCCTACCTCCAAAATTCGCTTATACAGCTCAGAATATTTTCTAGCCATACTGGCAACTGAAAAATTATCTTTGATATGAGTTCGGCAATCACTGGGATCGATAAGATGGATGTCTCTAACGGCATCAATCATTTCATCGATTGTATCAACAACGAAACCTGTTTTTCCATGAATGACAATTTCCGGAACAGAGCCTTTATTTAATGCGATTATAGGTGTCCCACAGGCCATTGACTCAATTAAGACAAGTCCGAAGGGCTCTCCCCATTGAATAGGAAACAGTGTTGCCTGTGCGTAACGGTACCAAAGTCTTTTCTGGGCGCTATCTATTTCTCCAATATAGACTATCTGGTTGTCCGATTCCAGAATTGGTTTCATTACTTTTTCGTAATATTTGCTGCCATGGCAAGGCTTTCCTGCATCGGTTATAAGGTCGAATGATTTTTCTATTTTCTTAAAAAATGCCCTGTCTTTTTCCTTGTTTTGAACATTGCCTGCAATAACAAGACGTGAGCCGGATCTCTTAGCCACTTCTATGGCTATATCCTGTCCTTTGTCTGAAGTAATTCTTCCGATGGAAAACAAATATTCTTGTTCATCAGAATTATTCTTAAATGGATAATCTTCCACATCAATACCATGATTAATAACATCTTGTGCGTTGATTAAACCTTCATGTTGTTTTTTCTGGTATTCGCTGATTGGTACAAAATAAACCATGGATGAAGAAATAAATGATTCGTTCCATTTCTTAAACGATACTTTCTCAGCTGCAGGAATATGCAGAGTCATCACAATTGGAACAGGAGCTTTAACAACTCCTTGAAAAATATATTCAACCATTATCGCGTCATGCATATGGATGATGTCAATATTCCCCTGTTGTGCTCTTTCAAGTGATCTGAGTAGGTGCAAGCGCATGTTTTCACGCTGCAGTTCAGTATCAGTACTCCAGTATTCACTAAAGCTTTTTTCAATAGTTGTGAACTGTTCTCCTATAACGTTGGAATCTCCAGAACATGCTACAATCGACCGGTGGCCTAATTCATGCAGACCTTTATCTATGTTATATATAACAGTCTCGATAGGCCCGTACCCCAGGTCCTGTCTAATAGGACGATTAAGTGTCGCAATATGGAGAACATTTATCTCGTCTCTAGCCTTAATCACAGGGATAGGTTCCTAGAAAAATCCTCTCTTCGGTTGTTGAATATTGTTATGTTCTTAGGAAAAAATTCTGTAGTAGTTAGGAATGGTGCATACTTTAGTTTGGTTAATTTTCTTATCCACAGATAGTACTCTATATGTGGGCTTTGTCAAAATATATAAAAACTAATATTTAATGGCTGTCACTACTTTTCATGAAACAATTTTTAAGAAATTTAAAAGAACTAACTGAGATTAGTCAAAACCAATTGACAAATTTGTAATGCTGGCAACCTACTACTAACGGCTAAGACGGGGAATTTCAACAACTTAAAAATATCTAGTCATGACAGTGTGTTAATATTTTTGGCTCGGGTTAGTTGATACACTTCGAACCCCAACTTACCATACATATTTAAGAATTGATAATACAGTTATGTGTTGTAACTAGCCGTAATTATTGAAGAGTGGGGTCTCTTACTGGACATATTCCGAACGTAGGTAACTGAGTTAAATAGACAGAACTTCCTAAGTACTATTCAAAAATCGCTTCAAATTGATGATTTGCAGACAGGTTTGATTTGAAGAATAAATCTGAAATATTTCACATCTATCGTTTGGCAGCATAGTTATTTACATATTGATTGCTTCATTAATTCTGATAAGAAGAAGGTTATGTATCAGATAGGTTAGTAGAACTTCAGTATTTAAAGAGAATCAAAAGCAGTATTACTAAGGATTTTGTGTGACCATTGGCTGGATGGTGAAGAGGCCATACTTACTAATGTTGCGCCAAATCAATTTCTCACAATTAATCATGAGAATTTGTAAAACTTCATCAAACTCTTACACTTTAGAGCAAGATGAAAACCATAAGCATATTAGGATGCGGGTGGCTGGGTTTGCCTCTAGCGGAGCATTTTGTTGCGTTGGGATATTCAGTGAAAGGATCCACCAGATCTTTGAGCGATATTGCTAAATTGGAATCAAGAGGCATAGACCCATATATTTTGATTCTAGATCCCGAGTTGAGAGGCGAAAAAACTGAGGAATTTTTTGATAGTCATATACTAATAATTAACTTTCCTCCAGAACGGAGAGAAGATATTGTTCAATACCACAAACTTCAGGCTTTATCCTTGATAAATCACATTAGGCATTCTCAAATAAAGAAAGTGATTTTTGTAAGCTCAACTTCCGTATATCCGGACTTAAACCGCGAAGTCAGGGAAGATGACGCAAGATCACCATCCAAGTCTTCTGGAATAGCTCTTCTAAACTTTGAAAAACTACTGATAGAATGTTCCGAATTTAGTACAACAGTCATAAGATTTGCTGGCCTGATAGGATATAACCGCCAGCCGGGCAGATTTCTATCCGGGAAAAAACAAGTGATAAATGGAGATGCTCCGGTCAATCTGATACATCGTGATGACTGTATAAATATAATATCTGAAATGATAAAAAATAATCTCTGGGGTAAAGTATATAACGCTTGTTCAGACCTTCATCCGAAACGAAGAGATTATTATATTAGCGCGGCAACAAGACTGGGGATAACCCTCCCAGAATTTGTTGAGTCTGAAGACTTTAGCTTTAAAATTATAAATAGCGACAAGTTGAAAAAGGACTTAAATTATAACTTTCTTTATCCTGATCCTTCCCTAATAATCGAGAGCAAGTAATTGAAGCCTTATCGGTGTCGGAAATAGTTTGGTTTTGGACCCGGTTCTGTTATAATTATTAAAAAGGTATGTTTAGTAGTAACTTAGATAAATATATGAAATTGAATTATAAATACACACTTCATTTTTTGTCCGGCATGGTAAACTGAATATTTAATGCTACCAATCCATATGACGTTTACTTACTTTCAAACTTTTACAAGTACATCAGGAATATTAAATTTCTTTATTATCTATCAGGAGGATAGTTAATTCCACTATGCAAGATACAATGGGATTCGAAAACAGTATAAGTAGGGATATTCAATTTGAGGATAATAATATTATAAGAGAGCTTTACGGTCAGCATAATGAGAACCTTAAGGAAATTGAGAATCTTTATGGTATCAGGATCCATTCCAGAGGCGGAAAATTAAGTCTTGAAGGGGAGAATGAAGAAGTTGAATCGGCTTATAAATTCCTCACCAAAATTTATGCACTAATGGAAAAGGGATATTCTCTTGATCCGGGTGACCTGGAGCTTGCGGCAAGAATAGTCGACGAAAATAACATACAGCTTGAGGATATTTTCCTGGATACAGTCTGTATTTCAACCCGGAAAAGGATCATTGCTCCAAAGAGTCTGACACAAAAACTATATATAGAATCAATAAGAAAGCACGATATTGTCTTTGGAGTAGGACCTGCGGGAACCGGGAAGACCTACCTTGCAATGGCTATGGCCGTATCTGCGTTTGTAAATAGAGAAGTCAACCGTATTATCCTAACCAGACCAGCCGTTGAAGCAGGAGAAAAACTAGGGTTTCTTCCTGGGGATCTTTCGCAAAAGGTGGACCCGTATTTAAGACCTCTTCTGGATGCCTTGTACGATATGATGGATTATGAAAAGGCTTCACGATTGATCGAGAAAAACGCTATTGAAGTAGCCCCGCTGGCCTTTATGAGGGGCAGGACGCTAAACGATGCCTTTGTAGTGCTGGACGAGGCACAGAATACGACTCCAATGCAGATGAAAATGTTTTTAACAAGGCTGGGATTTAATTCAAAAGCTGTAATTACAGGGGACACCACACAAATCGACCTTTCGGGAGACGATAAGTCCGGACTTCTTGAAGCTGAGTCACTGGTAAAGAAAATTGATGGTATATCATTTGTATATTTCTCAAAGAAAGACGTAGTTAGACATCCACTTGTCAGAAAAATAATTGAAGCCTATGAAACTAAGGATTAACATAAATATTGTTATATTATCTATGGCCCGTATTAGTCGGAGGTTAAAATGAAAAGAAATTTATGGTTATCAATTGCAATACTAGTTTTTATGCTTGGTTCCCTGTCTTGTAACCGTCAATGGAAAGACCCTGATACATCAATATCTTCTCAAACTATCAGTATTGCTAATCTGATTTCTAACAGACAGGCGTACACTAGCGCTGGGGTTTCCTTAATTGGAAAAGTTTGGGATCTCAAAGTACAAACCGCTCAAAATGAAGATACAAACGGAGTACCTGAAACATATACCACATTCATCTTGGCTGATAGAATGGGAACTGGTGTAGACGTTTATGCCAAAGGGGATGTGCCGATACAAGAAGGCGACTTCGTAAGAGTTGTCGGTATATTCAGAAAAGAGTTTCAACCCACTGGAGATTACTTCCTGAATGTTGTTGATGCTGTACGCATTGAAGACTGGAAACCCGGGATGGGTTATTGGATCAGGGAAATGGAATTTGACTGATTCTACTACGAAAAGAGATCATGAAGAAATATTATCTTTTCACGTGAAGGGCCGAGTGAGACTGTATAAATAGGCACACCCGATATTTCCTCTAATTTTTGCAAATAATTTCTTGCCTGAACCGGAAGCTCGGAAATGTCCTTGGCCTGAGATATATCTTCCTGCCAACCTTCCATCTCAATATATATTGGTTCAACTTCTTGCAGCACCTGGTAAGTTGATGGAAAAGAGGTTAGATCATTGCCTTTATGTTTATAGCCAACACAGAGCTTTATAACGTCAAAACCCGAAAGCACATCAAGCTTGGTAAGAGCAATCCAGGATATGCCGTTTATCTGGGCCGCGTATCTCATAGCGAAAGCGTCAAACCAGCCGCATCTTCTGGGCCTTCCTGTGGTAGCTCCAAATTCTCCGCCCGCTTCTCTTAGCTTTTCTCCCAGTTCATCGGAAATTTCTGTTGGGAATGGTCCTTCGCCGACTCTTGTTGCATAGGCTTTGGCTATACCTAAAACAGTATCTATAGTAGTAGGGCTTACACCGGTTCCCGTTGAAGCGCCCCCAGATCCAGAACTTGAAGATGTAACATAAGGATAAGTTCCAAAATCTATATCCAGCAAAGCTCCCTGAGCGCCTTCAAAGAGTATATTCTTACCATTTAGAATGGAGTCGTTAAGAAGAGTAGACACATCACATGAGAACTTCTTCAGTTCTTTTCCATACTGAGAGTATTCCTCGTATATTTCATCAAAATCAATTGGTTCTCCACCAAGCACATTGGTCAAATAAAGGTTTCTTTCTTCAAGGACCGCTTTCAATCTTGTGGCAAGTGAGTCTGCGTCTATGAGATCGGCAAACTTTATACCTCTCCTGGCTGCTTTATCCTCATATACAGGTCCAATTCCTCTCCCTGTAGTTCCAATTTTCCCGTCTCCATTCATAGATTCACGTGCAAGGTCAATTGCTCTGTGGTAGGGCATGATTATGTGAGCACGGTCACTTATTTTAAGATTTGTCTCATCTGCCGGATATCCTGCTGAAATTAATTCATGTATTTCCTGAAGCAGCACTTTAGGGTCTACTACGACACCATTTCCAATTACAGAAAGTTTGTCTTTCCTCAGAATACCTGAGGGTAGGTGGTGCAGTACAATCTTTTCATCACCGATAACAATAGTGTGGCCGGCATTGTTACCGCCCTGATATCTAGCGATAATGTCTACCTTTTCAGATATGAGGTCGACAATCCTGCCTTTGCCTTCATCTCCCCACTGAGCGCCAATAACAACTACGTTTGGCATTCTAAATTCCCCCTTTAAGTAGTTCTTCGAGGTTGGAGAACTCTTTGCTCGAGCCTCTTCTGGATTCTATTAATTTCAATTTTCTCGGAGTCTCAAGAAGTATTACGCCGTAAAAGTTTGAGGTGCGGTTTTCTTTGATTCTAAGCTCCTTTTGCTTAGGGCTAAGGTTTAAGTCCAGAATTACTTTAAAGCCGCTAGATCTGAGCCACTCAGTGAGATGAATGGCTTCACGCCTGAGTGATGGGCGTTTGGGTATTACAACAAAATGTATCTGGTTGTTTTCATTATTGTTTTTAGAAAAGTCCAACAGAGATTCTACGTCTACCGCAAATCCAGTGGCAGGGGACTCATAGCCGTACTTGCCCATTAACTCATCATATCTTCCGCCCCTAATTAGTGGCGAAGGCAGTACCTGTGATAATATCTCGAATGTTACTCCGGTGTAATAATTAAAACCCCTCAGTTCAGTAAGGTCTACATTCACTTCACAGTCTAGGTTGTAATCATCAACAACGCTTAATACACTTTCAAGTTCTTTAATATATTTTTTGATAGAAGTAATCTTTTTAGCTTCTTCGAGAACATCCCTTCCTCCGTAAAGCATGGGCAAGCGTTTTATAGCGTCTTTTACATTTTTACTAGCCTTGGATTTTCTCAATGCTTTTTCTAGAGCTTCCTGGTCTTTCTTCTTAATTGCTTCTTCTATATCTGGTCTGACATCGCCTGTCTTTGCAAGCAAATTTCTTAAAATTCCGGTATGACCAATATCCAAAACCAGCTTTTTAATGCCTGATTTGCCAAGAGATTTGATTCCGAGCGCAATTATTTCTGCATCTGCTTCGGCAGAGTTTAGACCAATCAGCTCACAACCGACTTGGAAAATTTCTCTTTCCTTACCGCTTCCTTTTTCCTCAAACCTGACAACTCTTCCGTTATAACATAATCTCAGAGGGGAAGATGGATCTACTAGCTGTGTGGAAACTATTCTTGCAATTTGTGGCGTGATATCCGGTCTAAGCGCAACAATCTCACCTGTTGATGGGTCAACGAACTTCATCATCTTGCTTTTCAGCTCTTCTCCAAGACCCACTGACAGAGGTCCCAAATATTCAAACAGGGGAGTTATAACTTTTCTGTATCCCCATCTGGAAAATTCTTCAAGAAGACCTTCTTCAATTCTCCTCAGCTCTTCAGCTTTTTCGGGAATATAATCTTTAACCCCCTGGGGGTGGCTCAAAAGATCTATCATTTAGAATTTAACCTGTGTAACCGAAATAATATCGGATAGATTTGATATTTGTTCTATTACCTCTTGTGAAACGGGGGAATCTACACTCGTAAATACGATCGCTCTTCCTCCAATTGCTTCACGTCCAAGGTGAAGTCGTCCAATGTTTACATCGTTATCGCCAAGAAGTGAGCACATTGAACCGATAAAGCCTGGTCTGTCCTTGTTCTCGCTAACCAGCATATGCCCTTCGGGTACTATGTCAATTGTAACACCGTCGACGTTTACAATTCGAGGTTCCTCTTTTCCAAAAATTGTCCCTGTAATGTGATGTACCCCTTCTTTTGTCTTGACCTTAAGCGTAATAGAGCTGGTGTAGTCTTTTGGTTCAGATGATACTGATTCGACAACCTTTATACCTCTTTCTTTAGCTATTACAGGAGCATTCACGTGACTCACAACTGTGCTCATCATAGGAGTCAAAAACCCCTTCAGAGCTGCGACTGTAATCGGTGCAGTTTCTAATTCTGATACTTCTCCATCATATTCGACGTGTACTTCTTTTATCGCGCCTTTGTTAAGCTGGCCCTGCAATGCTCCCAGCTTTTCCGCCAGATTGAGATAGGGCTTCATTACAGATAGTACTTCAAGGCTGACCGATGGCATATTCACAGCATTGTTTACAACTCCATTTACAAGGAAATCTACAATCTGCTCTGCAATAGCTAGCCCTACTTTAGTTTGAGCCTCAGCAGTGGAAGCTCCCAGGTGTGGTGTCAATACTATGTTTTCATCAATAGTTAATATAGGATTGTTCTCAGCAGGCGGCTCGCTTGTATATACATCAAAAGCAGCTCCTGCTATTTTACCTTCTTTTACAGCATCTGTGATGTCTTGTTCGTTGATAACTCCGCCTCTTGCGCAGTTAATGATAATCAAGCCTGGTTTAGTTTTTTCAAATGTATCTTTATTTATAAGGTCCTTTGTCTCTGGAGTTAGAGGTGTGTGTATTGTGATAATATCAGCACTGCCAAGAAGCTCATCCAGCGAAACAAGCTCTACGCCGAGTTTGTCCGCTGCTTCCTGTGTTAGAAACGGATCGTAGGCTATCACGTTCATCTTTAACCCCATGGCTCGTTCTGCAACGAGTTTTCCAATGTTGCCAAGGCCTATGCAGCCAAGAGTTTTACCATATATCTCAATGCCTTTAAACTTGCTTCTCTCCCATTTTCCGGCTTTTAGCGAAGCGTGCGCTTCAGGGATTCTTCTGGCGAGAGATAGCATGAGCGTGATAGTGTGCTCAGCTGTTGTGATAGCATTGGCCTCAGGGGTATTCATGACCACTATTCCCTTTTTGGTTGCGGCCTCTACATCTACGTTATCAACACCTATACCTGCTCTTCCTATTGCCTTAAGGTTCGTTCCAGCTTCAATAAGGTCGGCAGTTAAGTTTGTGGCACTCCTTATTATAACAGCGTCAAAATCGCCGATTATTTCCATCAATTCTTCTTTGGTGATACCTTCTCTTGCATCAATTTCGAGTTCTTTGGCAGCCTCAAGGATCTCAAGACCGTCCTTAGCCATACCGTCAGTTATTAGTACTTTCAATTTTTCCTCCGAGAATAATTTGGGGGTATTATAACGGCATAACAATATATGCGAGCTATGAATTGTTGTCAATTTGATGTTAGCAAATGCGTAGTGGAAAATAGCGGTAAAAACAATATAAAAATATCAGGGAATATATCAATGCTATGACAATTGAGAACCCGACTGTATTAAGTTAATCTTTTGCCCAATCTTATGAACGAAGAAAAAATGTCATTTCTGGATCATCTGACGGAGCTGCGCATGAGACTATTGTGGTCTCTTCTGGCTGTAGCAATATTGTTTGTTCCAGCTTACTATTTCTCAAACGAACTTTTCGATTTTTTAATGAAGCCTCTTATTGAAAACCTTCCGGAAGGCAGCTCACTGATTTTCACGCGTCCCGCGGAGGGTTTCACGACGTATTTGAAAGTTTCATTCCTCGCTGCAGTTTTTATGGCAGTACCCTTCATTTTGTATCAGGCCTGGAAGTTCATAGGTCCCGCTCTTTATAAAGAAGAAAAACAGGTTGCAGTTCCATTCATACTGTTCGGTTCTCTTTTCTTTGCTGCGGGAGCAGCATTTTGCTATTACATAGCATCTCCACCGGCCTTTAAATTCTTGTTAAATGAGTATTCTTCTGAATATGTAAAAGCCTTTCCCACAATTCGTGAAGCTCTTTCTTTCCTGATGGCACTCATCTTTGGTTTCGGTCTAGTATTTGAATTTCCTCTAATAATTTTTATATTGGCCAGAGTCGGCGTTGTTACAAGCAAATGGTTAAGAGAAAAAAGAAAATATGCAATAATCATAAGCGCCATGATAGCGGCAATATTAACTCCGACTACGGATGCGATATCCATGATGCTGATGTTTGTGCCTATAATTGTTTTCTATGAGTTGGGTATTTTGGTCGCCTGGATCTTCGGAAAGAAAAAGAATGCAGAAAATGAGGAAGAAGATGAAGATAGAGATGAGAATGAGGAAATATTTAAGTAGTCTTTAAATTGACTTTGTTAACAATAGAAAATAAATTTTCTACTTGTCGCATTTAACGCAATTCACTAAATGAGGTGATCCACATGGCTTCTAAAACTTCCAAGAAAAAAATCAGGGATCTCAGACACCCGATAACTTACAAGAGAGAAAACGCTAAGTTCGATGTTGAATGGTACACAAAACATGACAAGAAAAACTGGGTTCTTCCGAAAGTATTAAAAGAGCAGGCCAAGAAGCTCGGCAAAAAACCGTTTCTCCAGTTTGGCAATAAAAACCCCATAAGTTTTTACCAAACAAATAAACTCGCAAATAAAGTTGCAAACGGCCTCATTGAAATGGGTATTAAAAAAGGAGATAAGGTTGCGGTATATATGCCTAATTCAGACGACTATGTAATAACCTGGTTTGGTATTTTGAAAATGGGTGCTGTCATGGTTCCCATTAATACCGGCTATAAAATGGATTTCCTTCAGTACATTTTAGACAGTTCCGATTCTATAGCGCTTTTTATAGCTGAAGAGTATCTGGAGCGCATGCCGCCGATCGCAAAGAAAATTCCTCAGTTGAAAAATGTAATTGTATGGACCAGAGAAGGTTCCCACAAATTTGATAAACACGGTTTTAACTTTAAGAAGATGATTTCGTTTAATAAGTTTATCACCCCCCAGAAAACAACAGAACCCAAAGAAGATATAACATTTGTTGATCATGCCCGGCTTATGTATACCTCCGGCACCACAGGTCGGTCAAAAGGTGTAGTAAGACCATGTGCGGCCGATTATTCAAGCGCTTACAACTATGCCCAGATTATGGATGTTGGTCCAAAGGATGTATGTTTCACATGTCTTCCGCTGTTTCATTCTAATGCAATGGTTATGACCGTCTATCCGGCACTTATCATGGGAGCAAAAGCTGTTGTTGAAGAGAAATATAGTGCTAGTAACTTCTGGAAATGGATGGTCGATTACGGAGTAACCAAGTTCAACCTGGTCGGCACAATTTCGTATTTCATGTGGAACACTCCTACTGTTCCCGAGGAGAAACAGCATAAAGTGAAACTGGTTCTGGGTTCTCCCGCGCCACACGATATTATAGAAGAGTTTATGGAAAGATTTAATATAAAATTTATGGAAGGCTATGGACTGACTGAGATTGGTCAGTGCACTTGGATGCGTCCTGGAGAGGTTTTCAGAGTAGGTTCATGCGGGAAAGAAGCCCCCGGTTATGAAATCAAGATAGGCGATCCGGATACAGATGAGGAAGTTG
>CBDUCG010000030.1:0-17126 GCA_965365595.1 uncultured bacterium
ATAGTATTCGTATTGGATATGCTGATCGTAGCAGTTATATAATAATAAGTCAAGCTTGGTTTAGGTTGCAATTACCAAGAAGGTAGCCCGCCCTAGAGAAGGAATTGATAAAACCTCAGTGCTGAAGTATCGAAAAGCAAGAAATGTAGAAAGATTCCAATATCCAATCAGTTACGAAAACTTATATTAGAACAGAAGCTTAAAAATACAAAATAAGGTCATTTTTTGTGACGAACCTTGGTGAACCACATAGTGCAAAAACACACAGTGCTTTGATAAGAACATTTGCTACAGCACGAAGAAAAGCCAATATACAAAACTTTGTATTTTATGGTTTAAGGTATACAGCTGCTACACGCATGGCTGAAAATGGAGTTAGCATTATCGCAGTTAAAGAAATTTTGGGACATACCGACATTAGAACTACTATTAAGTATTTCGATCTAGGGGATTATCTAACAAAAGCTTTAGAAATATTGGCTAATTTCAACTATAAGTGTAGCCACGATTAAGGAGCTAATTTACAAAGTTTGTAACATATTTAAAACATTGGTCGGGTTAGTTGATACACTTCGAACTCAAAAATTGCATAATCTAATGCGTAAAATCACACATTCAGCAAAAGAATTGCTTTCCATTTGATACTTTTATTAAGTATTTTGCAATGGATTCTAACCAATTAAAAGAAGCTACAAGTCTCTTAAATACTAGATACAGTTTTTGAGTAAAGCTTAATAATAACTAGGTCTAAAATGTTTTATTTATATTTGATTAGTTGTATAATTGTTCCCCCCGAATCTTTTTTATTAAGCATTTTCCCAACTTAACTATACTCTGTTCTTAATGGGGAGCAGTATAAGATCTTCGATTTTTTTCCAATAGCGTTAGGCTTTCAATAATGCAAACTGATCGTAAGATCCAGGTTTTGCCCGTCGTATTGGAAGCTGGCGGCAGAGAACGAAGGCGCGCTGAGAAAGCCCTTTGCATCGTTTGAAAAACCGTAGCCTTCCGTCGGGGTCCCCGGCCACCTTGTGTCCAGCTTGCCGTTCATATTTTCATCATGGATGACGGCAATCGCATAAGTTCCCGGCGGGATGTCCTCAAAGTTGCAACGTGCTTCTGCATCACGAATTTTTATTACCATGACATTCGTTGCAGAGTGGAGAAACTCATGAGGGAAACCAGCTGACGACTCGAAAAGAGCGCAATCTACCGTACCAGTGCTGTTTCTGATTCCCAGAATATTAATCTGAATACCGGGGCATGTAGATTGTGCAAAAGCAGCGGGAAGATTCGCAAATATGAGCACAGCAAATAATGCTAAAACTCCCCTGCGAACCCACAAATCCGAATCCTTAACCATGAAATCCAACGTAGGCTTCCGATTGATTGACTCATTCACGATCTTCAACACAGCTCCAACCTGCATAGCTCGAGTGGATCACGATTCAACCTAGGGTCACTTTCCCAGCTCAAGCACCTAACCGCAATTAGTTTATCACTAAAAGATAAGTTGACAAAAGGGGTGCAGTACAAATTTAGAATCTTAGTAGGCATGCTCCTGACATTCTATATAAGGTTTTCTAACAAAACTCTAACTTAAAAGTTGGACCACCCTCAAGGGGCTTGACAGTTCAAAGATAGATGTGATTCACAACCCTGTGCGGGATCGGAAGCGTTGCATAGCATGGTGGAATTAGAACAGCACATCAGAAAGAACTTTGGTGCCGATCTTTTTAAAAAAGGTTTAAAGAAAGATGAGCATATTACTGCTAAAGCCCGCTCAAGATAAACTTAAGCCGATTTTCTTTTTAATAATAAGACTAAACATTTCTTATCAAATCTAAGTTCTCTTTTTCTCCTAATAATTCCAAGACCTTTGCGTAACGGTCCTCAACATCCTTTCTGTCTAACTCCTCAGGCAAGCTGCTATCGCTCCCACGTTTTATCATTCTGGCATGGCGGAGTAGCGCTTCCTTGTCAGTTTCTCTTGAAACAGCTCCCGCTATCACAGCTATAGCCTCCAACAGCCTGATTGTTACAGATGTGCTGCTTTTACCGTATTGACGTATCTGATGGAAGGAGGAATCCACAAGGTCTGCAAAAGACGTGGCCTTGGCGATTACCCTGAGTTGGTTTTGCTCATCGTATCTGTAAGCCGAGGGAATTCTCCGCCCGGCTACTTTACAAAGTGCGGATGTAAGGTTATCAATGCACATAATAGCCGTAAATGGGTCGTTAATACCAGGGGACAAAGCCCTTACGGCAATTTCGACAAGCTGGTCTATAGCATACTCAGCATCCTGTTCGCTGGTTCTTTTCTTACCCAGTATGAATGAACCCTTGATGTCGCTTTTCATCTCATCATCAATTTCATGTCCTGGCCATATATAAACAAGGGGCATTCCCTTAACAACAAAATCACCGGGTTTATGCTCTATTTTGAGTATTAAATTCTTGGAGGTAGATAGTTCAATTAACCCGTGATTATCAACAACCCTCACATAACCACTTGACGGGGCTACTACAGGTCTGGAATTCTCTCTGAAATCAGATGGTAATTCTCCAGATGCAATCCACCACGAAACCAAGTCCTTTTTCCCATACCCGGTTTTTTCGGGGAACAGCTCTTCTATTATATTATCTAAATTTCTATTCGCTCCATTTATAACATTTGAGGCCTGAATCGATGTTGCAGCGTGATCTATAAAATATATAAATACGCTGATACTAAATATCGCGAGTAATAATGCAACCGTAACTGATAGTTGCGGAATAAAGGAGCTGTCCCCTCCCCTTATGGTACGCAAAAGCAACAAGCAATAGACGAATGTTGCGATAAATGTGCCTAGAACAGCTTGATTCCCCCTGTCACGCATAAAGTTCTCAAGCAATCTGGGACCGAA
Organism: uncultured bacterium; assembly: GCA_965365595.1. GTDB lineage: Bacteria > Desulfobacterota_D > UBA1144 > Nemesobacterales > UBA2774 > CR02bin9. Next base: position 2,907 of record CBDUCG010000030.1, read on the forward strand.
TTGACCCGACGCGAGCGTAAGCGCCACGATCAATATGGAGAATACGACACCGGCAACAGTAATCATCGAACCCGCTACCGTAGAAAGGAGAGAGCGGGCGCCTTCGGGTGTTTTAAAAGTGAACCATTCAAAGGACTCTATCCAGTCCATTTTGACGATTCTAAAATCAATATACAACATTAGAAACGACAAAATGATGGCAGACAGCACCATTAGGGCGGGTAAAAACCAGTAGCTCGATCGTATTGAATACCAGAAAGCCCTAATAGACAAGACGAACGAACGGATCTCGTTGAAAGAGTTGAATGTTTTCAACTTAGCTCTGACCGTTAACTCGAGTTAATAAAACCATAATAGCATAATTTACACATTAAGACGACTTCAAAATAAGATGTATTGAGTTTGTAATTGTATAGATAACAGAACCAGTAATTTTAATTGGGATGTCAGGGACTTGATGATATTTATTTTATAAAATAGATCACGATAATCAGACCAAACATAATGTCTATGGCAATTTCTATTAGCAGATTACGCATATAGAATCTACTTGCTTTTTATATTTTTTATTACTTACTTTCCAAACCTTTCCTCATTAGGGTTATGTTCGAGAACCTTCTTGAGCAGCTCGGTTAACAAAATGGCCTCAACGTAGCCACATGTCACTTCGATCAATTTTGCCACAGGTTCGTTCAAATTCAATCTATATTCAGCTAATTTCATCTCCAGTAAGGCATAATCTGAGTAAACTCATTCTCAGAGTATTACTACTGATGACTATGACAAAAAATGTAGAGAACTTAAAAACAAACAATTCAATTATGCCGAGAGAATAAAGAACTACCTGAAAGCAGACCAAAACTTTAAACTAACTGTTAACACTGTACTTTCTCTTGCATCGAAAGCATATGAACTGTTTGAAAGTTCGAATATCGAGCAAAAAAGGAAACTTATTAATTTAGTGTTTTCGAACTTGGAATTAGAAGGTGTAACCCTTCGATATACTTTAAGAAAACCATTCGATTTGATGGTAGATTGTAGGACTTATAACGATTGGCTCCGGAGGAGGGATTCGAACCCCCGACCTAGTGATTAACAGTCACCCGCTCTGCCAGCTGAGCTACTCCGGAACCGAAAACTAAGCTCAGAACTTTAAGCACAACATTCTAACAGATGAACATAATCAGTCAAGCATATTTTACTACCAATGTTGAACAATTTGAAGATTTGCAGAATGAAACGAATATAGCCGGTTGATTAGAATAGTGACAAAACGTATACTAAATGTGATTAATAAAGTTTTTCGGCTCACAAAATGTCTAAAAAATCCGATATAAACAAGAAAACTGAGGAAAAGAAGCAGCCGGGTAACCTACTTCCCGCTCATACTACTTCGCTTCAGAGATACATGGCCGAGCTAAGCAATTATCCGGTCTTAAGCCGCGAGGAAGAATACGAGCTTGCAATGAAATATAAAAATGACGGTGACTTGGACGCTGCCAGAAAACTTGTTACATCTAATCTCAAATTTGTTGTCAAAGTAGCAAACGAGTACAAAAATTACGGTTTAAACACCATGGATCTTATCCAGGAAGGAAATATAGGTCTCATGCAAGCAGTTAAGGGATTTGACCCTAATAAAGGTTACAGAATTATCTCATATGCGGTATGGTGGATTAGGGCTTACATTCAAAACTATATCATCAAAAGCTGGAGTCTTGTTAAGGTGGGAACTACTCAGGCACAAAGAAAATTATTTTACAAACTACGGTCAACAAAAAATCAATTGGAATTGGGAGACGGCAATCTAAGCGCGGAAGACTATAAAGAGCTTGCAGACAAGCTCAATGTTTCCAATCAGGCTGTCATAGAAATGGACAAGAGAATGGGAGGCAAGGATTTCTCCCTCGATGCGGAAATTAAAGGTGATACCGAGCTATCTCACATGGATTTTTTAGCGGATGACGACGTGAACCAGGAAGAGCTAATAACCAAGGCTGAAGAGGACGATATCGTAAAAAGCGGGATGGTAGATGCTCTTAAAGTATTAAAGGACAGAGAACGTTTTATCATTGAAAACAGGATATTATCTGACAAACCTCTAACGCTGGAAGAGCTTGGAGAGAAATATAATATTTCAAGAGAACGGGTCAGACAAATAGAAAACGCGGCACTTAAAAAAATGAAAGGTGTTTTAAAAGAAAAAGGAATAAGTGAAAATTTCTAATCCAAGATCGCAATACTACTACGCCGCATTTACTAAATCGTACGCTTTACTTAATGCCCGATCCAGATTATCCGGATTGTCTCCCCCGGCTTGCGCCAAATCCGGCTTGCCCCCGCCCCTGCCTCCGATAATTGGGGCAAGCTGCTTAACCATATTTCCCGAATGATATTTTTTGGTTAAATCCTTTGTTACACCAATCAGGATAAACGCTTTACCGTTGGCCCTGCTACCAAGCACCGCAATGCCTGAATCAAGCTTGCTTTTAACATCATCCCAGACTTTTCTTAACTGCCCCGCGTCCGCCCCTGATATTTCTGCTGACAGTACTTTTGTACCGTTTACGTCTTTGATGTTATCCATCAGATCTCCGGCTTTTTCGCTGAGTGCTTTATCCTTGTATGTATCAAGCTCTGCTTTTACTGCTTCATTTTCTTCTAACAGCTTTTTGAGTCTGGAAATAACGTCAGATTCCGGCACTCTTAATAATTGTGACGCCTCGTTTAGAGTTTCTTCTTTGCCTCTAATAAAGTCCCAGGCTGATTTACCTGCTAGGGCATCTATTCTTCTTACTCCGGCCGAAGATGCTCCCTCGGAAACAATTTTAAACAGACCCGCTTCACCGGATGAATCCAGATGAGTTCCTCCACAAAGCTCCACACTGTAATCTCCAATACTAACAACCCTAACTTTATCTCCGTATTTCTCCTCAAAAAACGCCATCGCACCTCGCTTGATCGCGTCATCATATGAGACATCAGTCTCAATTATTACGTTATCGTCCCATCTTATCCTTTCGTTAATTATCTCTTCCATCTTGCGTAAGTCTTTAACATCGATAGCGGAATGATGTGTGAAGTCGAACCTTAATCTACCGGGAGCAACCAGCGAACCCGCCTGGCCAACGTGAGTTCCAAGCACTTCTCTCAACACAGCATGCAGTATGTGAGTGCTTGAATGGTGAGATTCCACACCGTACCTGAATTTTTCATCGACTTTTAATTCAACTTTGTCCCCTACCCAAAGAGTGCCTTTTTTTATTACCGTATGATGAACAATTATCCCTGGGAGCGGTTTTTTAGTATCAGAAACTTGGGCGAAACCTTTCTCAGCCTCAATTGTGCCCCTGTCTCCGACCTGACCACCCGATTCTCCGTAAAATGGAGTCTGGTCGGCTATCAGCTGAACTTCATCCCCTTCCTCAGCACTATCTACCAACATTCCGTTCTTTATAAGTGCCTTAATCCTTCCGGCATCTGAGGTTTTATCGTAACCCGTAAAAATAGAAGTTAGCCCACCTGAAACAAACTCTTTATAAAGCGATTCAAATTCATCCTCAGAGTCACCCTTCCAGGCTTTTCTGGATTGAGTTCTTTGCTGTTCCATCTCCTTTTTAAATCCTGCAAAATCGAGAACGAGACCCGCCTCACTCGCAATGTCCTCTGTTAAATCGACAGGAAACCCGAATGTGTCGTAGAGTTTGAAGACAACATCACCCGGTATGATTTTTTCAGCTTTATGCTTGTCAATCTCAATTTTAAGCAGCTCCAACCCTCTGTCTATGGTTTCAAAAAATCTTTCTTCCTCGTTTTTAACAACTTCGGCTACAAAAGCAATATTTTCCTCAAGCTCAGGGTAAGCGTCCTTCATTATATCTTTAACCCTGCTGGTAATTTTATAAAGGCACGGCTCTTCAATTCCAAGCATTTTAGCGTGTCGAACAGCTCTTCTCAATATTCTTCTGAGCACATATCCCCTACCTTCATTTGATGGGAATACGCCATCAGAGATCAGAAAAGTAACAGCGCGTGCATGGTCCGCTATAACCCTCATGGAGACATCATAGTTATCATTCTGCCCGTAACTTTTACCAGATATCTCTTCCACTCTAGCTATAACACCCCTTAGGAGATCGGTTTCATAGTTACTCTTAACTCCCTGAAGCACAGCCGTAATTCTTTCAAGCCCCATCCCCGTATCGATGCTTGGGTTGGGCAGTGGTGTCATTTTTCCATTTGAGTCCCGGTCAAACTGCATGAACACAAGGTTCCATAGCTCAAGATAACGGTCGCATTCACAACCTGGAGCGCATGTCTCTTTACCACAGCTAAACTCTTCCCCCTGATCTATTAAAATTTCCGAACAAGGTCCGCATGGGCCTGTATCTCCCATAGACCAGAAGTTATCTTTCTCCCCCATTCGAAGTATTCTATCTTGAGGTAGTCCGATTACTTTTTGCCATAGTTCAGAGGCGTCGTGATCTTCTTTAAAAACAGTAATCCAAAGTTTTTCAACAGGTAGTTTGTAAACTTCGGTCATAAGCTTCCAGCCGAATTCTATTGCTTCTTTTTTAAAGTAATCACCAAAAGAAAAGTTGCCGAGCATTTCAAAAAACGTATGGTGCCTTGCTGTATGACCGACATTCTCTAAATCGTTATGCTTACCACCTGCCCTTACACATTTTTGAGCGGAAGTAGCCCTTTTGTAAGAACGTTTATCCAAACCCAGAAACACATCCTTAAACTGCACCATTCCGGCGTTTGTAAAAAGAAGAGTAGGATCACTCTTGGGAATAAGAGACGAGCTTTTGACTATGGTATGGTTATTTTCTTCAAAAAATTTTAGAAATAATTCTCTGATTTCTGAGCCGGTCATATTATCTATAATACTCCTGAATATTAATAACTAACTTTGTGCCTGAACCTGTTTAACTTTAATTGATGGATATGTGGCGGCTAGTTGACCGCATGCCCCGAGAATATCACTACCCCGGCTTTTTCTTATTCTGACATTTATCCTGTAGGATATTAAAATGTCCTGAAATTTTAGGACTCTTTCCCAGTCCGGTGACTTATAAGGGAGAGGAGACGCTTCATTAAAAGGAATAACATTTATTTTGCACTTTATTCCCTGGAGAAGCCTGCCTAGCGTGTGTGCGTCGCTATCTGAATCGTTTACACCTTTCAAGAGCACATATTCAAACATCAAATATTTTCTGTTTGGTACCGGAAAATTCACACTTGCTTTCAGAAGTTCCGAAATAGGATACCTTTTGTTGATAGGCATTATCTCATCCCTGAGCTCATCTCTTGGAGCATTTAGGGATACAGCGAGATTAACAGATACCTGCTCCCCCAGCTTTTTTATTTGCGGCACCAGCCCGGAAGTAGAAACTGTGATTCTCTTCGGAGAAAGGGCTAAGTAGTTCTGGTCGGTTAAAACATTAATAACTTTCACAAGATTGTCCAAGTTATCAAGTGGCTCGCCCATACCCATGAAAACAATATTGGTAATACTGTTTTCATTGTACTGGTTTACCATCATATACTGATCAAGGATTTCAGAGGGCTTTAAGTTTCTAATTTTCCCGACAGTGCCCGTCATGCAGAATGTGCAGCCGAGCGCGCACCCTACCTGAGAGGAAATGCACAGAGTCTTTCTGGATTTTTCCGGAATAAGAACACTCTCAATCTGATTACCGTCGGCTAGCTTGAATAAATATTTTTTTGTTCCATCTATAGATACCTGTTCCTGAACCAGTTCAAGAGAAGGTTTTATTGAGAATGAAAAATCCAGCAGGTCTCTAAAGTCCTTTGAGAGATCGGACATTTCATCAAAGCAATCTACTCCTTTTTTATAAAGCCATTTGCTGATTTGTCTGGCCCTAAAAGGTTGCAAGTCATTATCCAGAACAAACTTTTCTATTTCTTTCGGACTCAAATCCTTAATATTTGTTATCTCTTGTTCCCGCATAAATTTATCCGATTAATGTTAATCTTAGTAAGGATACAAGGCGAAAAACCAATATACAATAGCTAGGCGGATACACCCCAATACAAGATTTTACAAAATTAATTGCGGACCACTTTTTTTCTGACTTTTCCTGAGAAAGAAGATCATTAGAAGGAACTACAAAGCTAATCATTCATAAAATATTTAATATAACAAATAAATATCGCATAAGAAATAATAATGTAGTATTTGCAATATTTTTCAAACAAATAGTCGCAACACAATATAATCTGGCACAAATTACAGGTATATTAATGCAACAAGAGATGAATTTGATATGCCGAATCTACAAACTGCCCTGGATCATGGGCTAACAGAAGAAGAATATAACAAAATAGTAAATGCTTTAGGAAGAAAACCCAACATTACAGAGCTTGGGATTCTTGCCGCTATGTGGTCTGAGCATTGTTCATACAAGAGCTCAAGTGTACACCTTAAACGTCTACCGACCGAAGGAAAAGCTGTTATCCAGGGTCCTGGGGAAAACGCCGGAATAGTTGATATCGGAGACGGACTGTGCGCTGTATTTAAAATGGAAAGCCATAACCATCCCTCATTTATTGAGCCCTATCAGGGTGCCGCCACTGGAGTCGGAGGTATTTTAAGAGATATCTTCACTATGGGAGCAAGGCCCGTAGCAATATTGGATTCACTTAGATTCGGAAACCCTTCGCTTCCTAAAACCAAATTTGTCGTAGACGGAGTTGTGCACGGAATCGCCGGTTACGGCAACTGCATTGGTATTCCTACTGTAGGCGGTGAAGTCTATTTCGATGACTGCTACAACGGAAATCCCCTGGTAAATGCATTTGCTCTCGGAATAGCGAATACGGATGGCATATTCAAAGGATATGCTACAGGTGTCGGAAACCCTGTAATTTATGTAGGATCAAAGACAGGAAGAGACGGCATACACGGGGCGGTTATGGCATCAGAAACCTTTACCAAGGAAGCGGAAGAAAAAAGGCCTGCAGTTCAGGTAGGTGACCCTTTTACCGAAAAACTTTTATTAGAAGCCTGTCTTGAGCTATTTAAAACTGGCATTGTAGTAGGTATCCAGGATATGGGTGCAGCCGGATTAACTTCATCATCAACTGAAATGGCCGAGCGCGCGGGTACGGGGCTTAAAATAGAAATAGATAAAGTGCCGAGAAGAGAAGAAAATATGACCCCTTATGAATGCATGCTATCTGAGTCACAGGAACGCATGCTTATGGTAGTTGAAAAAGGGAAAGAGAATGTTGCCGAAGAGATTTTTAAGAAATGGGATCTCGATTTCAGCGTGATAGGAGAAGTCACGGATAGTGGAAAACTGGTAATAACCGATATTGACGAACTAGCCGCGGAAATCCCCATAAACCTTATCTCTGAAGAGGCTCCGACTTACAACAGACCGGTCGAAAAACCTCAGTATTTAAGCGAAGTAAAAGACCTTGATATGACATCACTACCTGTTCCCGATGACTTGAATACGACCTTGTTGACATTACTGTCTTCCCCTACACTGGCAAGCAAAAGATGGATTTACGAACAGTACGATTATATGGTACGAACAAATACAATCACACTTCCCGGGTCCGATGCTGCAGTTGTAAGAATAAAAGGTACGACCAAGGGAGTCGCCATGACAGTTAATTGTAACTCTAAATATTGCTACCTTGATCCTTATAACGGAGCTGCCATAGCTGTTGCGGAGAGCGCACGTAATCTCGCATGTTCTGGCGCAAGGCCTCTTGCGATCACAGACTGCCTAAATTTTGGAAGCCCGGAAAACCCCGGCGTAATGTGGCAGTTCGAACAGGCTATTAACGGGATGAGGGACGCATGTTTGAAACTAAACACCCCGGTAGTAAGCGGTAATGTTAGTTTTTATAATGAAACAGAAGGAACCGCCATATACCCTACCCCGTCTGTAGGCATGGTCGGACTGATAGAAAATACGGACAATCATCTTACCCAATGGTTTAAAAAAGACGGCGACATCATAGTTCTAATTGGAGAAACCAAAGAAGAATTCGGGGGCAGTGAGTATCTCAAACAGATTCATGGAAAAGTTTCCGGACTTGTTCCCGAGCTTGATTTAGATATGGAATTAAAATTAATAGAGGTCTTACTTAAATCCTCCGAGAGGGGTATAATTAAGTCAGCACACGATTTATCTGAAGGTGGGCTTGCTTTGGCTTTATGTGAATCGTGTTTTACACCTCAAGGTCCTATGGGTATTGAGATCAAAGTGCCTCAATCAATGAGGAAAGATGCTATATTGTTTTCAGAATCACAGGGAAGAGCAATAGTATCTCTTGACGAAGCAAATCTTAAGAAGCTTAAAGAATTGACAGATAGTTTAGACTTACCAATGAAAATAATCGGCAAGGTAAATGGGACTAGACTATATATTGAGGACTTAATTGATATCCCCTTATCAGAGCCTATAACAGTTGGGCAAATGGATTTGAGAATATACTAAAAAGCTATGCCTAAGCTTAAAGAAGAGTGCGGTGTTTTTGGTATATACAACAACCTCGAAGCTTCTAACCTGACATATCTGGGACTGCACGCCCTTCAACACCGCGGACAGGAGAGCGCCGGGATAGTAACGTCCGACGGTGTAAACCTTCATAAACATCTTGATATGGGACTCGTTTCAGATATCTTTTCCGAAGAGGTTCTCGCCAGCTTGCCTGGCAAAAATGCCATCGGTCACGTCCGTTATTCCACTACAGGCTCAAGCCAGCATAAAAATATGCAGCCCATTGTTATAAATTACTTCAGAGGCTCTCTTGCCATTGCGCATAACGGGAACCTGACTAACGCCAGAAATTTAAGGGATGAACTTGAGGGAGAGGGAGCTATATTCCAGTCTACAACAGACACTGAGGTAATAGTTCATCTTATAGCTAAATCAAAAGAAGAAAAGCTGGTAAGAAGAATTATTGAAGCGCTAATGCGATGTAAAGGTGCGTATTCTCTCTTGTTTTTGACTCCCGAATATATGATTGCAGCGAGAGACCCATACGGGTTCAGGCCGTTGGTTATGGGTAAGATTGGCGACTCTCCCGTTTTTGCCTCTGAGAGCTGCGCATTTGATCTGATTGAGGCTGATTTTGAAAGAGAGGTAGAGCCTGGGGAAATAATTGTCGTAAGCTCAGAGGGAGTTGAATCGTTTAAGCCCTTTGGAGAGGTTAAGCACGCTTACTGTGTTTTTGAATATATATACTTTGCAAGACCTGATAGTTTTATGACGGGAAGAAATGTCTATCAGGTAAGGAAAGAGCTCGGAAGACAACTTGCCAGGGAACACCCTGTGGAAGCTGATATAGTCGTGGCTGTTCCTGATTCAGGAGTCCCGTCGGCCATGGGTTTTGCAGAAGAGTCCGGACTTCCGCTCGAGCTTGGTCTATTGAGAAGCCACTACATGGGCAGAACGTTCATCGAGCCTCAGCAATCAATCAGAAATTTTGGAGTCAAGCTTAAATTAAATGCCATAGCAGAGGTACTAAAAGGAAAGAGGGTTGTAATTATTGACGACTCTATAGTCAGGGGCACAACAAGCAGAAAAATTGTAAAGATGATAAGGACTGCCGGAGCGAAGGAAATACATATGAGAATTAGTTCCCCTCCTACCAAATTTTCGTGTTATTATGGAATCGACACTCCGCTGAAGGAAGAGCTTATAGCAAACTCACTAGAGACAGATGAGATTAGAAAGTACATAACTTCCGACACTCTTGGATATCTCAGCATGGAAGGAGTGATGAATGCTGTTGAAGCTGCAAGAAAACTAAACGGCGGAGAGAACTTCTGTAATGCCTGCTTTACCGGAAATTACCCTGTAGAACTTACGGACAAGAAAACCAAATACAAACAGCTCGGACTGTTTGGATCTTAATAAAGTATCCGGTATCTATCTCAGCTTATATCTTTTAATTTAGACAACACGTCTTCAAGCTTCTTTTTTTGGGTGGAAAATTCCTCTAATTTTTGCCTTTCCTTATTGATAATATCTTCGGGCGCATTATCGAGAAATTTTGAATTGGAAAGTTTTCTTTCGGTTTGATCCAAATCTTTGGTTACTTTGCCAAGATCTTTGTTTATCCTCTGTGTTTCTTTTTCGATATCAATCAGTCCTTCTACCGGGAGTAAAACTTCAACGTCTGATATTACCTGAGCCATTGCCTTCGGGGGTTTATCGCCTTTAATTATCCGAAGACTTGAAAGTGATGCAAGGTTCGTTATGGAGTGCTGATTACAGTCTATTTGAGCCGCCACATTATCATTTGCAGGCAATAGCAGGATACTAACCCTCTCAGAAGGATGAAGCCCTACAAGCGCTCTCAATCCTCTCACAGCAACCACTATTTCTTTAACAAACTCAACCTCAGTCTCTTCGCTTTCATATATTTCATCTTTACTTGATTCAGGAAAAGCGCTGAGAACTATGCTTTCGGCAATTTCGTTATCGATACCTTTTATTTTGACACCAAAGTCCTTTAACCGCTGATATAACTCTTCACTAACAAAAGGCGCAATAGGGTGCAGCAACCCAAGAGCCGTGGTTAATACTCTTACCAAAACGCTCCTTGTCCTCTGCTTATCAGCTTCACTTTCTCCATATAGAACAGGCTTTACAAGTTCCAAGTACCAATCGCAATATTCAGCCCAGAAGAATTGATATATTGCGCTTGCCGCCTTATCGAATTCGTAATTTTCTAAAGATTCTTCCACTTCCTGAACCGTCCGGTTGAGCTTTGTGATAATCCATTTGTCATATGTTGAAAGCTCAGCTACTGAAGGCACAAGTTCAGGGTCGTATCCCTCAAGGTTCATCATTGAAAACCTGGAAGCGTTCCATATTTTGTTTATGAAATTTCTGTACCCCTGTATCACAGGCATTGAGAGCTTTATATCTCTACCTTGAGTCGCAAGCGCCGTTAGTGTGAACCTCATAGCGTCGGCGCCGAATTCATCAATCACTTCCAGAGGATCTATTACATTCCCTCTTGTTTTACTCATCTTTTGGCCTTTCTCGTCTCTTATTAGACCATGAATGTAGATATCTTTGAAAGGTACATCGTCCATAAATTTAATGCCTTGCATGATCATCCTGGCCACCCAGAAGAAAATGATATCAAACCCTGTTACAAGAACGCTTGTAGGATAGTATTTCTTAAGCTCAGGAGTCGTTTCAGGCCATCCAAGTGTGGAAAATGGCCATAATCCTGACGAGAACCATGTGTCTAATACATCAGGATCACGTATAAGTTCAACGTCCTCGCCGAACTGATCTTTAGCTGCTTTCAGTGCTTCTTCTTCAGTTGTTTTTACAAAAACCGTGCCATCAGGACCATACCAAGCAGGAATCTGATGCCCCCACCAGAGCTGACGGGAAATACACCAGGGCTCTATATTTCTTAGCCATTCGAAGTAAGTGCGCTCCCAGTATTTGGGAATAAATTTAACCCTACCGTCTTCAACACAGGCAATCGCCTCGACAGCAAGTTTCTCAGCATCTACATACCATTGGTTCGTCAGCCACGGCTCAATTACTACAGAAGACCTGTCACCATAGGGAACAGTGTGTACCGTGTCCTCAATCCCTTCTAATAGTCCGAGTGCTTCCAGATCTTCAACTATCTTTTTTCTGGCTTCAAAGCGATCCAATCCTTTATATTTATCAGGCACATTTTCATTAAGATGCGCTGTAGAATCAAAAATATTTATTATTTCAAGGTTCTGCCTCTTTCCAACTTCAAAGTCGTTGAAATCATGAGCAGGTGTAATTTTCACGGCTCCCGTTCCTTTTTCGGGATCGCTATATTCATCAGCAACTATTGGAATTTTACGTCCTACCAGTGGTAAGATCACGTTTTCCCCAACCAAATGCCTGTAACGCTCGTCTTCCGGATGAACAGCAACTCCGGTATCGCCCAACATTGTTTCGGGCCTGGTCGTAGCTACCGTGATAAATTCATTACTATCTTCAATCGGATACTTAAAATTCCAGAAATTTCCCTTTACTTCACGTTGTTCAACTTCGAGATCAGAAATTGCGGTGCAAAGCTTGGGGTCCCAGTTAACAAGTCTCTTGTCCTTATAAATCAATCCCTCATCATAAAGGTCTACAAACACTTTCCTTACGGCATTTGAAAGCCCCTCATCCATTGTAAATCTTTCTTTATCCCAATCAGGAAGCGCTCCAAGACTGCGGAGCTGATGCGCAATTGTTCCTCCTGATTCTTCCTTCCACTGCCATACACGCTCAAGGAAAGCCTCTCTTCCCATAGCAGTTCGCGAAGTTCCCTCTTTATCAACTTCTCGCTCTACCATCATTTGCGTAGCAATACCGGCATGATCTGTACCCGGAACCCAGAGTGCGTCAAAACCCTTCATCCTTTTGTACCTAATTAAAATATCCTGAAGTGTATTGTTCAGAGCATGCCCTATATGCAGGGAGCCTGTCACGTTAGGGGGTGGAATAACGATTGTGAACGGGGGTTTGTCGCTTGAAGTAGATGCTTTGTAATAACCTTTATCGATCCACTCACCATACCACTTTTCTTCAACCTTCTTTGGATCGTAAACCTTATCCATTTCGGTTTTAGTGTTTTCAGACATTGTATCTTTTGTTGGAAACTTATTAAGATTAAGGGAACATAACCATTACCTGGTCATGCTCCCTATTATTTTTTATTCGTCTTCAACTGCTGCCGCAGTTGGTACCGGAACTTCAAGAACAGGAACCTCTACATCAATGTTTCTATAAATCGGGAGCCCCGTACCCGCCGGTATAAGTCTTCCCATGATAACATTTTCTTTAAGGCCGCGCAGATAGTCCTCTTTTCCCTCACATGCGGCTTCAGTAAGCACTCTAGTGGTTTCCTGAAATGATGCGGCAGAAAGCCAGCTGTCCGTGCTTAGTGATGCTCTTGTAATTCCAAGGAGAAGCGGTTCTGCCGACGCAGGTCTTCCGCCTTGCTCTACTACCCTTTGGTTTTCTTCAAAGAAAACATGTTTCTCAATTGCTTCTCCTACAAGAAGAATTGTATCACCAGGGTCTTTAATTCTAACTCTTTTCAACATCTGCCTTACAATGGCTTCAATGTGTTTATCGTTAATTTTAACTCCCTGAAGTCTGTAAACCTCCTGGATTTCATCAACGAGGTAGCGGGTAAGAGCACGCTCTCCCCTAATTCTTAGGATGTCGTGCGGATTAACCGACCCGTCTACAAGCTGATCACCGGAAGTAACCTGCTCTCCTTCCCTCACAAGTATATGTTTACCTCTTGGAGCAAGGTACTCTTTGGGTTCTCCAACTTCGGGAGTAACGACAACTCTTCTTTTACCTTTTACGTCTTTTCCGTAGGTAACAATACCGTCAATTTCAGTTACAACGGCAGGATCTTTGGGAAGCCTTGCCTCAAACAACTCAGCTACTCTTGGAAGACCCCCAGTAATGTCTTTAGTCTTGGCGGTAGCTCTCGCTATCTTGGCAAAAATATCTCCCGCGCTTACCTTATCGCCTTCGTTTACCTCAATGATGGCACCTATCGGAAGTGAATATTGTATGCTCTTCCCTTCGTCAGTGTTAATTACGAGTCCGGGATGAGTGTCCATATTTTTCGATTCAATTACTACTTTTTTATAAATACCCGTTACTTCATCAACCTGTTCTTTTAATGTGACGCCCTGCTCCAAGTCGACAAATCCTACAGTTCCGTTAAATTCGGAGATGAAAGGTGTTGTGTATGGGTCCCACTCTGCAAGGAGCTGCCCTTCTTTTACCTTATCACCTTCTGCGACTTTCAATTTTGCGCCAAGGGCCACAGGATATCTTTCTCTTTCGTATCCCTTGTCATCTATCACTGTCAATATTCCTGTACGGTTTACAACCACAAGGCTACCGTCATTGGACTGCACAGTTCTTATTCCGCTAAACTGAATTACACCTTCGTGAGTGTTCTCAAGAGTGCTCTCCGCAGCTCTCTGACTGGCAGCACCACCAATATGGAACGTTCTCATAGTAAGCTGGGTTCCAGGCTCACCGATAGACTGAGCAGCAATAATACCTACTGCTTCACCGATATTCACGAGCTTTCCGGTTGCCAGGTTTCTGCCGTAACACAGCACACAGACCCCAATACGGGTTTCGCATGTAAGCACCGATCTGATTCTGACCTCTGTGATGCTTCCTGCTTCATCAATTT
>CBDUCG010000031.1:0-16508 GCA_965365595.1 uncultured bacterium
GCAAATCGATAGTAGAAATTGGAAGAGAAGCAGCTAAAAATGCATTGCCTGAACTGCTCGAAAAGATTAAGAAGAAGTAATTTTCAGGATATTACCTTTCCGCCACTCCCATATTAGAAGCGCCCATACCGGAACAAACTCGATCCATACAATAACATTTACAAACAAATCAAACTGATCTCTCGGTTTTAAATAAAACCTCAGATAGTACATTGGCAGGAGCGCAGTCAGAAGCAAAAGTGAGAATCTTGGTTTGATAGTTAATAAAGGCAACAGCCATGTGTAGTACCATGGAAACTGTGTGGGGCTCAGAAGAAATGCAAAGGCCACTATGAACAAGCTTTTAGTAAAGAGGTCTGTGTTTTTATATTTCTTGCTGAACGTAATGTATAAAATCCAGATTCCGGTAAGTGCAATAACTATGAATCTGGTCATATATGATTTATGAAATGTTTCAAACCCGAGTACTTCGAGAAAGAACTTTGAAACATAGGTTAAAAGCTTAAACGCCGAGTCGTTGTTCTGCCAGCTCTGTCCATAAGCTAGAAGTCCGGAGCTGTTGTCAAGCCCGGCCATATACATAGGTAGGAATATTATTCCCAGTGTTCCCACGGCTAATACAATCAGCGACAAAAGCTGTTTTGGTTTTGATAATACCGGTCGAATAATAAGGGGTAAAATAAACACCGGCCAAAGCTTGATGCCAATTGCTATAACCAGGCTGAAGGTGGATCTGACAAATTTATTTTTCGATGCCAGAATGAGGGCGCTTAGTACAAAAGGGTAGATCAAAACATCCAGATGTCCCGAGTTGAATATCTCTTTTATCAAGAGAGGGTTCCACCAGTATATGATTAACAATGAACTCGGAAGCTTAAGCATTCCCAAGGCATTGAAAATAAGGGAAAGCGTTGCCATGTCCATTATGATTAATATTATTCGCCATGTATTAAGGCTCCATGAGTCCAGCCAGTAAGAAAGGGCAAAAAAGGCCTGCGCAACAGGTGGATATATAGTTCTCAAATGGGGGTGGTTGACATTCTCAATAATGTCGCCCGATTTCCCTGCAAGTTCTGCTAGCTCCTGAGGAACATCTTTACCTTTCATCACTTCGTTAGGTGAGTATTTGTAGGGATTTACGGCATTTCCGGTTACCGCTCCGTCCCATAAATATCTGTAAAAATCGTTCTCAAACATCGGAGTGGAAAACAGCATTAATAGCCTCAATACTATTCCAACCCCTATAACCCAGAGAAGCTGTTGTTTTCTCAGATCAGCTTTAGGGATTTTAAACAGATAGGCGAGATATATCACGCCTGCGAAGATCGTAATTCCGACAAGAAGAAGAACCGGCTTCTCTATGGTTTCTTTTTGTATTGAGAATTCAGGCGAAATATAAGTTAAAGCACTGAAGCAAAGCAGAAGAACAAAGCCTGTTGTAATGAGGTATAAATTAGAACCGCTACTACTTGTTCCTATGGACGATTGAGAATTAGAGCTATCGTTTGAGGATTTATCCATTATATAGTTGAAAACTATATTCTAAATTTATTCACCTTGTTCTTCGAGAAATCTCTCGGCGTCTATAGCAGACATACATCCGCTGCCTGCAGCCGTAATCGCCTGCCGGTAAATGTTGTCCTGCACATCGCCCGCTGCAAATACTCCTGGCACGTTTGTTTCTGTGGAGCCGCTCTCGGTAATGAGGTACCCGACTTCATCCATTTCAAGCTGCCCTTTGAATAACTGTGTGTTTGGGTTGTGGCCGATTGCCACAAAAACACCCTGTGCTTCTTTCTCGGTTATATCTCCGGTCTTGGTGTTTTTGAGCTTTGCCCCGGTTACACCGGTTTCCTTGCTCCCAAGAATCTCCTCTATCTCGGAATCCCAAATGAAGTCCAGTTTTTCATTTTTAAAAGCGCGGTCCTGTAAAATTTTAGACGCCCTGAGCTCGTCCCGCCTGTGTACAATGCTCACTTTGCTGGCAAATTTGGTTAAGAATATAGCTTCTTCAACAGCGCTGTCCCCGCCTCCGACTACAAGAAGCTCCTTATCCTTAAAGAAGAACCCGTCACAAGTCGCGCAAGTAGACACTCCATAACCTAAAAGTAATTTTTCAGATTCTATTCCAAGCATCTTGGCAGAAGCTCCTGAAGCTATTATGAAACTGTCAGCTTCGATCTCAATATCGCTGGAAACAACTTTAAAAGGTCTGCTCGAAAAATCCACGGAGGTGATTTCTGCCATGACACATTTAGCCCCGAATCTTTCGGCCTGAGCTCTCATTGCGTTCATTAAATCAGGCCCCATTACGCCATCCGGAAATCCGGGATAGTTTTCAACATCTGTTGTAAGAGTCAGCTGTCCCCCTGCTTCAAGCCCCTCGAATACTACAGGTTCCAGATTTGCTCTTGCTGTGTAGAGCGCTGCCGTTAGCCCCGCTGGCCCCGAACCCATGATGACCACTTTATGTCTTCCTTTGATATCTGATATGTTTGCCATGTTTCGTCCTTTAAAAATTAATTCCGATGTATACTACATTTCAGACAAAGTTTTTCAAGCTGTTTGGTGATCATATTATTGTAACATTGACCTTTAGATAGCAATATGTCCTATAAAGATTCAAAACCCTATTGCCATATTAATAAGCCCCATACGTTTCAGTTATACTTTGTCGATTATTTATAAGGGGCATATTGCATGAAAAAGTTACCTATGCATGAAGATCATCAATCTTTGGGAGCGGTTTTTGGAGATTGCTCCGGCTGGTCCGTTCCGAAAAATTATGGAGACAGTATATCTGAGTACAAAACTGTGAGAGAAGGGGTTGGAATTTCAGATTTGTCATCAAGAGGGAAACTCCGTATAAGCGGTAAGGACCACATCAAATTCCTTCAGGGAATGTTGTCGAACGATGTGATGAAGCTCGAAGAAGGGAAAGGGGTTTATGCAACTGTTCTCACAGTAAAGGGGAGAATGATTACTGATATGAGAGTTTACAAGGATAGCGATTCGGTACTCCTTGATCTTGAACCCGGGTTAAATGAAAAAGTATCCGAGCTCCTCACCAAGTTTAGACTTTCGTATAAAGCCCCAATTGATGATCTTACGGAGACACTCGGATTAATCTCCGTACAGGGGCCGGATTCAAGAAAAATGCTTGAGATGTTGTTGGATGAAGCTCTTCCTCAGATGAATGAATACGAGTTTCAGAAGAAAGAGTATGGCGGATCTGAACTTAAGGTAGTCTATGTGAACCGAACAGGTGAAGAGGGGTTTGATCTCTATATTGAGAACAGCAAGCTTAAACATTTATGGGGAGAGCTGATGAAAAAAGGTGAAACTCTAAAAATTAAACCGTTTGGATACGATGCTTTAAACATTCTTAGGATAGAATCCGGTAT
Source organism: uncultured bacterium (assembly GCA_965365595.1). Classification (GTDB taxonomy): domain Bacteria; phylum Desulfobacterota_D; class UBA1144; order Nemesobacterales; family UBA2774; genus CR02bin9. Next base: position 3,405 of record CBDUCG010000031.1, read on the forward strand.
ACCTATATATAATATAGATATGGATGAAACAAATATTCCTATTGAAGCCGGGCTCTGGAACGCATTGGATTTTGAGAAGGGTTGCTATGTAGGGCAGGAAGTTGTCGCGAGAATCAAATGGAGGGGCCACGTAAACCGGCACCTGATGGGATTTGTATGCAAAAATGAGAAAGTATTAGAGGCGGGGAATGAAATCTTTAAAGATGAGAAAAAAATAGGACGGGTAACAAGCTGTGTATTCTCACTAAAATTAAATAAACCTATTTGTCTCGGCTATATCCGTCGGGAATATAAAGATCCGGGCACCGAAGTATCAATTAAGTACTCAGATAACACAGAGGTTCTGGCTCAGGTTGTTGATTTGCCTTTTTACAGAGGATCGTTCAATTCCGGCGAAAACTCCGCTACTACCTGAAATTATTGCCTAAATGCTTGATTTAATTTTCCTCTCAATTATATTATCAAGTCTGGGTTATAATTTTTTTTATTAGTAATAAATATTGGTTGGGATTCAAATTTTTATAGATTATTATAATAACTACGCCGAGATATGTCGATATTGGTATATTCAGGGTAGGAGGGTGTTTAAATGATACTGGATGCAATCCTGGGATGGTTTTCAAATGATCTTGCTGTGGATTTAGGAACTGCTAACACGCTTGTTTATGTTAGAGGTAAAGGAATTGTTGCAAATGAGCCTTCTGTTGTAGCTGTCCAGGAGGATGTGAGAGGCACAAAGAAAATCCTTGCTGTAGGAACCGAGGCAAAAAACATGGTAGGCCGTACGCCAGGTTCTATTAAAGCTATCAGACCTCTTAGAGACGGTGTTATAGCAGATTTTGACGTTGCGCAGAAGATGTTGGAATATTTTATCCGCAAGACCCATAATAATAGAAAAAGTTTTGTCAGACCAAGAATTATCGTTTCTGTTCCAATAGGAATAACCGAAGTTGAAAAAAGAGCCGTTAAAGAATCCGCCGAAGCAGCTGGGGCAAGGGAAGTTTATTTAATTGAGGAGACAATGTCAGCTGCAATCGGAGCCGGTATGCCTGTCACTGAGCCTGCCGGAAACATGGTTGTCGATATTGGCGGCGGTACTACAGGAGTCGCAGTTATTTCACTCGCAGGGATAGTTGTAAGTAAATCCATAAAAGTTGGCGGCGATAAACTGGACGAATCAATTCTTCAATATGTAAAGAGAAATTATAATATGCTTATTGGTGAAAGAACTGCTGAAGACGTTAAAAAGAAATTAGGGAAGGTACTTGGTAACGGAGATATTGGATCAATGAATGTTAAAGGCCGTGACCTGAGAGCGGGTATTCCTCGAACAATTGAAATCACTTCTGAAGAAGTAAGAGAAGCATTAACGGAACCAGTAAGCCTCATAATAGAAGCTATCAAACAGACACTCGAAAGAACCCCTCCCGAGCTAGCTGCCGATATTGTAGATAACGGTATTGTCCTTACAGGCGGCGGAGCATTACTAGGCAATCTGGATGAGTTGATTATGGAAGAAACGGGACTCCCGGTTACTAAAGCTGACGACCCTTTAACATGTGTTGTTTACGGTTCGGGAAAAGCGCTTGATGAGCTTGACCTTCTGCGAGAAGTTAGCATGTAATTGCCTTTAACTATTTTCTATAATTTGCTTACTGATTGGAAGTGATAAAATTTACCAATGAAGTTCTTAAAGAACAGAGCAGTTTTAATAACAATTCTATTCTTCTTTGTAGCCTTACAACTTTATTCTCTTAATATCCGCGAAAAGAAAAGCCAGAATTTTATTGCCAGCCTTGTACTCACAGTTACCTACTATCCGCAAAAGTTTATATATCTGATCTCAGACAAAGTAATAAATTCATGGCAGGACTATATGGATCTTGTAAATGTCAGGCAGGAAAACTTAAGACTCAGGGAAGATATCAGAAAGCTAAGAATTGAAAAATTTGAGCTGGCCGAAGCAGGTATTCAAAACAAGCGCCTCAAAAAACTTTTAGATTTCAAAGAAATATCTTCATCTCCAATAGTATCCGCCAATGTAATCGGCGGGAGTCCATCGCTACTACGCTCGGAGGTCATTATAGTTGACCGCGGCAGCAGTGACGGAATTTCACCGGGTTTGCCTGTTGCGTCAATGGATGGAATTGTCGGCAAAGTGCTCACAGTTGGAGAAAGCAGCTCTGAAATTCTATTATTGACTGATCCGGTGAGCGCGATAGATGCCTTCGTTCATAGAACAAGGGTTAGAGGAATTGTAAAAGGCTCTGGCGAAGGATGTACCATGGAGTATATAGAGCAAAATTCCGATATCAGTGTAGGTGATAAAATAATTTCTTCGGGTAAAGAAGGGTTTTTTCCTAAAGGCGTAATAATCGGAACCGTTTCAGATATAGAGACCAAAGGCAACTTTTTAAGCGCTAAAATATCTCCTTTAGTAGATTTGAATTCACTTGAGGAAGTTGTGATAATTCTCAAATCCAATAATATTGTATTAAATGAATAAGTACCTTTCCATAATATTTCTGATACTAATTTCAGTAGTCTTTATTACCATACAAACTACACTGCTGTCCCCGAACAATCTTGGCTACTACTATCCCGATCTAAACCTCATACTGGTTGTTTACCTGGGCATATATTCAGAGATACGAGGAGGGTTCTTCCTTGCGCTAGGCAATGGCTATCTTATGGATGTTTTGTCAGGCAATTTGCCCGGCATATTTACACTTTCAAGGTTAAGCGCATATTTTTTAGTTAGAAGCGGATCGAGCCATGTTTACTTGCGCAGAGTGTTGGTTCAGGGGCTTGTTATTTTTCTGGCTACAATTTTTACATGGATTTTTATTCTAACAATCATTACAATAAAGAAAAGTGTTAATTTTGATATTACAGTAAAATCCATTCTGATTCAGGCAATGGTGAATGCGTTGTTTGGTATACCAATTTTTTGGATGATAAACAGTGTAAATGCAAGATTTCAGAAATAGACTACTCATTGTTACGGTTATACTGGGGCTGGCGTTTTTGGTTCTCGGATCGCGCTTGTGGTACCTTCAAGTGCTCAAGGGAGATGAGTTTGCGCAGTTCTCCTTGGAAAACCATATCAGAGTTGAAAGAATACCTGCGCCTAGAGGAAGAATACTCGACAGGTACGGTAAAGAACTTGTTATTAACAGGATTTCATTTGATATATATGTGATACCCAAAGATATTAAAGACATTCCTTATTTGAGCAATTCACTTTCCCAAGCATTAAACCTTGATTCACAACAGATTGAAGAGAATATAAATTCAGCTATAAAGGAAAAAAGTTTCAAGCCGGTCCTTATTACAAAAGATATAAACAGAGATCAGCTTGCATATATAGAAGCAAGAAGGAGTTCACTGCCCGGGGTCATAATTGAAATCAATAATCTCAGACAGTACCCGCATGGGGATCTGGGTGCTTTTATACTTGGTTACATAGGAAAGGTAAATGAGGCCGAACTTAAAAATAATCCAAAGATTAATAATAATGATTTGGTAGGAAAAACCGGTGTTGAAAAAGGGTGGGAAGACTCACTTAGAGGTAAAGACGGTTATAAACAAACTGTCACCGATGCTCTGGGAAGAGAAGTAGTTTCTGATTTGTTTATTGAGGATCTTCAGAATCAAAAGAGTATGCCGGGAAATGACGTCTTTCTGACTATTGATATAGAGCTTCAAAAAGCTGCTGAAGAAATTCTGGGGGAAGAGTATGGTGCAATAGTTGCGGTAGATGTTAATAGCGGCCAGGTTTTGGCGCTAGCCAGCAAGCCATCATTTAATCCTTCCGATTTTATAAAAGGAATAGACTCTGAAACCTGGGCAAAACTCATTAATGACGAATCCTCACCTCTACTTAATAGAGCCACACAGGGTATTTACGCTCCGGGTTCGGTATTTAAAATGGTCCCGAGTGTCGCAGCATTAAATGAGAAGTTCATTAATGAAAATGATTATGTCTACTGCCCGGGATATTATAAGTCAGGCAATACCAAGTTCAGGTGCTGGAAAAGGGGCGGTCATGGCTCGGTCAACCTAAGAAGCGCAATAGTTCATTCCTGTGATGTGTATTTCTACAAAATTGCCGAGATGATGGGAATAAACAATCTCAGTAAATATATGAAAGCTTTTGGATATGGTTCTAAGACCGAAGTTGGGATTGAGGAAAGAGAGGGTATAGCTCCAAGCAGGGAATGGAAACAAAAAAGATACAACAAGCCATGGTACAAAGGTGAAACTATAGTTTCATCTATTGGTCAGGGATATGTCAGTGTAACTCCTCTTCAGGTATCAATGATGACAGCTGCGGTTGCAAATCAAGGCAAACTGTTAAAACCTGCTATAGTGAAAGAGATAGTTTCTTACACCGGAGAGGAGAAATTTGAACACACACCTGAATTAGCAGGTTACATCCCGGTAAAAAAGGAAATGCTGGAGTTAGTTAGAGAAGCTATGGTCGGAGTTGTAAATGATCCAGGGGGTACGGGAAGGGGTGCAAGGATTAATAATTATACGGTTGCGGGTAAAACCGGCACTGCTCAAGTTGTATCACTTGATTCTCAGAGTGATAAAAGAAAACACCGGGACCATGCATGGTTTACCTCATATGCCCCGGCGGAATCTCCCGAAATAGCTGTTACCGTACTCATTGAACATGGCGGTAAGGGGGGGGCTGTTGCTGACCCGATTGCAAAGAAGATATTAGAAATATATAGAAAGTTAAAAGAAGAGAGAGAAGCCGATGATAATGTTTGACAGAAGGCTTATCAGAAATTTCGGTTGGGCACTTTTTTTGATGACCTTGGCGTTCTGTGCCATTTCACTTTTGAATCTTTACAGTGCCTCCTATGAAACCGGGCTTGTTTATTTTAAAAAACAGTTTATTTGGGTGGGGATTGGTGTCCTTACGCTTGTTCTGGTTTCGTTTGTAAATTACAGATTCTTAAAACAGTATTCCATATACATATATGGGGTTTCGATTTTGCTGTTGCTGTTTGTTCTGTTTTTTGGCAAAGAAGTAGCCGGTTCAAAGAGCTGGATAAATATAGCTTCCGTGGTAAGCATACAGCCTTCAGAGCTAGCAAAGATTGCCGTGATAATTATACTGGCCAGATTTTATGATAACGATTATCAGGCAACTCCTTATGGCTTTCTCGATTTGATAAAGCCGATTATCCTTATTGCTATACCTGCCGCCCTCATACTACTTCAACCGGATTTAGGGACGGCTCTGACGCTGCTTCTGGTTTCAGGCAGCATGGTTCTATTTATGGGAGTAAAAAAGTGGTCAGTAGCTCTTATTTTCATTGCAATTATCGGAGTATCTTTTTATTCCTGGCACTTCACACTCAAACCTTACCAGAAAGACAGGATCAAAACTTTTATCAACCCAGCCAGTGACCCTCTTAATGCCGGATACAACTCCATCCAATCGCAAATCGCAATCGGCTCAGGAGGAGTTACGGGTAAAGGTCTCAGGGCCGGATCCCAAACCCAACTCAGGTTCATCCCTGCTCAGCAAACGGATTTTGCCTTTTCTGTATTGGCCGAAGAATGGGGATTCTTGGGAAGCATAGGTGTATTGCTATTATATTTTATGATTATTCTATGGATGCTCGATACTTCGAGCCGAGCGAAGGACAAGTTTTCGATGCTTGTCTGTTTTGGAGTGGCGGCCATGTTCTTCTGGCATGTTCTGGTAAATGTCGGGATGGTAATCGGGTTACTGCCTGTCACAGGAGTACCTTTATTGATCTTTAGCTATGGCGGATCGTCAACTCTTACTGCCATGATTGGGATAGGTATTGTGCTTGGTATAAGAATGAGAAAATTCACAATGTCGGGTGAAGCTATTGATTTGGGTTAGCTCTGAGCTCGCGTGCAGACGGAATCCCTCCGAGGCCGGTTGCCTGATCGACAGCCCTTATAATTGCTTTTTGGGTTAGTTCCGCGGCAACCACTCCCACTAGATTTACATCCTCTTTCAAGCTGCCGGCAGATACTGAAATCACCATGTCACCGTCCTGAACTGTATGAACGGGAGATATCACCCTCGCAAGACCGGTCTGTGCAATATTTGAAATCCTTAAAAGTTCTGATTTTGTAAAATCAGCATCCGTAGCAACAACTGCTAGAGTTGTGTTCTGATAAATGTCGGCCCGCCTGATTACGCCCTGCTTAAATAAATTTACAGTCCCAGGAAACTTGTTTCCCCTCTCGCTATCACGTACGCCGGCTAGTATCTCTCCTGTATCAGGGCATACAATATCTCCAAAAGCGTTCACTACCGCGAGCACTGATATTACAGCTCCGCTGTTTAGAGTGTAAGTCTCAAATCCAATGGCACCTTTGGTTGCCTGTTTTAATCCCATGAGCTTTCCAATCGTAGCGCCGGTTCCGACCCCTATGCAACCCTCCTGGATCTCGTTTGAGCTGGCTGAAAGGCATGCGTCGTAGCCCATTTGCGCATCAGGTCTTATTCGACCGTCTCCTATTCCCAAATCGAAAATTACAGCAGTTGGTACTGAAGGAACCACAAGTCCATGTCCAACTTCAAGTCCGATATTCCTATCTTCCAGATACTTTACAACGCCCCCTGAGGCATCAAGTCCATATCCGCTTCCTCCAGTTAAAAGAATTGCGTGTATTTTTCCAAATGTATTGTGGGAAAGAAGAGAATCAATCTGCCTGGTGCTGGTTCCGCCGCCTCTCAGATCCACTGCTGCTGTAGCAGGATTATCGAATAAAATTACAGTACATCCAGTAATAGCTTCATAATTAGAAGCATGGCCCACTTTTATACCTTCAATGCCGATAGTTGATCCCATTTCGTATTATTCTAAATTTTATATTGCAATTTTCCAAATTGCCTGAGTTTATGCCAATGAGTAACACTTGACAGGATACAGGAATCAGCTAGAATCATCCTCGTTTTTAAGGTTATCGGGGGTTTAAAAAATTAGTGTTCTTAACTCTTTAGATTTAGATAAAATAACCTTTACATACACCAAAGAAAATGAGTAGCAAAAAGTGTGAATTATTTTATATTAAATGGGGTTTGTATAGTTCTTATTCACATTATGCATAAATTCAAACTGACAATTTCGATCTTGTTTGTATTAGCTCTGTTATCAACAGAGCTAGCCTTTGCAATCACTGATGCAAGAGATGTTAAAAAAATTGGCATTGATGAAAAGCTTGGAGATGCTGTTTCCTCTGATATTACACTGACTGACGAATACAATAATACTTTAACTTTTAGCGACTTGCTTGCAGATGATAAGCCTACGGTCCTGAACCTTGTTTACTATAGTTGCCCGAGGCTATGTAATTATGGGACAGACGGGCTTCTTCAAGTAGTGAATGAAACTGATTCACTTGAATTAGGCAGGGATTATAAAATACTTACAGTCAGCTTCGATCCGGAAGATACAACTCAAATGGCTTCTGAAAAAGCAATTAAATATCGCTCGAGAACAAAAAACGTGGAAGGATCACCGCAAGACTGGGTTTTCTTGACAGGTGATGCTGCGAACATCAAAAAATTGACTGAATCGGTTGGTTTCAGGTACAAAGTAGATGGTGAGGAATTTGCTCACCCTTCGGCATTGATTATGTTCACTCCTGAAGGAAAGATTTCCAGATATCTTTACGGAATACAGCATATTCCCTCAGATTTTAAATTGTCATTGCTTGAAGCATCAAAAGGGGAGATTGGGACATCTTCACTGGTTAACAAAGTGCTATTGTTTTGTTATGGCTTTGATCCGGTGGGAAAGAAATACGCTCTTAAAGCCCTAAATATTGTAAAAGCTGGCGGTGTAGCTACATTGTTAACTTTGAGTATAGGGTTAACATACTTTTGGAGAAGAGAAAAAAGAACCTGATGAATAGAGATGGAGGTTTAAAAGAAAACAGATGACTTGGATTCCAGAGGCGGCATCAAATCTCGCGGGCAAAGTAGACGGAGTTATATTAGTAATAACTCTTATATCTATCTTCTTCTTTGTTCTGATTTCTGCAGTTCTTATATATTTTGCTGTTAAATACAGGAGAAGAAGAGACGACGAGGAAACACCTTATATTACTGGTAACGAGCCTTTAGAAATTATTTGGACTGTAATACCTTCTATCTTGTTGATCCTCTTGTTTGTTTACGCATTTGTCGTATATAAAGATATGAGGACTCCTCCTGCCGACGCTGTGGATATTACCGTCACCGGTAAGCAGTGGATATGGACATTTGACTATTACAACGGCAAGAAAACATTAAATGAGTTATATGTAAAACAGAATGTCCCGGTACGAATGGTTATGCGTGCTGAAGATGTTTTGCACAGTTTCTTTATTCCGCAGTTCAGAGTTAAACAGGATATTCTTCCCGGTAGATATACACAGCTCTGGTTTACACCCACGAAAGTAGGTACATACGATCTGTTTTGCGCGGAATATTGCGGTACGGGCCATTCCCAGATGTTGGGAAAGGTAGTTGTACTCAGTCCGGAGGCCTACGATATCTGGGAGAAGGGAATAGGCGTGGATGAAGGCGCAAATGTTGCCTCGCTGCCACCTGCAGAACTTGGCGCGAAAATTTACAAGGAAAAAGGATGTAACGCCTGTCACAGCATAGATGGTTCTGTTGTCATCGGTCCATCATTTAAAGTCCTATACGGCAAAACCGGGGTGTTGGCAGACGGATCCAGTTACACTGCGGATGAAAATTACATCAGAAATTCAATTTTAGAGCCTCAAGGGGAAATTGTAGAGGGTTTTCAGCCTGTAATGCCTTCATTTAAAGGTATACTAAGTGATGATGAAATTACAGCAGTTATTGCGTACATAAAGACATTAAAATAAGGTTTTAAATTTAGGAGGAAATACCAATGGCAAATCATACTATTGCCAACAATGTATATGTTCCGTTCTTAGAACAAAAGGGGTTTTTATCCTGGTTCTTAACAACTGATCATAAGCGAATCGGGATTCTATACCTGATATCGATATCATTGTTCTTTGTCATAGCCGGGATAATCGCACTCTTAATGAGATTTGAGCTAATGACTCCGATGTCGGATTTTGTGAGTCCTCATACTTATAATGTGCTCTTCACGTTACATGGTTCATTGATGGTATTCTTCTTTATTGTTCCCGGACTTGCGGCCAGTTTCGGAAATTTTCTCATACCGCTGATGATTGGTGCTGCTGACGTTGCATTTCCCAAACTTAATCTGGCCAGTTACTGGATTTATATACTCGGTACTATTATTGTCTTGTACGCGCTGCTTCAGCCGGCCGATACAGGTTGGACTTTCTATACTCCGTATAGCGCCACCACTGATACGGACGTGGTTATGATTACTTTAGGAGTGTTTGTTCTGGGTTTTTCTTCGATTCTTACCGGAATGAACTTTATTGTAACCATACATAAAATGAGAGCGCCGGGTATGACGTGGCATCGTTTGCCTCTATTTATTTGGGCATCGTACGCAACCGCAGTGCTACAGCTTCTGGCTACCCCGGTTGTTGGTATTACACTTCTGATGCTGATAGCTGAAAGGAGCCTTGGAGTCGGATTCTTTGATCCTGCAAAAGGTGGAGATCCTGTATTGTTTCAGAACTTTTTCTGGTTTTATTCACACCCAGCTGTATACATTATGATTATTCCTGCAATGGGTGTTATTTCAGAAATTATACCTGTCTTTGCCCGTAAGCCGATTTTTGGCTATAAGGCAATTGCTTACTCAAGTCTTGGTATTGCGTTTATCAGCTTCCTGGTTTGGGCACATCACATGTTTACAAGCGGTATATCTGAAGTTGCCGCTACAATTTTCTCCTTTTTAACATTCCTAGTGGCGATCCCTACAGCTATTAAAGTATTTAACTGGCTTGCGACTTTATACAAAGGGTCAATTGAGCTTCACTCAGCGATGCTATATGCCCTTGGGTTCTTGTTCTTATTTACGATAGGCGGACTAACCGGCGTATTTCTTGGAGCATTGGCTGCGGATATTCATTTGCATGATACATATTTTGTAGTAGCTCACATGCACTATGTAATGATAGGTGGTACTGTGATGGGCTTCTTCGGAGCGCTTCACTTTTGGTATCCGAAGTGGTTTGGAAAAATGTTTAATGAATCAGTAGCCAAACTGTCATGGTTTTTAATTTTCGTTGGGTTCAATGTAACGTTCTTCCCTCAGTTTTTCCTTGGAATTCAGGGGATGCCGAGAAGATATGCTACATATCCCGAAGAGTTTGAATCCCTGATGTCATTGTCAACCTACGGATCATGGATTTTAGGTTTGGGTATTTTGATAATGACTGTAAATCTTATTAAAGGTCTATTCAGTAAAGAAAAAGCACCTCAGAATCCATACGAGTCGCTTTCACTTGAATGGCAGGTACCTTCACCGCCACCAACTCTAAATTTTGACAAAATTCCTCAGGTAACAGACTGGACATACGGTTACGGTAAAAAGAAAGAGGTGGATGAATAAAATGGAACAGGCAAATATGGAACACGCTGAAGACCATGGTCTTCATATGACACCTGAGCAGGAATACAGCTCATCAAAACTTGGCATGTGGCTATTTCTGGGAACAGAAATTATGCTTTTTGGCGGCCTTTTTGCAGCCTATGCAATTTTCAGGGCCAAGTATCCGGAGCTATTTGCGGAGTCCCATGAGGAGCTTAACCGTGAAATGGGAGCAATAAACACCTGCATACTGATTTTCAGTAGTTTAACAATGGCCATAGCGGTGACTGCCATACAAAGAGGCAAGCAGATGATGGCTGGGCTCTTGATACTGGTTACCATTCTCTGCGGTCTAGGTTTCGGTGTGGTCAAGTATTTTGAATACGGAGCCAAGTTTGCACACCATATTTATCCTGATACAAATATATTCTTTTCTCTTTACTTTTTAATGACCGGGCTCCATATGCTCCATGTATTTGTAGGTCTTGGTATTCTTGCTGTGATAGCGATTTTAACATTTAAAGGAAAGTTCAACGAGAACTATAGTACGCCTGTAGAGCTTGGCGGTTTATATTGGCACTTGGTGGATTTGATCTGGATATATCTATTCCCACTGCTTTACTTGATCCATTAAAGGGAGGCATAATAAAATGAGTGAACATACACATGGCGGAGAAAAACATATATCAAGCTACACTTCCTATTTTATAGTTTGGGTTGTGTTGATGATACTAACTGCCATAACTGTTTATGTATCATATCTAGATTTCGGTCAACTAAATATCGTAATTGCCATGATTGTTGCGTCTATAAAAGCGGGTGCTGTGGCGCTTTTCTTTATGCACCTCAAGTTTGAAGACTCCATTACCTGGTTATTTGCGCTGTTTCCGTTAGGACTGCTTTTTCTCCTAATTGGGATGACCATATTGGACACCTTTACCAGAATATTACTATAATCGAGATACGATTTAATGATAGCCAAAATAGCCCTAGTTTTACTCTTTCTTCTCCTAGTATGGGGAAATTTAGTCGCGGGGCTTAAAGCCGGACTTGCATGTCCCGATTGGCCTCTCTGTCACGGTCAGATTGTTCCGCCATTCAGATGGGATATCTATGTTGAGTTCATCCATCGTGTAATAGGCGGCATTACTTCCGTTTTTATTATCATCTTATGCTACCAGAGATTCAAAGCATATTTGGGGGCTATCAAAATTGTCCCTCTGCTTGTGGTTATATTGCTCTTACTTCAGATAGTTCTAGGTGGAATAGTTGTGCTCTTGGAACTCCCTGTTGATCTTACCACTTTTCACTTTGCCAACGCGATTGTGATTTTTGCACTGGTTGTCTACATGGTTTTTTATGATGGGATCAATAACAAACCTGCCTTCAGTGTTAGCGGCTATAGTGGAATATTTTTTCTGCTCAGTTTGCTGATTTTTGTTCAAGCAGTGTTGGGCGCCTATGTGCGACATTCATCCTCGGGTCTTGCGTGTCCCGATTTCCCTACCTGTCTTGGGTACTGGATACCGCCTGAGATATCAGGGATAGTCTTGAATCACTTTGCTCACAGGGGACTCGCTTACGCTATTGCTCTTATTGTTGTTATTCTGCTTATAGCTTCATATTCTTCTTCGTCTTTAAAAAAATACAGAAACAAACTCTATATTTTGATCGGATTGATAGTTCTTCAAATTCTTCTGGGAGCGGGTGTCGTGCTTACAAAACTCAATTTTGCGGTTATAGCTGTGCATTTGTTTATAGCACTGTTGATATTTATTACAGCGCTGCATGCCTGGTTTCAGGGTATGAAGAAAATTGGGGTATAATTTCTTAGGTGCTCAAATAGAATTGTCTTATAGTTTAAATCATGGAACAGGTAGAAAAAGCACAGTCGAACATTGTTGTATCAACGGTTCTTTTATCAAAACCCGGAATTATTGTCAGTGTCGCATTTACGGGCTTTGCGGGGATGGTTGTAGCTGCAAAAGGACTGCCATCGCTTATTCTGATACTTCTAACTATGTTGGCACTACTGTGTAGCGCTGCCGGATCAGCAATCCTCAATAACGTTCTTGATAAACAACTGGATATATTGATGGACAGATTGAGTAAACGTGCTCAAGCGCTTGAAGTTGTTGGTGAGAATACAGCGATAGTTATTTCCAGTTTGTTTATTGTTATTTCGCTATTTATTTCTTTTTATTATCTGAATTATATCGCAGCGCTGCTCATTATCGCTGCAATATTAAGCTACACACTTCTCTACACTTTATATTTAAAACGCAGCTCTCCTTTTGGGACCATTCTTGGAGGATTGCCTGGCGCGCTTCCGGTACTCATAGGCTATGCTGCCATACAGCCGAATATTGGACTCGACGGGTATATACTGTTTGCTTTTATGATGCTTTGGCAACCGCCTCATTTCTGGGCATTGGCACAAAAATACAAGTTGGATTATAAAAAAGCGGGGGTTCCGGTAATGCCTGTTGCATTGGGAACAAAATTTACAAATATCATGATATTAATTTATTCTCTTTCCCTATTACCTCTGTCACTCTCTTTTTGGTTCCTTGGTTATGCTTCAGCTTATTATGCGATATTG
>CBDUCG010000032.1:0-16415 GCA_965365595.1 uncultured bacterium
GAGCGGGAAACGGGATTCGAACCCGCGACCCTCAGCTTGGAAGGCTGATGCTCTAGCCAACTGAGCTACTCCCGCTAATTGAACTTTTAATAATTCAATATGGCTAATTAACGATACAACCAACTTTTCATACCCTTTTATAACTCTTTTATGTATAGAACTTTGGGGAGGGCAGGATTCGAACCTACGTAGGCTTGCACCGGCAGATTTACAGTCTGCTGCTTTTGACCACTCAGCCACCTCCCCCCGTAAATCAACTTTCCGTTTAATTGTTAGTCTATACATGATTAAATGGAGCTGGCGAAGGGATTTGAACCCCCGACCTGCTGATTACAAATCAGCTGCTCTTCCACTGAGCTACGCCAGCTGTCCTAAACCCGATATACAGTATTTCTGCTCTATTTTTACAGGTTCTCCATAAAAATTAGATTAGATATAACTCACCTGCAATTATAAAACCAGATACTTTAACATGGAATTTGAACTTCTGTCAACTATATCTGGGAATAATTATGAAAAATTAGTAGAATGTAGCCATAAATTCAGCTTCTGCAACTTTTGAATCAAGGACAAACGCGCTGGCTTTAAAAGTTACAATTTTAGACCTGAGTTTTATTATATCTACCTCGAGCTTAATTTCATCGTCCGGGTTCACAACTTTCCTGAATTTCACCTTATCTAGTCCCATTAAATAGCACCCTTCCAAATTGTTGGCGTTTTCATCTTTCATAAAAGAAGCCCCAATAAGCACACCGGCGGCTTGGGCCAGGGCTTCTGTTAGAATTACGCCGGGAAGAACGGGATGTCCCGGGAAATGACCCTTAAAAAAATCTTGATCAGCCGGAAAAGTCTTAATTGCCACAATTCTTGAATACGGTTCAAACTCAAGGACCTTATCAACAAATAGAAAAGGATCCCTGTGGGGAATATAGCCCTTTATCTCTTCTTTATCCATTAAAATAGCTGATACTCCTTAGATTATTAACTATTACTTAGCGTCGTAGGCCTGTATTACCTGATCCGTTATATCTGTCGCCTGGCTGTAGTATATCAATACACTACTGTCAATAATCATGGTATAGCCGCCAGACTGACCAATGGATTTAAGAATTCCCTCAATTTCACCCATAATTTGCTGGGTAAGCTCATAATCTTTCTTTTTCAGCTCATACTGAAAGTCTTCGAGCGATCTTGTGAAGTCCTTTTTCATTCTATCTATCTGTTCTGCTTTCTGTTTTCTGGAAGCTTCGTTCATTACAGCCGCGTTTTTAATAAAATCCTGCTCCATTACTTCAAGCTGCTGTTTTTTGGTTTCCAGCGCCTTACTTCTTGGGCCAAACTGTGACTCAACTGCAGAAAATGTAGATTTTCCCTTTTTCGAGCCTGTCACAACACGTCTAAGGTCCACAACACCAATCTTAGTAGTTTGCGCATAAGCAAAACTAGACATAAATATCAAAGAACACATTACTACCAAAAATACTCTCATTTTTTATACCTCCTTGGGTTTTAAAATAATGTTCCTACTGTAAATTGTATTTCATAAGAATTTTCACCAGGCAATCTGTCACCTAACGGAATACCGATTTCAAGTCTCAAAGGTCCAAGCGGAGACACCCATCTAAATCCGAATCCTACATCCTTTCTTAAATCCGACGGATTTATAGTTAAATCCTCTCCATCATTAAATGCGTTACCCATATCAAAGAATATCACACCCCTTAGACCGGCTGATGGTATGATTGGAAAAACGTAATCCGCAGAGAACAGCAACTCCTGCACACCACCAATAATTACATAATTTCCATCTTCAGTCGGCACTCGGGGACCAACTCGTCTAAATCCGTAGCCCCTCAAAGAATTGGGGCCACCGAGAAAAAACCTTTCTCCAACGACCAGATCGTTTCCAATATTCCTGAAATCTATTATTCCGTATCTACCCCTGACTGTAAACACCGTATCGAACCAGAGTGAGAAAAATTGTCGGGAAGATAATACATATTTAATAAAATCAGTATTCCCACCAAAAGGGCCTCCCGCAAATTCCAAATTGGTTTGAGTGAGGTTTCCTTTACTAGGATCTAACAAATTGTTTCTCGAATCCCACTTAAGTCCAAAGCCAAGACTGCTTATAGTCCTGTCGGATGAAGTAAGAATGAGTCTGGCGTTGTTATCAATATCGCCGATCTTTACATTCTCGATTCTATAAGTGAAGTTAGCGTTTAACCAACGCCAGATTCTTCTACCTATGGTTATGCTGCCTCCATATGAACTTCTGTCAAAGTCCCTGAAGGTTCTATCAGTTCTGAATAGTAAAGCATCCAATGTCCAATCAGTGTCCCAAAAATTAGGATCCGCATAGTTTAAGAAGAATAACTGGGTAACTCCACCAATCTGGGCGTTTAACGAAACTGTTTTTCCGTAACCAAAAAGATTGGACTCCTGGATCTGCCCCGCAAAGATAAATGTTTCGATCGAGCTGAAACCTCCCGCCACACTGAAAAACCCAGTGGATTTTTCTTCTACTTTAACTTCGAGATCAAGCTTATCTTCCTCACCCGGAACACGCTCTGAAACAACCTCAACATTGTTCTCAAAAAAACCAAGCCTTGTAACCCTTGGTTTAATTGCCTGCACTTCGCTTGCGTTATATAGTTGTTGTTCCTGTATCGGAATTTCCCGCCTTATAACTTTATCTCTTGTTCTATAGTTCCCGACTATGTCAATATCATTAATGTAAACTTCGGGGCCTTTTTCGAGATTAAATCTTATATCAACTGTAAGCGCGTCACGGTTTAAAGCAAAAGCAGGCTCAGCATTTGCAAACGCATAACCTTTGTTTCCGTATAAAGTAGTTAACCCTGTAATATCTCGAGCCAAGAGGCTACCTCTGAATATTTCTCCGCTTTTGAGCGCTAAAATTTCCCTGAGTTCTTCTTCGGGAACAATCAGATCTCCCTGAAAAGAAAGCTCGTTAACTCTAAACTGATCACCCTCGCTGATTTTGAAAGTTACAATGAAACCGTCTTTTTCATCGCTGAAGACCACGTCTGGTTTGCTTACTTTCACATCGAGGAAACCATTATCAATATATGTAGTTCTGATTCGTTCGGAATCGTTCTGGACTTCACGTGCGTTGTAAAGTCCTTTCTTGGAAATGAAGGAGAATATTCCTTTGGGCTTTGAATAAATGCCTTTTTTCACTACTTTGGTTTTTAATTGTTCATTCCCTACAATGTTTACTTCTTTTATATACGCTTTCTTTCCTTCCTTGATATCAAAAGTGACACTAACAGTACCGTCACCTTCGGGTTCGATATCGTAATCTACAACGGTGCCGACAAGACCCTTTTCGGCATAAAGCTGCCCGATGACTTCCTGGCTCTTTTTGACGTTGTTTAAATCAATTATCCGCCCTTCCCTCACAGTGATAACCTCTAAAATGTCATCACTCTTAATGTCATCATTGCCCCTTATTCTGAGGTCCGCAACAATGGGTTTTTCCTTGACCTTGTAAATCAGAATTATTCCGTTTGGTGTTCTATCAATCTCGGCCGTTACATCATCAAAGGAACCAACTGCATAAATCTTTTTAACGTCTTCTCTGACTGAGCCTGTAGAAAGTGTTTGCCCAGCCTTTGATTTAATATTGAGCTCAATAAGCTCAGTCTCAACTCTGCGGTTACCCTCAACCTTGACCTCAATAATTGTGTTATTTTTTGAGGTCAGATCTCCCTCTTCTTCTATCTGGGTATTTTCAGTGTTTATGTCTGATGTTGTTCCCTGCGCAACTTCCCAGCTCAAAGCATCCTTTATGGATATCTTCTCAATACCTGATGCCCGGACTGAATCGGGATATAAATACAAAGTTACAACCAAAATCAAAACAGCTGTAGACAGCAGGGCTAATATGTTAAGCTTATTAATTGGCATCGACAATTTTTCCATCAGTAAGCCTGATTCTCCTCTCAAGACGATTCGCTATTCCCATATTATGTGTAACCAAAACCGATGTTATTCCATATTCCTTGTTTAACATCAGGAAAAGGTCAAGAATTGAATCCCCGGTATCCAGATCCAAATTACCTGTAGGTTCATCAGCCAATATTACTTTGGGCTTTAAAACAACAGCTCTTGCTATTGCGACTCTTTGCTGTTCTCCTCCGGATAATTCCCCCGGACGGTGCTCCAGTCTTTGCTCCAATCCCACTTTTCTAAGAATTTCAGCAGACATCTCTCTTGCCAAATCAGGCGTCATTCCCTTGATAAGACAGGGCATCATAACATTTTCCAAGGCGCTGAATTCCGGCAAAAGATAATGGAACTGAAAAACAAAACCGATTTCACTATTTCTGAAAGATGCAATTTCTCTGTCGCTTTGATTAAAAATATTTTGTCCGCTGTAAGTAACCTCTCCTTCTGAAGGACGCTCAAGAGTTCCGAGTATGTGCAATAGTGTGCTCTTACCCGAACCCGAAACTCCGACCACTGCTAGTGTTTCACCGTCTGAAATATTCAAATCGATTCCCTTCAAAGCCTCTACTCTTCCACCCACTGTTTCAAACACTTTCCATAATCCGTTTATTTCTATAGACATATGTTATTCGTACCTCAGTGCCTCTATCGGATCTTTTCGAGACGCTTGAAACGAAGGATACAAAGTTGCTACAAAACATATCAGTATGCTTAATACTGCAACAATTACAAAATAAAACGGTTCAATTTTAACTGGAAAGTCAGAAATAGGATAGACATTATTATCAAAGGGGATAAGTTTGCGTATCGTCTCACTTGTTTTGAGCATGTAACAAATACCAAAACCAAGCGCAGTCCCAAGCAATGTCCCGACAGTCCCGATAATCATTCCTTCTGTTACAAATATCTTTAATATTCCGCTTCTTGTAGCTCCCATAGCTCGCAAGATAGCTATATCCTTACCCTTTTCCATGACCACCATGGTCAATGTGCTCACAATATTGAGTGCGGCCACAAGTATTATAAGACCCAAAATTATGGCAACCGCGATCCTTTCCAACCTTAAGGCCTTAAATAATCTAATATTTACTTCTTCCCAGTTCCTGGTGTAGTAAGGAAAACCTAAAATGGAGCTTATTTCTATTCCCATTTGTTTAGCGTTATAAATATCTTCCACTTTTACCTCTACTCCGGATACCTGGTCTTCCATATCAAAAAAGTCCATAGCGTCCTTTAGATTCACATATGAAATAGAGGAGTCGTATTCAATCATTCCGTAATCGAAGATTCCAATCACTTCAAATTTCTTTACTTTCGCTGTCTGGCCAAACGGTCCCAGCTTACCAAACGGCGAGACAAGACTTATGATATCTCCCTGAATCACACCAAGATTTGCCGCAAGCTCTTTCCCGATCAAAACCGGGGGTTTCCCCGATCCGGTTTCTACATTTAACTTCGCTAGTACTTCTTCGCCTATCTCGCTTAGCTCTTGGTCCGTTAATTTTTTGTCAGACTTGTTTTTTCTGTAAGTTCCATTCCCAATTGCTTGCTCTATGCTTGTAACTTCGCCCGCAGTGTTTGGGTCGATACCCCTTATTACGGAACCCGAAACATTTCTATCGCTTGAAATCATACCCTGACCATAAATAAATGGACTTGATCCCTTAACCCCTGAGAAATCCATAACTTTATTCTTAACTTCCTGATAATCAGTCATAGGGCCGTCATAGCTCAGTACAACAATATGGGAGCTTACCCCCAGAATTTTTTCCCTAAGCTCCTCCTCAAAACCACCCATCACAGAGAGCACTACGTTTAATGCCATCACTCCTATAATTACGCCCAGGATAGATATTATTCCTATGATGGAAGTAAATTTCTGTTTCCTGCGTGAGCTTAGGTATCTAAGTCCTATGAAAAATTCGTATTTCATTTAGGGTCTGAGATGTGGAAAGAAAATAACTTCCCTTATTGAAGGTGAATTTGTAAAAAGCATGACTAAACGATCGATCCCAATTCCTTCACCCGCAGTTGGGGGCATTCCGTGCTCAAGCGCGGTTACGTAATCCTGATCCATCTCATGCGCTTCATAATCACCTTTATTTTTTAATTCAATTTGCTTTTCAAATCTCTCTTTCTGGTCTATTGGGTCGTTGAGTTCGGAGAACGCGTTGGCTATCTCGCGCCCGAAAATATAAAGTTCGAATCTGTCTGTCAATTCCGGGTCTTCCTCATTTTTTCTGGCAAGAGGTGATACATCCAGCGGAAAACCGTATACGAATGTAGGATTAATCAGCTTGTCTTCAAATAGAATCTCAAACATTTCCGTGATTGCTTTTCCTCTGACACCCTTGTGGTCAACTCCCATTGAGTCGGCCTTATCAAAAAGCTTCTTATCATCAGATAAAATTTCATCACCTAACTCTTCCCTTAAAGAATTAGATATCTCCATTCTCTTCCACGGCCGCGTGAGATCGATTTCCACATCACCGTATTCAAATTTTAGTGAGCCTTTTACTTCCATAGCTATATGGCAAATTAACTCTTCTGTCATTTCCATGAGATCTTCGTATGTGACATAGGCCTGATATAGCTCCATCATTGTAAACTCGGGATTGTGCTGAGTGGATACTCCCTCGTTGCGGAACGTTCTTCCAATTTCAAATACTCTGTCTATACCTCCTACGACCAGTCTCTTTAAATAAAGCTCAGGAGCGATTCTTAAAACAAGCTCCATATCAAGCGCGTTATGATGTGTCTCAAAAGGCTTTGCCGCTGCCCCTCCCGCAATCGGGTGCAGGATAGGTGTCTCTACTGCTATGAAATCCCGTTCTGACAAGAAGTTTCTGATTAGTTTGATAATCTTGCTTCTGGTTAAAAATATTTCCTTTATTTCAGGGTTTGATACAAGATCCAGGTAACGCTGGCGGTATCTCATTTCAACATCTTTAAGTCCATGCCATTTCTCGGGCAAGGGGTGAAGAGATTTTGTAAGGAATTTATATTCTGTAACGTTTACAGTTAACTCGCCGGTTCTGGTTTTAAAAAGATTCCCTTTTATACCGACAAAATCACCCAGATCTACAAACTTCTTAAAAGCCTTGTGTTCATCTTCTCCAACTACATCTTTTTTAATGTAGCCCTGTATACGTCCCGATCTGTCGGCTATATGAAAGAACGCGCTCTTTCCAAAGTCCCTTATAGCCATAACCCGGCCTGCAAGAGAAAACTCCTCTTTATTATCTGAGAGCTCATCCTCTGACATCTCGCCATAATTTGATATCAGCTCGGAAGCGAGATGAGCTGGCTTGAAATCATTCGCGAATGGATTTATCCCCGAATCTTTGAGCTGCTCGAGCTTTTCTTTTCTTTGTTCAAACTGTTCGTTTTCCATAATTTAGATATACGTTTTACATCAAATCAGCATTAAATCAATTATGATCAATTTTCTATTGAATTTATTAGGGGTTTGATGTAGTTACGATTTTTTGTTTTCGTCCACAATAATATACGTTGCTATAGCTTTTGCCACAAGTTTATTTTCATTGTAAATATCAACCTCTCCTGGAATAATACGGCCCTGTCTTAATATCTTGGCTCTCGCTTCAACAACGCCTTCTGTTACAGGCTCAAGATAATTAACTTTCATTTCAATGGTGTAGAACTCCTTTCCCTCTTTAATAATGCTGGCTATTGCCACAGCTACAGCCGAATCGGCTAGCGCGGAAGCATAGCTTCCGTGAAGAAACCCGTATGGATTTGTGAGCTTCTCATCAAAACGCATTTTTAGAGTCGCCTCCCCATCGCCCATATCCTGAATCTTGATCCCGAGCACATCCCAGGCCGGTACATGGGGGAAATTTTCTTTAGTATATCCTTTTGTTGACATAAAGAATCTCCATTCTTGAGCAATAGGTTACTTACAATAAAGTTATCGACAAGTATTGCTATTCAGTATTTCTTCTATGATAATCAATGCCGAATACCGAGAAGACCAGAAATCCTATAACCGATGCTACACCCAATATCTCAAACATTCTCACAAAACCCCAATATTCCGCAACTACACCATAGATAAATACACCGACCATACCGCCGAAAGTGAAAGACACACTACAAATTGATATTGCCTTTCCTCTATTTATTTCAGACGTGAGGTCAATTACAAGCGCATACACAGCAGGATAAAAAAGTCCGTGCCCCAATCCGAATAGCACTCCTGAAATTAGTAATTCTCCCAAATTATTAGACATTCCAATAACGATGATGCCGGCACAATAAATGAAAAATGCGGGAATTGAGGACTTTTTCTTCCCGTATTTATCCGGTATCCATCCGCCAAACACTCTTACTGTTATTACAGAAATAGTGTAGGCAATAAAAAATATTTCATATTGTTGCACATTGATTCTCCCGGCAAAAACGGGAACAAAAGAAATTACAGTTACAAAACCCATACCTGCGACAAAAAGAGCAGAAGATGCAAGAAGAACTCCTCTCTCTAAAATAACGCTTATGTATGATCCTCCTTTGTCTGATACCTCACTTAATACCGGTTCTTTGATAAATAAAGCTATTATGAAGCCCAGCAACCCAAAAAAGAAATCGAAGATAAAAAACCCTCTAAATCCGTAAAAACCTATAAAGAACTTAGCAACTGACGGCGCTAGAGCGAAGTTTATGATACTGAATATTCCAAACAGGCCGATGGCCTGGCTCCTTTTGGAAGCTGACGAAACATCTGCAATCAAAGTACCCGCAGAAACGAAACAGAGCGAAAGCGCCGCTCCGTGCAAAATTCTCAGAACTGGAAACCAGTAATTTAATGTATCGAGAAAAGCAAAAGGTAAAGTGCTAAGCGACAAAACTATCCCACCCGCAGCTAAAAACCATTTTTTTCCAAAACGGTCTATTGCTATCCCGACAGATGGGGTAGTTATTATTGTTGCCATAGCTGTCATACCCATTATAAATCCGATCTGCGCTTCTGTTCCTCCAAGGTCCTCAATTCTTATTGGAAGTATGATGAATGAGTGAAAATTGAAGAAAAATAAAAAGGACGAAAGAGTAATAAGAAGGAAATCTCTATTAAACAGAGGTCTACTGGTATGCTCTGAATATGGCTTTGAAGTATTCAAATCTCTTATATAGCTCCCTTAATTGAGAAATAAACTTACATCACAAAATTAGCAAGAAAAACGTATCCCATTCAGTATACTTGTAAATGTTAGGATGGGTTGATAGAGAAATATCGTTACTGGGGTCAAAATGATCAGATATACCTTAATCATAGTCTTATGCATTTTATTGGGAATTTCCTCTTATTTTTTATATGAAGGTAGGTACATAGTTATAACAATTGAGCAGGGCTCAAAGAGGACAAGTTCGTCAATTGTTAAGGGAGGAGAAATCAGATATAACATTTACCCCGGTGATAATAAAGTTTCCGCGACTCCAAAAGCAACTGTTAAACCTGATATAAGCAGTGAAATAGAAGAGCTCAAAGAAGATTCAGATGTTGAAGTTCATTTAGATCCCACAGTCGGTGTTGATATAAATAAAGAACAGCAAATAGCATCCAGCTACAGAGCAATAGGACCAAGGCAGTTTGTGCTTCTTACCAAGAAAGATGAGCCCATGGTAGAAATCGATCTGGACACCGGTCTTGTTAAAATCAATCCTAAGTACGAGCTTGATGAGGTATCTACAGAGTTCTGGAATTCAATCGGAAGGACATACCCTGAAGTGTGCTACATTGAAAAAGACTAGCCGGATTTTAGCCTGAATAAACAACCTTGCCTTTTACAATAGTATAGTTCACTTTACCCTTTAGCTTCCATCCTGTAAAAGGGCTGTTCTTGGATTTGGAATGAAAATTCTCTTTGTTAATCGTAACATCCTGGTCCGGGTCAAAAATAACAACATCAGCAGCTTCGCCTGTCTTGAGAGTGCCTTTTCCCAAATTTAGGACATTAGACGGCGCATCGGTTAATTTGCTTATCATCTCATTTAAACTAAGCACTCCGTCTTCAACAAGAGTCAGCGAAAGGGGAAGAGCTGTTTCCAGGCCTACAATACCAAACGGCGCCAAGTCAAATTCAACCTTTTTTTCATCCTCACTGTGAGGAGCGTGGTCTGTAGCAATGGCATCCAGCGTGCCGTCTTTAAGTCCCTCAATTACTGCCTCTCTATCCTTTTTGCTTCTAAGCGGCGGATTCATTTTGGCGTTTGTGTCATAACGGTTAACAGCTTCGTCTGTTAACATGAAATGATGAGGAGTAACTTCCGCTGTAACTTTTACGCCTCTTTTTTTAGCAGCTCTTATGAGCCTCACTGAGCCTTTCGTGGAAACATGGCAGATATGAAGTCGGGAACCCGTAAGCTCGGCAACTTGTATATCGCGAGAGACCATCACATCTTCAGAAGCGCATGGAATCCCGGCCAGTCCGAGTTGTGTTGAAACCTCGCCCTCGTTCATTACCCCCTTTCCAGAAAGGTTTTTGTCTTCGGCGTGAGAGATAACAGGAATATCAAAAGCTTTTACATACTCCATAGCATGTCGCATAACTTTAGAGTTCATAACAGGCATGCCGTCGTCTGAAACCCCGACGCATCCCGCTTCATACATCTCGCCGATCTGGGCAAGGGTCTCGCCCATTTCACCCTTGGTTATAGCTCCAATGGGAAACACATTAACAATACCCTCAGTCCGCGCTTTAAGGAGAATATACTCGGTGACTGATGCATTATCATTTACAGGGTTGGTATTTGGCATACAAACAATTGTAGTAAAACCCCCAGCGGCTGCAGACTTGCAGCCGGAACTAATAGTTTCCTTATACTCAAACCCGGGTTCTCTTAAATGAACATGAATATCCACTAAACCGGGGCATACGACTTTTCCTTTTGCATCTATAACTTTTACCCGTGAATCCTGCTCAAACTTTTTAGTGGTTTTGGGATAGGATTTAATCTTACCGTTTTCTATTAGAATATTGCCTTTGGTATCAATTCCCTGAGAAGGGTCAATAATTCTCCCGCCTTTAATTAATATGCTCACTGATTCCTCCCCGCCGATGCTACAAGATAAAACATGGCCATCCTGACTGCTATTCCGTTTGACACCTGATCCAGAATTACTGATCCCGCGTCATCAGCTATATCTGAGGATAATTCTATCCCCCTGTTTATGGGTCCCGGGTGCATCACCGTGACATCCTTATGCGCCAACTTCAGCTTCTCTCTTGTAAGTCCGTAGAACCTTGAATATTCTCTTAGTGAAGGGAAATATTCAGATTCCTGACGTTCCATCTGAATACGAA
Source organism: uncultured bacterium (assembly GCA_965365595.1). Taxonomy (GTDB): domain Bacteria; phylum Desulfobacterota_D; class UBA1144; order Nemesobacterales; family UBA2774; genus CR02bin9. Next base: position 11,298 of record CBDUCG010000032.1, read on the forward strand.
GCATAATAACTACATCCGCCCCTTCTATAGCCCGCTCTAAACTGTAAAATGTCTTAACTTTGGCCTTCTGCATATATGTCGGAATAAGTGTCGGCGGACCCACAACCCTTACTTCGGCTCCAAGCTTTACAAGCCCCCACATATTGGATCTGGCTACCCTGCTATGGAGTATGTCCCCTACAATTACTACCTTCAGTCCTTTTATCTTTCCTTTGATTTCTCTGATTGTGAATAGATCAAGCAGCGCCTGACTTGGGTGTTCATGGGAGCCGTCACCGGCGTTAATAATTGAAGAGTTCAGTTCTTTCGCTAAAAGCCATGGAGCCCCCGATAAAGGATGCCTGATAACAATTACGCTTGCGCCCATTGCCTCAAGGTTTCTGGCCGTATCAAGAAGCGTTTCACCTTTGGTAACACTGCTGTGGGATAATGTGAAGTTTAAAACGTCTGCGCTAAGCCGTTTTTCGGCTATTTCAAAAGAAGACCTTGTTCTGGTGCTCGGTTCGTAAAAAAGATTACATACAGTTACGCCCCTTAAAGCCGGGACTTTTTTAACATCTCTTTCCGATACTTCTTTCATGGATTCAGCCGTATCCAGGATAAGAGTAATTTCCTCCGCCGTTAACTCCTCAAGCCCCAGAATATTTTTATGCTGGAATGACATATTATCCTTTTTTTACAATTACCTCGTCTTTTCCGTCAGTTTCTTTTAAATGCACCCTAACTTTTTCAGAGATAAGGGTGTTTACAACAATTCCTACATAGTCAGGCTGTATGGGAAGCTCTCTGTGACCTCTGTCCACCATTGTTACAAGCTGAATTGATGAGGGCCTTCCAAAATCCATTATTTCTTCAAGCGCGGCCCGTGTAGTCCTTCCCGTATATATTACGTCATCTACTAATATTACTTCCCTGTCTTCCACTGAAAAAGGTATCTCTGTTTTTTCAACTTTGGGCCACTCTGTCTTTCCCCTGAGATCATCTCTATAAAGCGTAATATCCAGAGTACCCATTGGCGGTTTTATCTTTTCAAGCTTATTAATTCGCTTTACTATCCTCTCGGCTATATGAACTCCTCTTGTTCTCACACCGACCACAACAAGATCTTTTGCCCCTTTATTCTTCTCAAGTATTTCGGAAGTAATCCGCACAATCGCACGGTCAATAGATTCAGAATCCATTAGTACATTTTTAGCCATTAACTTTTCCTAAAACAAATCCATACCGCATATTATAACTTTATTAATCAATACCCGAAAGAATCCTCGGCCATCTTACTTTATTTAATATATCAGGGTTACTGAAATCCCAGGACCAATGAATAATAAACGCTTTGCCGGCAATATTGTCGATCGGCACAAATCCCCAGAACCTGCTGTCCTGGCTGTTGTCCCTGTTATCACCCATTACAAAAATATAACCTTCGGGAACTTTTGTAACCGGTATGTAGCTACCCCTGTTGGTTGCTTCTTTTCCCTTTCTGAAGATAACAGTGTGCTCCTGGCCATCAAGATCCTCTATGTATTCGTCAAACTGCTCACTATTCCTGTCATCTGAATAATTCCCAACATACTCTATCGGAACTTTCTCCCCGTTTATTAGTAGATTCCTGCCGTTTAAGTCCACATCATCACCGGGAACTCCGATTACTCGCTTGATATAATAAAGGCCGTTTTTACTCGGGTCATGCTCGTTGTTCGGATAAGTAAAGACAATTACATCCCCTCTCTTAATCTTTTCAATCGGAAAAATCTCAATATCCGTAAAAGGAATTTTTGTACCATACACAAATTTGTTAACAAGAAGATGATCGCCGACAAGTAGTGTCGGTATCATAGAGCCCGAGGGAATTTTAAAAGGCTGGAAAACAAATGTTCTTATTATCAAAGCAAGTATTATTGCAAAAACTAGGGCTTCTATGTTCTGTCGTAATTTGGATTTTTTATACTTTGAAAGATAATCGGCAGACGCCGCTTCAAGCTCTTGTGTTGTTCTCACCGTTTCTTCATAATTCTGAGCGGATAAAGCGTTTTCAAGATTGCCTATCTTCTGCTCGACGATATTTACAACTTTGGGATTTAAATTTGAGCGGTTTTTCTCGAGAACTAACTCTGTTTCCTTAATTAAGAGTTTGGCTTTTTTTCTGGCTTTGGATTCTTTGGAAAATATATTCAACATGATTGGGATTGCAGTATATATGGCTTATCTAACTGTTTCAATATATTTCACGGAAGGAGAGTAAAAATAAAATCTTTTTATTGTATCAATTCAAAAAGTGCTAGTGTCTGAGAGTATGATCAGGCTGCCTCAATTTCATGCATCCTTTCTACAGACTTAACCCCTTTAACTTTTTTAATAGACTGAATTACATCCTCAAGCTGTGACAAATCGGAAACGACTACGTCAAATGTTCCTACCGCGTTCTCTATGTCAGTCGAGTGTATCTCAGCCTTGGATATGTTTACATCTGAGGATGTAAACGAGCTTGTGATATTGGAAAGAATTCCAGGTCTGTCCGTGCATGTGACAAGAATTCTCGCCGGTCTTGGTCCTTTAAATTTGCTGTCCCAATTCACATCAATTCTCCTGGCATGGTCAACCTCCAAAAGCCTGGGACAATCGTTTTTATGAATAGTAATTCCTTTACCGCGGGTGATATATCCTACAATGTCTTCTCCCGGAAGAGGTGAGCAACAATTGGCAAACCTTATCATTACATCATCGTAGCCGCTAACCAAAACCCCGCCTTCGCTCGAGCTTGTAATCGTTTTAATAATCTTGTCGATTCTTTCTTTGTCCTTTTCGGATTCCAGATTATCCGGCGGCACCGCTTTCTTTAAGAGGTCGTTGGCTGAAATTTTGCCAAACCCCACGGCAAGATAGAGGTCTTTTATGTCTTTAATTTTAAGCTCGGACAATGCATCTGAAAGTTCGCCTTTTTTAAGCATCGACTGAAAATCAAGCCCATTCTGTTTGAACTTTCGCTCACATATGGATTTCCCCACAATTTCAGACTGCTTTCTTTCCTCAGTCCTGAGCCAGTTTCTGATTTTGGTCTTGGCTCCCGAAGTAACGACGAATTTAAGCCAGTCCCGGTTGGGATGCTGTGTATTTGATGTAACGATTTCCACGGTGTCGCCTGTTTTTAACTGATGATTAAGCGGCACAAGCTTTCCGTTAACATTGGCTCTGGTGCACTTGTTGCCGACCTCCGTGTGCACTGAATAAGCAAAATCAATCGGGGTCGCTCCCATGGGAAGTTCTTTAAGATCACCTTTTGGTGTAAATACATATACAACATCAGCAATCAGCTCTCCCTTGATCGCCTCCATATATTCAGTTGGGTCCTGAATATCTTTCCATTCTAGAAGCTGTCTCAAAGTGGAGTAGATTTCATATGTTCCCCCGCCGTCCAGTTTGCCTTCCTTATATTTCCAGTGTGAAGCCACTCCGGACTCCGCAACCTCGTGCATGGCCCTTGTTCTTATCTGAATTTCCATTCTTTCGTTAAATGGTCCGATAACTGTAGTGTGGAGCGACTGATAACCGTTTCCTTTCGGAAGGGCGATGTAATCCTTAAACCTGCCAGGAACCGGTTTCCAGGATGCGTGCACTGCACCCAGAGTTTCGTAACATTCTTTTAATGAATTTGTAATCAGTCTGAATGCTATTACATCGTATACTTTCTCAAACTCGAGGTTCTGCTCCTGCATTTTTCTGTAAATGCCGTATGCGTGCTTGAACCTGCCTGTGATTTCAGGACTCAGATCAAACTCGGAAAGCTTGTCGGTAAGGATAGCTTTAGCCTCCTCCACATGGGTTTCCCATGCTTCTCTCTTTTTATCAATCTGATCCGAGATTTTCTGATATTCTTCAGGATTTAAATACTTGAAAGAAAGATCCTCAAGCTCTGTAGTAACCCAGTTTATTCCAAGTCTGTGGGCCATTGGAGCATAAATATCAAATGTTTCCCTGGCTATTCTTTTTTGCTTGTCTGAAGACAAATGCTCCAGAGTCCTCATATTGTGAAGCCTGTCCGCAAGCTTAATCAGCACCACTCTTATATCTTTGGCAGTCGCAAGTATGAGTTTACGAAACCCTTCGGCCTGACGCTCAATTTTCGATGTATAGGGAAGCTGACCTATCTTGGTTACTCCATCAACCAGAAATGCGATTTCCTTTCCAAACATGGCTTCAATTTCTTCACCGGTTGCAAGTGTATCCTCTACAGTATCGTGCAAGAGTCCTGTAATTATTGAAGATACGTCGAGCTTCATCTGGGCGATTATCCCGCTTACTTCAAGCGGATGGCTGAGGTAGGGCTCTCCGGAACTCCGCTTTTGCCCCGAGTGCACTTTCGCGGAATATACATAGGCTTTTTTAATCAACTCCACATCTTTATCAGTTAAGTGGAGATACCTATTAACATTATCAATGATGTCATTGAGCCTGATCATTTTATTTATCTATATACTGTCTTTTATATTTTCCAGAACTCTTTTACTTTCACTCCTTGTCGATACGATAATTGAATGAATAACGTCTCGCGCTTCATTTAAATCATCATTAATAATAATATAATCATATTCTTCTAAAATTAAGGGGTCCATTTCTTCTTTCGCGCGCTGGAGCCTTTTATCTATATCAATTCCTCCGTTCGTATTCCTTTTGCTGAGGCGTTCTTTCAATATCTCAAACGTCGGAGGCATTACAAAACAGAATATGGCCTCGGGATATGTCTTTTTTATCTGGCTCGCTCCCTGCACATCTATGTCCAAAAGCAAATCCACACCCGACTTCTCGGCGTTTTCAAACTCCTCTGCAGGGGTTCCGTAATAATTCCCGTGAACAAGCGCATGTTCTACAAACCTCTTCTGATTCACCATATCTTCAAATTCTTCTTTAGAGACGAATTTGTAATCCTTCCCGTCGACCTCTCCTTTTCTTGGGGTTCTTGTTGTGCATGAAACAGAGAAGTTCAAGTTATCAAGCTCGTGCAATGCGCTCCTGGCTAGTGTTGTTTTTCCGCCGCCCGATGGACCAGAAACTATAAAAGCAATTCCTTTTCTCATATCAAATTCTCTTTGACCTCATTAATAGTAAATACCAATTATTGTA
>CBDUCG010000033.1:0-16195 GCA_965365595.1 uncultured bacterium
CATATCTGGCCGTAAAATCATCAGCCCATCCGCTAACCCTGAGAATTTCCATTACAGACATATCGGGCTTTCGAAAGTAGCCGTACATTCTCTCAGCAATGCCGCTGAAAAAAGTTCTTGTCAGAGAATACTCTCTTTTTACATCTACCACTGCATGTATGTTTCTTTTAACTTTTCTGGTTTTTAGTAATTTTGATACCCATCCGTCAGAGACCTCAGCTGCTTCATCCCAGGGTATTACATTCACACCGTGCTCTTTGAGTTTATTTTCAAGTTTTTCTCTGAATTTGATTACAATCTGGTTTCCATAGTCTCTGGGTAGTGGTCTGAAAGTGACCCTGACTCGTTTTGCCATTTCTAATGGTTTACGGGGATTGACCAAATCTTTCTGAGGAGGCATACCAGCCAAGTTAATGATTGTTTTTAATTCTAAATCTGCAAATTTCTGACTATCCATTATATCTCTCCCACTTCGCACATACTAAAAAGCAATAAAGTACCCAAAATACAATTATCCGAACAGCTATCAATTATAGACTAAAGTAGTGTGTTACTCAATTAACGCAGGCTACTAATTATTAATTAATATTAGAAGAAATCAAGACACTGTGAAAGGATTTCACTTGTCGGTCTGCTTTTCAATACCCCTCAGCTGCGAGTACTTCTTGCATTTGCTCTCGCACAATATGCATTAATTGTTCTCTCCCCTCCCTACCTTTGGGCAGCTCCTCTACAGATATAGGAGGGAAAAGTTTAATTTTCATAATGCCGGGAACGGCATGTCTAGAACCCTTGGTTAACAATTCGGCTCCACCTGTTATAACCATAGTAACCACAGGAACCCTAGCCAAAACTGCGATCAAAAATCCGCCTTTTTGAAATGGCAAAAGCTTTCCATCTTTGCTTCTGGTTCCTTCGGGAGCGACAACAACTGAAGGGCCAGAGCGTATTTTACTCACTATCTTTTTGACTTCTTTGGTATCTGAGCTTGAACCGTCTCTTGCCACAAGATAGTGACCCGACAATCTGGAAACCCAGCCTATAAATGGAATTTGACCTACTTCCTTTTTCATAATAGCTCTCCAGTCAATAGGCAAAATGGACATATAGGCAAGTATGTCGAGAGCGCTTTGATGATTGAACATTATAATGCAGGGTTCTTCAGGCAAGTTTTCAAGCCCCTCCACCTGAAGTTTTATACCAGCGGCCCACAGATTCGCTTTTGCCCACGGTTTTACAGCGTAGGGAACAACGAAAGGACGATAAGCAACGGAAAGAATCATGCCGATGATGCCGAATAAGGTTGTAAACACTACAAAAATGATTCCGCAATATATTGTTCTTATCATAATTTATTAATATTCAGTATCACTTATTTATTTTGTCTCAACTCTCTACAGAGATAATTCTCAAGGAGCTATTATTTTAAGCGCTGAGGGGATTAATTCAATACTGTGTGAACCTTTGTCAAGATAAAATGGCTCCCCGTCCATATGCGCGGGGACAGCACTTTCCAGGGTAATGTCCATTCTGACCGCTCTTTTTATTTCCACCTCATCCAGATCCGCATGAGATCCTTTCAGCACCTTTGGAATTTTAACAAGGCGGTTGATTATGGACATATCCTTAATAATATGAAAATCAAGCAATCCGTCATCAATCCTAGCTTCAGGAGCTAGTTTAAACTTGCCCCCTTGATAGAGACCATTTGATGCGCCGGTTAGCAAGACAGTCCCTCTATACTCCCAGTCGTTCACTTTCAGATAGACCGGAAACCCCTTAAAGGTTAGAGCTTCCTGAACTGAGCCTAGAAGATATCCCAATTGCCCTCTAAGTAGTTTCAATTTCTTAAATCTGTGAGAGACAGCTCCGTCCAACCCGATACCGAGGCCATTAATGAAATACTTATCGCCTAATTTGCCAATATCAAAAGCCCTTTCCCTGCCGGAAAAAAGAGTTTCTACAGCCAGTTTCGGGTCCAATGGAATAGAAGCTGCTTTAGGAAAATCATTCCCGCTTCCTGAAGGAACAATTCCAAAAACCGTAGAAGAACCCATGAGTCCACTTACAATTTCATGAGAAGTTCCGTCGCCTCCGACAGATATGACATGTGTAAACCCCCTGGAAACAGCTTCTCTCGCAAGCTCTTCGGCCTGACCCGGCCCTGAAGTAAATCGATACTCAAAATCGATGCCTTTATCAGATAAATACTCTTTAATCAGGCCGTAAGCATTATTGGTCCTGCCATGCCCCGCTGTGGGATTAATAATAAATATGTACCTTGGCTCTTTCAATATTCCCTCAGTACTGTAAAATTCCCTACAGTTTACCACACTCAAATTTTTTTGTATCATGCAAAAAATTCTCTGATAAACTTGATAAACCGACTATTTCATGTTAAATAAATTTGTTTATCTTGATAAGTGGTTTTATAAAAACAGGAGGCATTTTTTTATGGCAGAAGAAACACATCAGTCCGAAGCGGTAAATGAAGCAATAAGCATGAAGCAGCTTCTCGAGGCAGGGGTTCATTTTGGACACCAGATAAGTCACTGGAATCCAAAAATGAAGGACTATATTTTCGGTAGCAGAAACGGAATACATATAATCGACCTTCAGCAAACAGTGGGCTTGTTTAAGAGCGCTTTCAATTTCATCAGAGACATAGTGGCTGAGGGAGGAGAAATAGTATTTGTCGGAACAAAAAAACAGGCGCAGGGAATTATTTCCGAAGAAGCTACAAAATCCTCAATGCCCTATGTAAATACCCGTTGGTTGGGCGGCACGCTAACAAACTTTCCCACAATTAGAGCAAGAGTAGACTATCTATTGGAACTCAAACAGCTTGAAGAAGAAGGACAGATGGAAAACCTTCCCAAAAGAGAAGTTAAAAATCTGAGAAGAGAAATCCAGAAACTTGAGCATTTACTGGGCGGAATAGTTAATATGAAGAAGATCCCTCAGGCTCTGTATATTGTTGATACCAGAAAAGAACATATAGCCGTAAATGAAGCGAGAAAGCTCGGTATACCCATTGTAGCCGTGATTGATACCAATTCTAATCCTGCAGACGCTGATTATATTATTCCGAGCAACGATGACGCTATTAGGGCCATCAAACTATTCACTTCAAGAATCGCCGATGCCTGCATTGAGGGCAAACACATTTATGAACAGAAGCTGCAATCGGGTGAAGTAGAGGTTAAAGAGCAAGAATCTAAAGTAGTTGTAGAAAGAAAAGTATTCGTATTTAAAGAATATGGAGAAGATGGCGAGAAAGAGGGTTCAACTTCTGTTGCAGTATCAGAAGCTACTCCGGGCGAACCTAAAGCTGAGCCGGAAGAATCACCTGCGGAAACCCGTGCGGAAGCCAATACTCAAGAGAGTACTGAAACTTCTGCAGAAGCTCCGGCATCAACAGAGAATCAAGAAGCTCAAGCACAAGATACTGCACCACAAGCTGAACCACAAGAAGAAACCAAGGAGGACTAGAGTTAATATGGCTGAAATAACAGCACAAATGGTCAAAGAGCTCAGGGATTCGACAGGAGCTCCATTTATTGATTGCAAAAAAGCTCTCGAAGAAGTATCGGGAGACATTGATAAAGCACTTGATATACTAAAAATCAGAGGTGTGGCAAAAGCATCCAAAAAAGTAGGAAGAGAAACCCCGGAAGGAACCATAATGTCATACATTCATGCTGGGGGTAAAATTGGTGTAATGGTTGAAATTAACTGTGAAACTGATTTTGTGGCGAGAAATGAAGAGTTTCAGGATTTTGCGAGAGAAGTAGCCATGCAAATAGCTGCCTCAAACCCAAAATATGTAAGCAAAGAGAATATTCCAGAAGAAGAGCTTGAAAAAGAAAAAGAAGTCATGAAAGCCCAAGTGCTCGAATCGGGAAAGCCGGCAGATATTGCCGAAAAAATTGTCGAAGGAAAAATTGAAAAATATTACGAGGAAGTTTGCCTGCTGAATCAAACTTACATTAGAGATTCCAAGCAAAAAATAGATGATATATTACAGGCGCTTATAGCCAAAATTGGAGAGAACATAAAAGTAAGAAGGTTTACAAGGTTTCAACTAGGCGAACCCCTAGACTAAGAAAGCTATGACTTCTACAAAGACTCCAGAAGAACCGGAAACAAAATATCGCAAAATCCTATTAAAATTAAGTGGTGAAGCACTTCAGGGAGAACAAGGTTATGGTATTAGCGCTGAAGTGCTCGACACAATATCCAGTGAAATTGCTGAGGTAAGCAAACTCAACATTGAAATTGCAGTAGTTATAGGCGGCGGCAACATCTTCAGAGGAGTTGCCGGCTCGTCAAAGGGCATCGACCGGTCCACGGGCGACTACATGGGTATGCTGGCCACAGTGATAAACGCTCTGGCTCTTCAGGACTCGCTTGAGAAAAAAAACATTAATACCAGAGTCCAAACCGCGCTAAACATAGAGCGGGTAGCGGAACCCTACATAAGAAGACGCGCCGTGAGGCATTTGGAAAAAGGAAGAGTGGTTATTTTTGCCGCAGGTACAGGTAATCCCTTTTTTACTACAGACACAGCCGCAACACTTAGAGCCCTTGAAATCGGGGCTGATCTGATTCTCAAAGCCACAAAAGTAGATGGGGTTTATAACAAAGATCCCATGAAGCATAAAGATGCGGTTAAATTTAAAAAATTAACCTATATGGAAGTATTGAAAAAAGAATTGAAAATTATGGATGCAACTGCGATTTCCCTGTGCATGCAGGGGAATATTCCTATAATAGTGTTTAATTTATTTGAAAGTGGTAATATAAAAAATGTTATAATGGGTAGTGAGATTGGAACAATAGTAAGGAGCGATTCAGATGTGTGACAAAATGCTAGAAGACATACTTAGCGATACTGAAGAGAGGATGAACAAAACTTTATCGGCGTTTAATTCTGAGCTAGGCAAGATTAGGACAGGAAGAGCATCGGCGGCTCTGGTTGATCATATTATGGTTGATTATTACGGCGCTGAAACTCCGATAAATCAGATGGCTACTGTTTCTGTACCTGAATCCCGCACTATTGTAATCCAACCTTGGGACACAAGCGCGATAAGTGATGTCGAAAAAGCTATCATGAAATCCGAGCTCGGAATAAATCCATCAAATGATGGAAAAGTTATACGCCTTGGAATACCCGCGCTCACTGAAGAAAGAAGGAAAGAACTTGTTAAATATGTAGCGAAAATAGCTGAAGACTTTAGAGTATCAATCAGGCAGGTCAGGCACGATGTTAACCATTTTGTAAAGGAATTGGAAAAAGAAGAAGGATTACCTGAAGACCGCGTCAAAAAAAGTCTGGAAAACATTCAGAAAATAACCGATAAATTTATTCAGAACATAAACGAGATTTTAGAAAAAAAAGAACAAGAAATACTAGAAGTTTAATCACACAGATAAAACCCTACTTGCTGATTATTGTAACACCCCCCATATAAGGAACCAAGTTCTCAGGTATTGTGACGCTCCCGTCAGCATTTTGAAAATTTTCAAGAATTCCTATAACCGTCCTGCCGACTGCCAATCCCGAGCCGTTAAGAGTATGAGCGAATTGTGTTTTTCCACCTCCTTTCGGCCTATATCTGATCGAGGCCCTCCTTGCCTGAAAGTCTTCAAAGTTGCTGCAGGAAGAAATTTCTCTGTATGTATTTTCACTGGGAACCCAAACTTCCAGATCATATGTTTTGGCTGAAGAAAACCCCATGTCGCCTGTACAGAGAAGTACAACTCTGTAAGGCAAGCCCAAAAGCTGCAGCACCCGCTCTGCATTTTCGGTAAGAGACTCATGTTCTGCGTATGAATTTTCCGGGGTAGAGAATTTTACGAGCTCTACTTTATTAAATTGATGCTGTCTGATAATCCCCTTAACATCTTTTCCATAAGAACCAGCTTCGCTTCTGAAGCAAGGTGTATAAGCGACATATTTAATCGTAAGCTCATCTTCTTTCAGGATTTCATCTCTGTGAATATTGGTTACCGGGACTTCCGCTGTAGGAATCAGATAAAAATTGGTGTCTTTAACTTTGAACAGATCTTCTTCAAATTTAGGAAGGTTTCCTGTGCCGATAAAACTTTCGGTATTTGCCATAAAAGGTGGCAATACTTCTTTATAACCATGCTCGTTTGTATGAAGATCCAGCATAAAATTAATCAGCGCTCTTTCAAGCCTTGCTCCTTGTCCCTTGTACAATGCGAACCTGGCCCCTGTTATTTTGGCGGCCCTGTCCAGATCGAGAATATCAAGGTCTTTTCCGATTTCTATGTGATCTTTAGGCTCAAAATCAAAATCCCTCGGTTCCCCCCATTTTCTAATCTCGAGGTTATCTTCTTCGTTTTTTCCAACCGGAACCAAATCATTTGGAATATTTGGAATTGTTAACATGTAATTCCTAAACTCTTCCTCAGCTTTGGATCTAAGCTCTCCAAGGTCTTTAATCTGTGACGAGATTTTCTTCATCTCTTCCTGAAGTGCCCCCGCTTCATCCTTTTTGCCTTCCCTCATTAGCTCGCCCATTTTCTTTGACCCTACATTCCGCTCACGCTCAAGCTCTTCAACCTTTTTAATAATCTCTTTCCTTCCCCGGTCCAGAGCCATGAACTGATCAAAATCCACAGCAGCACCCCGTGATTCAATCCTTCGCTTAACTTCGAGCATATTCTCTTCCATAAATTTTGAATCGAGCATTTATTCCTTATCCTTTTATTCTGATTATAAACTCATACAAATAATTTAGTGCCACTTAATCTATCATCAGCATTTTCCCTTTTCAAATTTTGCTATTTTTAAGGTTTATCATATTTATTATAATTCTCCCAAAATAAGAAACATTATTATTTTTACTGTAAAATATATCAGGAGGTAAAAATGACTGAACTAGGAAAAGATATCGAATTGACGTACATGGGTCATTCCACATTTAAGATAAAATCTCCGGGAGGAAAAACATTAATTTTGGATCCGTGGGTTGGCGGAAATCCTATGTGTCCCGAAGAATTAAAAAAAATAGACACGGTTGATTTAATGGCAATTACCCATGCCCATTTTGATCATATAGGCGACGCTGTACAGATTGGAAATGAGTTTCAACCCAAAGTGGTAGGAATATTTGAAACCTGCGTATGGTTAAACCAAAAGGGAGTCAAAAACATACTCCCTATGAATAAAGGCGGCACCCAGAAAGTAGATGGAATAAAATTTACCATGGTGCATGCCGACCACAGCTGTGGTATTCAGGAAGATGACGGGACCATCACATATGGCGGGGAAGCAGTTGGATATGTGGTTGAGTTTGAGAACGGGTTTAAGATTTACCATGCAGGTGACACTGCTGTATTCAGTGATATGAAGTTGATAGCGGAAATATATAACCCTGAGCTGGTTATGATTCCGATCGGCGATTTATTTACCATGTCACCCGTTGAAGCGGCACATGCCTGCCGTTTTCTAACTCCAAAGTATGTAATTCCAATGCATTACGGGACGTTCCCGTTATTAACCGGAACACCGGCAGATTTGAGATATCTAACCCAGGATATTCAGGATATAGAAATCATTGAGCTTAAACCAGGAGAAACATTAAGATAATGTATAGGGTTAATTAACGATTGTAATAAGTGATAATTGATTGTGATGAAGAAATATAATTTTTTGATGGTAGTATCAGTCTTAGTTTTAATCCTCAACATGTCCTGTAATTCTGGTGGTGAATCAGGCAATAGGCAAATATCTCCTGAACCAGAATTGAAAGATCAGTTCAATCTGTTTAATGCTTTCCCTGAATTATCTTTTAAGAACCCGCTTGATATCCAGAACCCTGGTGACGGGACAAACAGATTATTCATTGTTGAACAAGCGGGAGTAATACATGTAGTAAATATCACAAATACCGGCAACTCTTCCCAATTTCAGATAAACGGGGTTGACGCGACTTCTGAAGTATTTCTAGACCTGCAGAATGAAGTAGTATTCAATGGAGGCGAGCTTGGAATGCTGGGACTCGCTTTTCATACCAACTATGAGAATAACGGTCTTTTTTATGTGAATTATACGACAGGTAATCCCCTAAGAACCATTATTTCTCAATTTTCTGTGAGCGCTCAAAATCCTAATCAGGCTGATCCGGAAAGTGAAGTTATATTGATTGAATTAAATCAACCGTCCACTATCCATAATGGAGGTCAGTTAGTTTTTGGCCCAAATGACGGCTACCTTTACATATCTTTAGGAGACGGAGGACCCGGATCCGAGACAGGTGGAAGGAGCCAGGACCTGACCAATTTAATTGGATCGATCTTGAGAATTGACGTTGATAACCCTGAGGGCGAGAACTTCTATGGCATCCCTCAAGATAATCCATTTTTCGGAAATATGTCGGGATTCAAAGAGGAAATATATGCCTACGGTCTCCGAAACCCGTGGCGAATTAGCTTTGACTCTGTCACAGGGGAGCTTTGGTGCGGAGACGTTGGACAGTCTTCAAGAGAGGAGATAAATATTATACAAAACGGTTTAAATTATGGATGGCCAATCATGGAAGGGGATCTATGTTTTGATCCACCCGAAGGATGTGACCCAACCGGACTTGAGCCGCCACTACTTGGATACGGCAGGGCTCAAGGGGGAACGGTGATAGGAGGTATAGTCTATTATGGCAATGAGTTACCAAGCCTCTTTGGTCTATACATCTATGCAGACTTCTTTGTAGGAAGAGTCTGGGCGCTAGAATTTGATGGAGTAAATTTTGTAGATAACACGCGACTGATTCAATTCAATCCTTTTTCAATCGTAGCATTTGGCACAGATGAACAGGGAGAAATTTATTTAGCTTCTTTTGATGGGAAGATCTATCGTTTGGAAAGAATAGAGAACTAAATACCATTAAATCCTCTGACGTTCCCCAGCTCAATGATTATGCAATTTCGGCAAAACCCAGGCAGTCAGATATCATTTTCACAACGTCGTTAAATTATTCAGCAAATAAGCCTTATAAGTCTCTCTTATATATTTGACAACAATTATAAGTTATGATAATCATTAACGTTTATATTTTAATAGGAAAAGTGTATTTAAAGAGCAATGTTTGAAGGAATTTCAGAAAAACTCAACTCAACTTTAAAGAGAGTAAGAGGTTACGGAAAGCTTAGTGAAAGTAATATTGAAGAGGCTTTGCGTGAAGTAAGGCTCAGCCTTCTTGAGGCTGATGTTAACTTTAAAGTTGTAAGAGAATTTATAAATTCCGTCAAAGAACGGGCTTTAGGTCAGGAAGTAGCCCAGAGTCTTTCACCCGGACAGCAATTTGTTAAAATCGTACACGAAGAGCTTATTGGTGTATTAGGAGATGAGAGCTCTGAATTGGATTTAAAAGCGACCCCGCCCGTGGGAATAATGCTTGTCGGGCTGCAGGGTTCAGGTAAAACAACTTCAGCTTCAAAAATAGCCAGATACTTAAAAGAAACACTTAATAGGAATCCCTATCTCGTTCCGGCAGACGTTTACAGGCCCGCCGCTATAGACCAGTTAAAAGTTCTGGCGGGTCAGATAGATGTAGGAGTTTACGATACAGCTCCCGGTTCCGACCCTGTTGATATTTGTAAAAATGGTTTTGAAACTGCCCGAAGTAGCGGCTATGACACGGTTATTATCGATACCGCGGGAAGACTGCATATTGATGAAGAGCTCATGAATGAGCTCAAGAACATTAAGACGGCGGTTGATCCTCATCAGGTCTTGCTTGTGGCTGACGCAATGACAGGACAGGATGCGGTAAATGTTTCATCAAGTTTTAATGAAGCCATAGATATAGACGGAGTTGTACTAACAAAAATGGACGGTGACGCCAGAGGCGGTGCCGCATTATCAATAAAAGCTGTTACAGGAAAGCCCATTAAATTCTTCGGTACAGGTGAAAAACTTGATGCAATAGAAGTATTCCACCCCGACAGGATAGCATCCAGAATACTGGGAATGGGTGACGTACTAAGCTTTATCGAAAAGGCGCAAACGGCATTTGAAGACAAGAAAGCCGAAGATATGGCAAAAAAGCTCCTCAAGAAGCAATTTTCCCTGGCTGACTTTAAAGAAGCAATGCTTACAATGAACAAAATGGGGTCTCTGGAAAGTATGACTCAGATGATTCCTGGAATGAAGGATGTTTCAAAAGACCCTAAAGCGCTTGAAACCGCAGAGAAAGAAATCAAGAAAACAATAGCTATAATCGATTCAATGACACCTAAAGAGAGACACAATCATACAATCATTAACGGTTCAAGACGTAAAAGGATTGCCAAGGGAAGCGGAACCAAAGTTGAAGATATCAACCGGATGATTAAAAACTATATGCAAATGCGAAAAATGATGGGTAATATGGGTAAAATGGGTAAATTAGCAAAAAGAATGATGAAACTCAGGTAATATAGTTTATTATACTTATATATATTAGGAGGTATTAAGAGTTTGGTTAAGATAAGACTTATGAGAGCTGGATCAAAGAAGAGACCTTTTTACAGGATTGTTGCAGCTGATTCTCGTTCACCGAGAGACGGAAAGTTTCTTGAGATATTAGGTTATTACGACCCAAGACAGAAGCCTTATGTACTAGAGGTTAAGACAGACAGAGTTCAGGACTGGATCGATAAAGGCGCACAAACATCCGAAAGGGTCGGAAAACTGATGTCCACATTAAACTAGTACCAGAACAGTAACGATAAGAAAGTGCTTGGATATTGAGACTATACATGGGAGGTAACAGTTATGGATAAACTAAATGAGCTTGTAACTTTCATTGCGCAGTCCCTGGTAGATAGTCCTGAGAAAGTTGAAGTACGCGAGGTTGCTGGAGAGCAGACAGCGGTGCTTGAATTGAAAGTTGCCCAAGAAGACTTGGGCAAAATCATAGGCAAGCAGGGGAAAACCGCCAAGGCAATTAGAACCATATTGGGCGCCGCCGCCGCGAAAATGAGAAAGAGAGCGGTGCTCGAAATTTTGGAATAGGTATCGTCCCCGCATTTTAGAATTATGGGACTAATTTCATTTGGAAAGATCTCCAAGGTACACGGACTAGCAGGCGAAGTAAGACTTGTTCCTTTTAGCCGCCAGCTTGATAACATTTCTACTCTGAAACGGATTTTTTTAATCAAAACTCCGAAAAGCCCCCCGGTTGAATTAATAATTTCCAAAAGCCGTATACAGAAAAACGCCGCAGTTCTCAAAATTAAGGATGTTGATTCGATAGAAGAAGCGCAACAGCTTGTAGGAAGGATTGTTCATGTAGATGTCGAAGATCTCAACAACCTGGAAGACAACGAGTATTATTGGTTTGATCTTATCGGATTAAAAGTTTATACAGATAGTCAAGAATACGTGGGCATTGTGGACAGCCTCATAGACCGTTCACTTCAAAGCTTGCTTGTAGTAAAAAATGAGCATAAGGAGCATCTGATACCACTTACTGAGCCTATTGTTCAAAAAGTGGACTTAGACCGGTCCAGGATAATTATTAAACCTATCGAAGGGCTCATAGAATAATTCCTAGTAAATAAAAGATTTAATAACAGTTCAACTATATAAATATGAGATACGACATTCTAACTATATTCCCCGAATTTTTCGATTCTATTTTTTCCTTTGGAATCTTGAAAAAAGCACAGGAAAAAGGGTTGCTGGAAATAAATACCCATGATATCAGGGAGTATAGCGATGACAAACATAAGACTGTTGACGACACTCCTTACGGTGGTGGTGGTGGAATGCTAATGAAAATAGAGCCTGTGGCATCAGCTCTAAAAAGCCTGGGCGATAAAAAAGAGAAATCACTTGTCGTTTTAACAACTCCCGATGGCGAAAAATTTACCGACAAAATGGCCAGAGAAATGGCGGAATATGAGCAGATTGTTATTATCTGCGGACGATATGAAGGTGTGGATGAGAGGATAAGGGATTTATATGTAGATAAAGAGATATCAATTGGAGATTATGTGCTTTCAGGCGGAGAAAATGCGGCTTCAGTAATTGTTGAAAGCGTATCCCGTTTTATTCCCGGAGTTTTGGGCAATGAACAGTCACCTGAGAATGATACTTTTAACCAGAGTTTACTGGAGTACCCGCAATACACGCGGCCAGAGGAGTTTGAAAAGTACAAAGTTCCTTCTGTGCTATTATCTGGAAATCATGGAAAAATAGAGAGATGGAGAAGAGAAGAAAGCATAAAAAGAACTTTTCAAAAAAGACCTGATATGCTGGACAGAGCCAGATTAGATAACGATGACATTAAACTCATACAAGTTCAGAAAGAATCTAATCCACCTACTTTTAAATTATATATTGCATTAATCCATTATCCCGTATACAATAATCAGTTTAAAATTATTAATACCGCTTTTACCAATTTGGATGTACACGATATTGCAAGGTCGGCTGTAACTTACGGAATTAAAAAATTCTACCTCGTTCAGCCTAATCCTGAGCAGCAAAAATTGGTGAACCGTGTACTCGATCATTGGATAGAGGGTGAGGGTTCAACGTTTAATAAGTCAAGATCGGAGGCCCTTAATCTTGTAGCACTGAGAGATACGCTGGAAGATGTAACCCGTGAGATAGAAAATATTGAAGGAAATAAACCCGTTACGATTGTTACTGACGCCAGATCGGCTGATAACATGATAGGGTTTGAAGATTTGCGAGAATTAATTTTTTCAGAGAAAGAAGAGCCTTACTTATTATTATTGGGAACTGGCTGGGGGTTAGCGAACGAGATTATGGATAGTGCGGATTTCAGATTGAAACCCGTGAGCGGTTATACAAACTACAACCATTTATCCGTGCGCAGCGCAGCGGCTATAATTTTAGACAGGCTGCTTTCATGTAAAATATGACAGGAGATTTATGATGAATGTTATTAACGAAATAGAAGCAAGTGTGATTAGGAATGATCTTCCCGATTTCAGATCCGGTGATACGGTTGCTGTACACTATAAAATTAAAGAAGGTGAAAGGGAAAGAATTCAGATATTTGAGGGTGTTGTTATTGCCAAAAAAGGCGGAGGCGCGAGCGAAACGTTTATCGTAAGAAAAGTATCTTATGGTGTCGGGGTTGAGAGAATCTTCCCGCTTCATTCCCCATTGATTGACAAGATTGATGTCAAAAGAAAGGGAAAAGTCAGAAGAGCAAAGCTTTATTACCTCAGAGGCCTTTCCAAGAAAGCCAGCAGAATTAAAGAAAGATCCAGACTAGATCAAGCCGACACCAAGGCTAAAGCTACAGAGGATGTGAATATAGAAGCTGATCCTGAGGTAGTAGAAAAAGCAGTAAATCCTGAAGTTCAGGAAGAACCTGCTACAAATGGCAGTTAAGTCTGATTATTAAAAATCAGATATAAATCAATTAAAAATTATGAAAACCGGGATAGTCAACATCAACTTGGCTGCCCGGTTTTTTATTTGTAAGTGTATTATTGCAAAAGATAAATAATGGGAGAGCTAGCATTAATAAATGAAGTTATTCTAAATCGTCAAATTTAACCAATGACCCGTCATTAAACTTCAATATATAGCACTCATAATCAAATCCATCCTCATCCAAGCATTTATAAATCCACTTCTCGTATTCACTGGCGCTTTCTACCTTAAAAGGCTCACCCATGGCTTCTAGTGCTTCGGCTTTATTCATGCCTACAATGGGATATTCATGCTTTATGCCCCATTTGATTTTCTTAAGAACTTCCTGGTCCCTCTCTAAAACCTCATACTTACCAATTTCCACTATTAATTTTCTGTCTGTCACACTATTATTTCCGGTATGAATTTCAACTACCTTAATTTTCTCACAGCTCCATACCATCACGCCGTCACTAACCATTGATACTTTCTCCGGCATTTCCGCGCTTATTTCGCCTATGGCCTGCTTTACATACATAACTGATTCCTTATCGGTTGTAGTATCGTAAAATTTCACATTCTTAGTTGCGCAGTATCCGGTTTTCCAATGCTGAAGTACTGATGAAACCCCTAAACTTCTGGCCCTTAAACGTTGAGCCAACAGTTTATTCGTTGAATCTTCTGGCGTATTGAAGTCTTTCACAGCGTGTTTGTTCCCGACCAGTAAAACTATCGGTTTGCCATCTGACATTTTCATAACTTGCTGCTCCATCCACGCGTCTTTGGCCATGGCAACAGAGCGCGGGGGATTGACGGCATATACCGACAAACATTTTCCCAAAATAATTTGTTCGCTGAAATCAATTAGCATTTCCCTGTAACCGTCGTGATCTATTACAGTATCTATCTCAACATCAGACATTGAAATCCCTCCCCTCATAGCACTATCCAGTAAATCCTGCTGGTCTGATGGGATTTCAAGCCCGACTTTTAGGCAGCCTCCCTCACTAACATAATCAGTAACGATTCCCGAGAAATAATCTGTGGATTCAATCTGGCCGTACGACTCCCCTATAATGAGTATTTGATTTGTACCCAACAGAGATTTGATAGATAAATTTTCGTTCTGAGCATAAGCGTTATTAAATAGTGCTGACACTATCAGCATAGTGATGAAAAAATTTGGAATGGTGAGTAAATGTAATTTTAGCAACTTGTTAGGATCTCTCAATTTTATCAAGTTCATCGCCATTAAAATATAAATATAAACAATCCTCGTTAAACCCATCACTATTTAAGCAACGGTAAATCCACATTTCCTTATCATCTTCTCCCTTTAATCTTTTAACTCTGTAAGGAACGCCCTCTGTTTCATAAGCTTCTATCTTTGACATGCCGACAAACAATCTAGCCTTCGCAAGCTTGATTATTACATTAGCCTATTTGCCCAATACATAATCTGACCTAATATCTGCAAATGAACAAAAAGTAGTTGAAAATACCTGACCCATCATTACTAAGCTTATATTTAAACTTTTACTCAGGTTTGTCCCCTATGTAATTGATATAACCAACATGGATTACTTATAATTCTATAATAGATACCCTCAATTGATAGGAGTAAAATATAGTTAAGAATTGTTAAGAGCATATTAAGAGTCACTATATAAATTCTGATTGTAGCTTAAAGGATAGTAGTACTTTTTACTCTCCCTTCCACACAGGCTCTCTTTTCTCCAGAAAGGCATCTATACCTTCCTCGGCGTCACGGGCCATCATATTCTCCACCATAACGCGGCTGCAGTAGTCATATGCGCTAGGCAAATTCTTATCAAGCTGTTTATAAAAAGCTTCTTTTCCGATTTTAAGAGTCAATGGTGATTTGGACGCTATCTTTCCGGCAAATTCCAAAGCCGCACTGTCCAGTTCAGATTCAGGGACGACTTTATTTACTAGACCTATTTCATATGCTCTTTGCGCTGAGATAAAATCACCTGTGAGCAGCATTTCCATCGCATGTTTTCTTGAAACATTTCGAGTCAC
Organism: uncultured bacterium; assembly: GCA_965365595.1. Taxonomy (GTDB): domain Bacteria; phylum Desulfobacterota_D; class UBA1144; order Nemesobacterales; family UBA2774; genus CR02bin9. The sequence goes on from CBDUCG010000033.1 coordinate 15,455, forward strand.
AGCGACCATAGGAGTTGAACAAAATAAACCTATATTAACCCCAGGAGTTGCAAATTTTGTGTTTTCATCCGCTAATGCCAAGTCGCATGTAGATACAAGCTGGCACCCCGCAGCTGTTGCTACACCGTGAACTTTAGCAATAACAGGTTTTGGACATTTAATTATGGCCAGCATCATCTCGACGCAAGTATCAAAAGTAAGATCATAAAACTTGCGTTCAGGGTTCGCACGCATTTCCTTCATATCATGTCCCGCACAAAAGCCTTTTCCAGACCCTGACAATATTACTACTTTTATTGAAGAGTCGTCACTAATACGGGCAATCTCTTCTGTCAGCGCATTCATACAATCAATTGAGAGAGCGTTGTAGGACTTAGGCCTATTTATTATAAGATATGAAATTCCGTCCTTATCACTCCGGAGAACAAGAGATTCAGAACTTTCCTTTGTAACAGCCATGAGCTATCTCCTTATATTTATATATATTTAATATAACTATAACTGGTGGAATTTTCTTGTAATTGAAGAGGGACAAAATTGAAATAAAGTTTTTACTTTGGTTTGTTAACTTTTCTTAACGCCGTCTGTGAGAATATTAACCGTATCGTCTCTAACGTCAGCGAATCCGCCCTCTACAACCAACTTGGTTTCAGAATTCCCTATTTTGTATGTTAACTCACCGGAGTGGAGTGTGGTAATGAATGGCACATGACCAGGTAAAATCCCAAACTCTCCAATTTC
>CBDUCG010000034.1:0-15905 GCA_965365595.1 uncultured bacterium
CTGCGCGGCTCTGTCAAATTTTATTTCCTTTGCCATTTTTCTCTACTGCCTCCTGGATAATTTCTATATTTGGATATCGCGATTAGCTAACAACAGCCAAGATCGCATCTTCACTGACTATAAGATACTCTTCGCCTTCAACAGTGATCGGTTGTACTCCGTAGTTGCCAAAAAGGATCTTATCACCTTTCTTCACATCAAGTGGTTTGATATTACCGTCAGGAAGTATGATTCCCGTGCCTACTGCAATTACTTTTCCTTCTTGTGGTTTTTCAGCGGCGGTCTCGGGGATAATAATTCCGCCTTTGGTTTTTTCTTCAGCTTCTTGTACTTTTACCAGTACCTTGTCGTGTAGTGGTCTTACTTTCATTACGTACTTCCTCCTTAGTGTTATTAATTCATTTTAAATTAAGCACGATTATATTCGTGTCAAGATTAAATATTATATTGACTGAATTTGTATCTGGCAGGAGTCCAACCCTTCCGGAGTTTCAACCCAATATTAGAGTGATTAAGATAACGCTATGGGAAACTTTGTCAAGAAAGCTCTCGATGCCTTAAGTTAAAACGGTTATTATTGAACACACTGTATAATATTGAGAGATAATAGACAGTTACTAAAGACAGAACCATGGTCAAGACAGAAGTAATCTCAGCTGAACATCCCGAGTCCGCCGCCAAAGCGGCCCGGGTACTAAATGAAGGCGGTGTAATTGTATACCCAACCGAAACCCTATATGGTTTAGGCGCACTGGCGTCAATCGGGGAAGCTGTTGAGAGAATTTTCAACATAAAGGGAAGGCCTTACGGAAAACCAATACCACTTCTTGTTAAGGATAAGGACATGCTTCTTCAAATAGCCGAGGACAATAGGCTGGTTGATCCATTATCTGAACACTTCTGGCCGGGCCGTCTTACTTTAATTCTTAAGCAAACCTCAACACTGCCCGAGTTGATAACCTCTGGAACAGGAAAAATCGCTATTAGAATTTCCTCCGATCCATTTTTGCAAAATCTATTTGATATAATAGATGAGCCGCTAACTTCAACCAGCGCAAACCTGAGCGGCAGTCAAAATTTATTGGATCACAGGGAGTTATTTGAGACATTTGACGGTAAAGTTGACCTTATAATCGACTCTGGTAACATTCCCGCATCAAGAGGCTCGACAATCATTGATTTGACTCTTGATCCTCCCCAAATTGTGCGGGAAGGAGACATTAAAACAGACATTCTGAAGGAGTTTATTGATGGCAACAGTTAAAGGTTTCAGAGGTATAAGATATAATCCAGAGAAAATAAGTGATTTTGGCAACGTGCTTGCCCCCCCCTATGATGTAATCAACTCAAAAGAGCAGGACGAGCTATACAACAAGGACCCTCATAACGTAATAAAGCTTATACTCTCAAAGGGCGATGACGACTCCAAGTACGAAGAAGCCGCAAGCACATTCAGAAGCTGGATTGAAAGTGACATACTTACCAATGATGATGCGCCAAGTATTTATCCCTACTATCAGGAATTTGAAGAAAAGGGCAAAAAGTTAACAAGAAAAGGATTCCTTGCAGCTGTTAAGATCGAAGATTTTAGTACAAAAAAGATACTGCCTCACGAAAGGACATTTCCAAAACACAAAAGAGACAGACTGAAGCTGAACACTGCGTGCAAAGCCAACATGAGCCCTGTATTTTCCGTATATTCCGATCCGGAAATAGTTATAGAGAAACTGCTGGATGAGAAGCTAACCGGAGATCCCATATTTGATGTAACAAACGAAGACGGCGTAAGGAACAGGCTATGGAGGATATCAGACCCGGAAACTATTCAAATTGTAACAGACCATCTTAAAGACAAGAGTTTACTCATAGCTGACGGACATCATCGTTATGAAACAGCAATTGAGTACAGAAACATACAAAGAGAAGCAAATGAAGGAGTATCTGAGGATAAACCCTATGAATATGTAATGATGTTTCTTTCGAACGCCGAAGATGAGGGGCTAATAATTAATCCGACGCACAGAGCGGTAAAGAACCTGGGTGATATGGACCTCGAAACACTTCTCAACAAGCTCAGCGAAGAGTTTAATGTGGCAAAAATGTCTTTCACCGAAGGTCTTTCAAATATTGGTCACGAAGAATTTGCAATACTTACAAAAGATCCTGAGCACGTATACAGGATTTCTCTGAAAAATAAGGATATTGACGCTCCAAACAAAATGGCTGTGACGCTTCTTCACAATAATGTCTTTAATAAAATTATTGATGAAGACAGCGCAGGCATTCTATATACCAAATTTTTGGATGAAGCTGTGGACCTGGTTCAGAATGGAGAATATGAGCTCGCATTCATACTTCCTGAGCTAAGGGCGAGCGATATTTTTGATGTCGTATTGACCGGAGACAGAATGCCTCAGAAAACTACATACTTTTACCCCAAGATTCTTTCAGGTCTTGTGTTCAATCCACTTTCATAAAATTACCAGAGCTTTATAATTTTAATGCTCCAATAATATTGTTGATTTATAGATCTTTATGGATTATTAATTAAGTTGTACATTGTCCAGAACATGATCTAAAGGAGACCGATATGACGTTAGTCATTTTAGCAATTATTGTAGTCATAGCATTTGTAGCAGTCGGAATGTATAACGGCTTAATAAAGCTGAGAAACACTTCAGAGCAAGCATGGTCGGATGTTGATGTACAGTTAAAGAGAAGGCACGACCTGATCCCAAACCTCGTTGAAACTGTAAAAGGTTATGCCAATCATGAAAAAGAGACATTCGAACAAGTCGTTCAGGCCAGAAACCAGGCAATGAATGCCTCTTCACCCGAAGACAAAGCTCAGGCTGAAAACTTCTTGCAATCCACGTTAAAAAGCCTTTTTGCGCTTGCCGAGGCGTATCCTGATTTGAAAGCAAACCAAAACTTCCTTGACCTTCAGGACGAGCTTTCAAAAATAGAAGAGCAGATTCAGCTCGCGCGACGCTATTACAATGCTGTTGTGAGAGATCTCAACACCAAAATAGAAACTGTTCCGAGCAATTTTATTGCTAACATGTTTCACTTCGAGAAGAAAGAGTATTTTGAGCTTGATTCCGAAGAAGAGAGACATACTCCTCAGGTTAGCTTCAACTAAACTCAATACACATGCAACACTCTCGGATCACAACACTTCTGGCACTATTTGTATCTATCTTATTTATCTCACTCCCTTCTCGCTCAGAAGAGATTAGAAGTTTTATATCCGACATACACATTCATAATGACGGGACGATAGTGGTCGAGGAAAATATCGAATATGATTTCGGCAGTGCGCTCAGACACGGCATATACAGAGATATACCTTACAGATACAGCTCGGGACTGACAAAATTCAGCGTGCGGCTGGATGTGGAAGATGTAACCAATTTCAGAGGCGAGCCATATATGTACGAAGTGAGTAAATCTGGCGGTTGGGCGAATATAAGAATCGGGGATCCGGACAGAAAAATCACCGGCACTCATAATTACAGGATCAAGTACGCAGTCGAGGGAGGGATCGGGTTTTTTGAAGACTATGACGAGCTTTACTGGAACGTAATAGGTGAAGAGTGGAGAGTTCCTATACTTAGCTCAGGAGCCAATGTTTACTTTGAAGAGGAGATTGCAGGTGAGATAATGGCAGCCTGTTATACTGGACCCTATGGATCAACTGAGCGAAATTGCGATTTTAAAACCGGCGCCAAAGGTGTAAAATTCACTACAAACGGATCACTTAACGGCGGAGAGGGATTGACCATTGTGGTTGGCATTCCAAAGGGTATTATCGAAGAGCCCTCGTCACTTTCTAAATTTCTATGGTTTTTGTCCGACAACTGGGCATTTGCGCTGCCGCTTATTGTTTTATTCGGAATGTTCTACTTTTGGAAAACCAGGGGAAAAGACCCTGAAACAGCGGGTGTGATTGCAGTCAAATATGAACCGCCTGATGATTTATCACCAGCAGAGGCTGGAACTTTAATTGATGAGCGGGCAAATATGCTGGACATAACTTCAACTGTAATTGATCTGGCCGTAAGGGGATTTTTAACCATTGAAGAGCAGAAAACCACAACTTTCTATTTCTTCACAAATACCGATTATAAACTTATACGGACCGACAAATCAGATGAGGAGCTTAAATCATATGAGAGGAGTGTATTGTCAGGTTTATTTTCAGGAAAAAAATCACGGAAAGTTTCACAGCTCAGAAATAAGTTCTACACCCGGCTTCCGGGAATTAAGAAGGCTTTATACAAAGAACTTGTAAGCAAACAATATTTCCTAACCAACCCTGAAAACGTGAGAAGCATTTATAAATGGATAGGGATCGGCAGCATAATTTTGGGATTTTTTCTGACGGCCTTATATCCTCTGGGGCTGTGTATCTTGTTATCCGGCGTAATAATTTTAATATTCTCAAGATATATGCCGAGGAAGACTAAAAAGGGTTCTCTCAAAAATGAAGAGCTGCTTGGATTCCGTGAATTCATAGACCGGGCTGAAAAGGACCGTATAGAAAAACTAGCAAAAGACGATCCGACTCTATTCGACAGGGTACTTCCTTATGCTCTTGTGTTCGGGCTTGAAGACAAATGGGCGGGCGCGTTTAAGGATATGTATAAAGAACCTCCGAACTGGTACCATTCGTCAAACTATGGAAACGTATTCTCCCCGAATATTTTTGTGAATGACATAGGGAGAAGCCTCGGAGTGATGAACCGTTCTCTTTCCTCTACTCCAAGAAGATCAGGAGGAAGCGGATTCAGCGGAGGCGGAGGCTTTAGCGGAGGCGGAGGTGGTGGTGGTGGAGGCGGTTCGTGGTAGCAAAGGAACCTCATTTGAATATGGCACCTTTTACTTTATAATACCTAAACTTTTGATAAACGGGACCGAGTACCTAAATCAGCTATATGGAACCCAAATACATACGAAATTTTTCTATTATTGCCCATGTGGACCATGGGAAATCTACACTCGCCGACAGAATACTTGAGTTTACCGGGACTCTGAGCAAGCGTGAGATGGCGGATCAGTTTCTCGATCAGATGGAGATTGAGAAAGAAAGGGGCATCACCATTAAAGCGCAGGCTGTACGATTACTATACAAAGCTGATGATGGGATTACGTACGAATTTAATCTGATAGATACCCCGGGCCACGTAGACTTCAGTTATGAGGTTTCAAGGAGTCTTATGGCATGCGAAGGGGCGATTCTCATTGTTGACGCTTCCCAGGGTGTTGAAGCACAGACGGTTGCCAACGCATATATGGCCTCTGATTCAGGGCTTGAGCTTGTTCCCGTGATAAACAAGATAGACCTTCCTGCAGCCGATCCTGAAAGGGTAAAAGGTGACATAGAGGATGTAATCGGAATAAGCGCGCAAGATGCCATACTGGCAAGCGCTAAAGAAGGAATAGGAACAAAAGATATTCTTGAAGCTATTGTAAGCTATGTGCCACCTCCTCCCGATAAATCCGATGAACCCTTGAAAGCTCTTATTTTTGACAGCTGGTTTGATTCCTATCAGGGAGTTGTAATGCTGGTAAGGGTGTTTGAGGGAAAAATAAAGACCGGTGAGCGTATTAAATTTATGGCTACCGGAAAAACAAATGAAGTTAGAACGCTGGGCATTTTCTCCCCAAGAGCAATGGAGGTAAATGAGCTGAAAACCGGGGAAGTGGGTTTTGTAACAGCCTCTATTAAAGAAATAAATGAAGCGAAAGTAGGGGACACTATAACAACTGTAGAAAAGCCGACTGATAAACCGCTTCCGGGATTCAGAGAAATGAAGCCTATGGTTTTCAGCGGTTTATACCCAATAGATTCTGTGGACTATGACAAGCTGAAAGAAGCGCTCGAAAAACTTGCTTTGAATGACTCATCGCTTGTATATGAGCCTGAAACATCGGTAGCTCTCGGGTTTGGATTCCGCTGTGGATTTTTGGGGCTTCTTCATATGGAAATTGTAAAGGAGAGGCTCGAAAGAGAGTTTGAGCTTGAGCTGATTTCAACCGCCCCAACGGTTATTTACAAGACGACAGATAAGAACGGCGAAGTTTCTTATGTGGATAATCCGAGCGAACTGCCCTCACCCGATAAAATGGAGCTTATTGAAGAACCGTACGTATTGGTATCGGTTCATACGCCTAACACTTATTTAGGTGCAATATTTGACCTCTGTATAAAGAAACGCGGTACACAGAGGGACATAAAGTACGTTACCCAGGACAGGGTAATCGTTGTTTATGAAATTCCATTATCTGAGATTGTCTATGATTTTTACGACAGGCTGAAATCAGTGTCGCGCGGATATGCGTCTATGGACTATGAACCTATAGGCTATATGGGTTCCGACCTTATAAGGCTCGATGTGCTTGTAAATGGAGAGCCGGTCGACGCGCTTTCCATAATCGTTCACAAAGACAAGTCCTACGAACGCGGAAGAGACCTGATCCAGAAGCTCAGGTCCCTTATACCGAGACAGCTTTATGAAGTCATTATCCAAGCCTCTATAGGAAGCCGAATTATTGCCAGAGAATCTGTAAAACCGGTCAGAAAAGACGTAACCGCCAAATGCTACGGAGGGGACATAACCAGAAAGAGAAAACTCCTCGAAAAGCAGAAAGAAGGTAAAAAACGCCTGAAACAGGTGGGAAATATCGAAATTCCCCAAGAGGCCTTTCTCGCAGTTCTTAAAACAAGCGAATAACATCCCATAAATAATATTTGACATACGGGATATATTTTATAGAATAATACCGACTGGTCGGTTTGCAGAGATAGTTTATGGAAACAAACACTAACATCAAAGAGGTTTTAATAGAGAGCGCGGTTTCACAGATAAGCGCCCGAAGCTATGCCTCGGTTGGCGTACAGGAACTATGCGAGCTAAGCGGCGTGACAAAAGGGGGCTTTTATTATCACTTTAAATCCAAGGAAGAGCTCACTCTGGCCGCCATAGACTCTATATGGGATTCATATAAAAACACCATACTTAAGCCGGTCTTCGATTCTGACATTCCGACTTTAGAAAAGTTTAATCTGCTAATAGAAACTGTTTACGATCATTATGTCACCCAAAAGGAAACCCAGGGTCGGATGTGCGGATGCAGACTGGGTAATCTGGCTATAGAGCTCAGCACCCAAAACGAATCAATCAGAATGAAACTGGAAGAAATATTCGAGGACTGGATTTCATTTTTTGAGTATGTTCTCAACGATGCTGTAGCAAATAAGGAATTGCCCGAAAATACAGACACCAGAAAATCTGCTCAGTCCATATTGGCTTTTCTTCAGGGACTGGCTCTTTTAGGGAAAACTAATGATGATCCCGGATTCATGAAAAACCTGAGCCGCGCCGTTTCTAACCTGATAATTGACAGCGATCAAAATAAAATAACTTTAAATAACGGGTGATATATTTTTTAGCGAAAGAACAAACCGAACGGTCGGAAAACAATAAATATAAATGATGTAAACAAAAATTATTGGAAATAACAAACATTCAATCATAGGAGGTTTTTGATATGAGTTTACAAGTAGAGTTAGACGAATTATATAACGGTTTTACAAAGAAAGCCCCGCCTGAGGTAGTTAATCTAATGCTAGATGCTACGAGAAGGCTGGCTGACACGGGAATCGCCCAAAACTCACTTAAAGTCGGAGAAAAAGCACCTGACTTCGAATTGCCAAACGTAAAAGGGGAATCAGTCAATCTGCACTCTCTATTGGAACAAGGGCCCGTGGTTTTAAACTTTTATAGGGGCGGGTGGTGCCCGTACTGCAATCTTGAACTGAATGCCTACAATAAACATCTGGGTGATATAGAGAACCTTGGAGCTTCTCTGGTTGCAATATCCCCTCAAACTCCTGACAATTCATTAAGCACGGCAGAAAAGAATGATTTGAAATTTGAGGTCCTTAGCGATGTTGGCAACCAAACAGCAAACCAGTTTGGACTGGTTTTTAAAGTTGACTCGTCACTTCATGAAATTTATACAAAATTTGGCCTGGTAATACCAAAATTTAATGGCGACGACTCTTGGGAAATTCCTCTTCCTGCAACATACGTAATTGATAAAGACGGGACGGTTAAATATGCCTTTGCAAATGCTGACTACACAAAACGCGCCGAGCCGGATGAGGTAATCGCAAAATTACAAGAGCTGAGCAGTTAGAAACAAAAGAGTCATCTTTTATTGGCTGACATCATCATCTCTGTAATAGCATAAGTCGCGCCGCTTACGGCATTAGGGTCGGATACAACGTTAATCACTGAAGGAAGCCCCGATGAGAAAGCTCGTTCTATTGCAGGATTGAGCTCTTTTGGAGAGTCTACAATCTCTCCGTAACCTCCTAATGCCTTTATTACTTCATGAAACGGAGTTAAGCTCAGGTCTACCCCGATTTTAGGACGCTTCTTGCCGTATGTAATCTCAAGCTGATGCTTGGTCATGCCCCAGGCTTGGTCATTGCAAACCAGTGCTACAAACGGAATCTTGTGCCTTATTGCAGTTTCAAACTCCATAAAGTTCATTCCTACAGCACCGTCGCCTGTAATTAGCGCGACCTGCTTTTCTGGTCTGGCGACTTTTGTTCCTATCGCAAATGGAACTCCTACCCCCATGCATCCAAGCGGCCCGCCTTTTACATAATGACCAGGATTTTTTACCGTGTAATGACTGTCAGTCCATGCCTGAGTGTCGCCGCCATCAATGACAAGAATTCCTTCTTCCCCCAGAACCTCTTCAACAGCACTTGCAACCCTGACAGGGTGAATCGGTTTTTTATTTGTATTCCTGAGTTTATCTCCTTTAGCCCGCTCTTTTTCGCTTCGCGATTTTGCCTTCCTGAGCCAGGAGCTGTAATTTATAGTGACTGAATTCTCTTCCGTATAATCCGTAATTTTACTGAGAACTCGGCTCAGATCGCCAACGATTCCCAAGTCGGCTGGTCTGTTTCTGCCTATCTCCGATGAATCTATGTCAACCTGAACAACTTTTGCCTCAGGATTAAAAGAACGCCCGAAACCTATGTAAAGACTTAAACGTATTCCCAGCAGTATAATCAGGTCAGCTTCGGATGTAATTTTTTTAAACCCGTTTGGAGCGGAAGCGCTAGCCGGGCCAAAGCAGTTGGGATGGTCGTCAGATACAATGCCTCTGCCGAAGTTTAATGTAAAAAGAGGTATATTCAGTCTCTCAATCAAAGCGGTAATTTCAGCCTCTGAATCTGAATACCATGAGCCACTACCTGCGATTGCCACAGGACGCTTGGATTTTTTAAGTAATTTAACAAATTTTTCTATATCCTCACCACCGGGTTCCGGTTTTGATGAAGGTATCAATGTATTGTAGGGAGATAATTTCTTGTCATCGCATTTCGGATAAAGAACTTCATATGACATACCTAGATATACCGGGCCCGGCCTGTCTGAAATAGCTCTTTTATATGCATTGCTTATGTATTCAGGAATACGAAGCGGATCATATACAGTGCGCGCCCATTTGGTAAGCGGAGCAACCATAGATTGCTGGTCTATCTCCTGTAGTGACAATTTATCATTCTCTTCGACTCCGGATCTTCCCGAGAGAAGAATAAAAGGAGCGTTTGACATATGTGCTCCAGCAATACCAGTCAGGGCATTTGTAAAACCGGGCCCTGCGGTTACCAGACATATTCCAGGAGTCTTCGATACCCTACCGTAAGCGTCAGCAGCCATTGCGGCCCCCTGCTCGTGGTGTGTGTCGATAAGCCTGATACCCAGATCAATGCAGAAATTATAGATAGGGTTAATATGACCGCCAGCCAGCGTAAAGATTGTTCTCACTCCGAGCTCATGAAGGGTTTTTGCGACAAGGTATCCTCCCTGTACTTTTCCCATTAGATATCCTCCGAGTAATTCATAAATATTACTTTCACACTTTTAGTGCGCGAAATCAATTTTATCACAAATGATTTATAATTCTTACAGTGAGCCAATTACCTAATATATCGGCATAATTTAGATAATGTGTTAGACTAAAACTCTAAAATTAAGGAGGTATTTAAATGTCTGAACAAGATAAATCACAAGAACAGGCAGGAATGGATACTCTTTCAAATACTATACTCATGGCTTTTAATCTCGGGGTCCAGTTTAATCAACAAACTCAGGGAACTAAAAGTGTTACAGAAGTAACAGGTGAAATTGGGCATAATATTTATAGCAATCTCAAACAGGCATATGGTGAGCAGATGGAGGATGATTTTTTACGAGCTAATACAGAATATTTACTACAAATAGCTATGATGGGATATATCGTTCCTTCTATATGTGCCTATGATGAGGAATTTAAGAATAGGCTTCTACAGTTAATTGAAATGAGGGCTCAAAAGACTGAAGGACAGCAACCAAGCGGAAGCAGCATCATTACCACCTAAGGAATGTAAATGGGAAGACAGGTTCTAGGCGGCAGAGAAAAGGTCAAGGTTGCGGTTATCCAGGCTTCTCCCGTGTTCATGGACAAGGAGAAAACTATTGAAAAAGCCTGCTGTCTTATTAAAGAAGCAGGCAGCAACGGGGCCGAGCTAGTAACTTTTTCTGAATCCTACATTCCCGGCTATCCGGCGTACTATACCGCAGGATACGAAACCCCTCCTCATGAGTGGACCGATTTCATGATCGGCCTTCAGGACAATTCACTACACATTCCGGGTGAAGACACTGATATTTTGGGTGAAGCCGCAAAAGAAGCGGGAACCTATGTCGTAATTGGGTGCAATGAAATAGACGACCGACCCGGAAGCAGGACTGTTTACAACACCCTGCTATTTTTGGACAGAAGCGGCGAGGTAATGGGGAGGCACCGGAAACTGATGCCTACTTATACCGAGAGAATCTATTGGGGTCAGGGGGACTCAAGCGATATAAAAGTGTTCGACACTGAGATTGGGCGTATTGGAGGACTAATCTGCTGGGAAAATCACATGACTCTTGTAAGAGCTGCAATGATTCACAGGGGAGAGGAATTTCATATAGCAGTCTGGCCAGGCAACTGGAAAAGGGGCGAGGATAAACTTTTGACAGCAGACACAAGCGAGGGTGGAATAAACTGTAATATACAAGCTCTTATTAAAGTGCATGCTTTTGAAGCCGGAGCTTTCGTATTGAGCGGCTGCGGTTATCTGGACTCGGACGACTTCCCCGAAAAATGGCATGGGATTAGAGACGGAGATCATATGAACTACGACTGGGCTAAAGGCGGAAGCTCAATTGTTAATCCTGCCGGCAGGTATCTTGCTGATCCCAATTTTGAAAAGGATGCAATTTTATATGCAGACTGCCACGCCAATCAGATAAAAGCGGTCAAGGCTGTTTTTGATTCACTAGGTCATTACTCCCGCTGGGATTTAGCTCAGCTTGCGGTTAGGACTGAAGGACTTGAACCTGAATTTGAATTGCGCGACTCAAAAATACCCCAGTTAGAAATTGCAGACTCCGAGCTAAAAAGAATTTCCGAGCAGCATCAGATTAGCCTCGAAAATTTAGAGTCTATTATCCAAGATCTGACACAAAGCGGAAAACTACTCTGACAACTCTCTCATTGCCAAATTTAACTGTCCTTCAATAATTGAACGTATTTGCTGAAGTTTCTCTTCATTCTCAGCTTCAAATCTGAGTACAAGCGCAGGCTGTGTATTAGAGGCCCTGATAAGACCCCAGCCATCGGGAAACTCAATCCTTACGCCGTCAGTATCAATAACTTCATGCTTCTCACTAAGGTCGTTTTTTACTTTTTCAACCAGTTCAAATTTAATTTCTTCCGGACAGTCAAGCCTGATCTCAGGAGTTGAGACAGACTCAGGTATATCTCCAAGCAGCTCGGAAACTTTTTTGCCGGTATTGGAAATTATCTCAAGCAGCCTGAGCGCGGCATAGAGTGCGTCGTCATAGCCGAAGAATTTGTCTGCAAAGAAAATGTGACCGCTCATCTCTCCAGCCATAGCAGCGTTTTCAACTTTCATCTTGTTTTTTATAAGTGAGTGACCTGTTTTCCACATAATAGCTTCCCCTCCGGCTTCTTCAATGCCTTTGAAAAGTCTTGTAGAGCATTTTACGTCGCCTATAAATTTGGCGCCTTGCTGTCTTTTAAGGATATCGCGTGCGAAAATAAGAACCAGCATATCACCCCATATAATCTGACCATTTTCGTCGATAACTCCTATCCTGTCGCCATCGCCGTCAAAACCAAGTCCAACTTCGAGATTTTTGGTTTTAACTGCGTCTATGAGTTCTGAAAGATTCTCTTCTACCGTGGGATCGGGGTGATGATTGGGAAATGTCCCGTCAGGAGTTTCGTATAGCTCAGTCAGCTCACAGCCAAATTCCCTAAACACCTCAGGACCTATAATGCCTATCATGCCGTTGCCGTAATCGGCAGCTACTTTGAGCCCGGGCTTAATGTCCAGATTCTCCTTGAGAAACTTTATATAATCTGCCCTCACATCAGCACTCCTAGTAGCTCCGGAACCTGTTTCAAATTCGCCTTTTTCGGCAATCTCTCTTATCTCCTGAATCTGCTCACCGAAAAGGGAATTTTTCCCGGAAGACATTTTAATACCGTTGTATTCACCGGGGTTGTGACTGGCAGTTACCATTACACCGCCGTCAACGTCCAGATTATAGAGAGAGAAATAAAGCATGGGTGTAGATACCATGCCTATGTCCAAGACATCGATTCCAGTTGAATTAATGCCTTTGGCGACTGCATGTGATAATTCGGGAGAAGTAACCCTGCAGTCCCTACCCATAGAGATAGTAGATGCTCCCAGCTTCTTCATGTAGGTGCCGTATGCCTTACCTATTGCTTCAAACACACCCTCATCAATATCAACACCCGTAACCCCTCTTATATCGTATTCTCTAAAAATTCCAGCATTTATGTTCACTTTAGTTAAGGCCTCCGTTGTTATATTAGGGCTAATGGGTAATTCAGCAAAAATAATACAGGATTGAGACAACTTTTAAAGCCTCTTCTTGACTTTAATTTTAACCCTTTTAACCTTTCTCCCCATGATTTCCCCTTCGTTTACGGAATTTAAGAAAAAACTTAAAAAAGGGAACCTGATACCAGTGTGGCAGGAAGTACTGGCTGATTTTGATACTCCCGTTTCCGCATTTAAAAAAGTAGAATCGGGGGAGTACTCTTTTCTGCTTGAAAGTGTAGAGGGCGGAGAGAAATGGGGCAGATACAGCTTCCTTGGTTCAGAGCCTAGTGTTATTTTCAAATCCAAAAACAGTAATATTGAAATAACTGAAAAAGGCAGAACCAAAAAGAGTAAAGGCGATCCGATCGACGCGTTGAGGAAACTGCTCTCAAGGTATAAGCCTGTAACAACCCCGGAACTGCCAAGGTTCCATGGTGGAGCCGTCGGATACTTCAGCTATGACATAGTTAGGCATGTAGAGGATTTACCTGAACTTGGCGTGGATGATCTGGGCCTCTGGGACGCGCTTTTTATGATCACCGACACGGTTCTTGTATTTGACAATGTGAATCATAAAATAAAGATAATTTATAACGCCTATGTTCCGGAAGCTAAAAACGCGAAACAGGCCTATGACAAGGCTGTAAATAAAATAGAGTCTATAGTTAAGAAACTTAGAAAGCCGGTTAAGCATTATCAAACTATTGAGGACACTAAATCAGGCAAAAAAACAGCCTCGCCGAAACTGAAATCGAACTTTAGACCTGAAGATTATAAAAAAGCTGTTAGAAAAACCAAGGAATATATTAAAGCGGGGGATATAATTCAGGCTGTTATCGCACAGAGATGGAAAACCAAGCTCGATGTGGACCCGTTTGATCTGTACAGGTCACTCAGAGTATTAAATCCTTCTCCTTATATGTTTTATTTGACCACTAAAACTGAAAAACTTGTCGGCTCTTCGCCTGAAGTAATGGTAAGAGTGGAAGACGGTGAGGTTGAGAGCCGCCCCATAGCGGGCACCAGACCGAGAGGTAAAAACGAAGATGAAGACCTTAGGCTTGAAGAAGAGCTATTGGCTGATCCCAAGGAAAGAGCTGAGCATATAATGCTTGTAGATCTTGCCAGAAACGATCTGGGGCGAATCTCGGATACTGGAACCGTGAAAGTTGATGAGCTTATGATTATTGAGAGATATTCCCATGTCATGCACATTGTATCGAATGTAATTGCAAAACTGGGCAAGAAAAAAGATGCCTTTGATGTGTTGAAAGCTACATTTCCCGCAGGAACTCTTTCAGGCGCTCCCAAAGTAAGGGCGATGGAAATTATTGAGGAAATGGAGCCTAACAGAAGGGGGGCTTACGGAGGAGCTGTTGGCTACTTCAGCTTTTCAGGCAATATGGACACTTGCATAACTATCAGAACATTTGTTATAAAAGGTAAAGAAATATTCATTCAGGCCGGAGCCGGTATTGTTGCCGATTCCAAACCCCAGAAAGAATATCAGGAATCGGTTAATAAAGTTAAAGCTCTGGTAAGAGCTATTGAAGTTGCTAAATCGGGACTGTAATCAATATGATATTAATGATCGACAATTACGATTCTTTTACATACAACCTGGTTCATTATCTGGCCGAACTGGGAGAAGAGGTCGTAGTATACAGAAACGACAAAATAGAGCTTGAGGATATCGGGAAAATGGATCCCGACATGATGGTTATTTCTCCCGGACCCTGTACTCCCAAAGAAGCCGGTATTTCTGTAGATGCAATAAAGGAATTTGCCGGCCGTATGCCGATTTTGGGAGTGTGCCTCGGCCATCAATCTGTTGCTTACGCATACGGCGGAGATATTGTACGAGCCGACAGGCTTCTTCACGGTAAAACCTCTCAAATATATCACGACGGAAAGGGGATATACAAAAACATTCCTGATCCGTTTGAAGCAACCAGATATCATTCTCTGCTTGTAAAGAAAGAAACTCTTCCCAACTGCTTTGAGATCACCGCATGGACAGACGAAAATGAGATTATGGGATTACGTCACAAAGAGCACATGATTGAAGCGGTTCAATTTCATCCTGAATCCATTTTGACCAAACACGGAAAAGATTTACTCAAAAACTTCATAACTCTTGCTAAAAAATATAATAAGAAGTAGTCATACAAATCGACTCCGAGCATTCGCTCGGTTAGATTAATTACACTTTCTAAAGAGAGAAGACAAAATAGGAGAATTACTATGAAATTATTGTTTAAACCCCGTGATCCCAAATATATTGGGAAAGGTTCGCTTCCATTCGGAACGTTCGAAGATACTAATGAATGGAAGCCTCTGATAAGCTATCTTGAAAAAGGGGCGGAAATGTTTCCTGATAAAACACTATTTAGTGTAGCGGATCGTGATGGCAATATAGATAAAAGCTATTCATACAAAGAAACTAATGACTGGGCAAACAGTATAGCAAATGGTCTCAAAGATGATTTCGGCATTACTAAGGGTGAGAAAGTCGGCATATACATGCTTAACCGCCCCGAATACGTAGTGTCGATTCTGGCCTGTCACAAAACCGGCGCTGTGCAAGTGCCTATAAATAAGGATGAAAAAGGTGAAAGGCTTGCTTATGTTATCAATTACTCTGAAATGATTGTACTTGTAGTTGATCCTGAGAGCGTTGAATTCATAGAGGAAATTGCTGACAGCCTGGAAAACCTGCAGACAATATTTCTCACAGGTGACGCCGAGATTCCGGATCAGATCGCCGGAATTAAGACATTGCCGTTCCCAGCTTTTGAAAAATACTCTAACAAGAATCCCGGCGTGAACGTAACAATTAAAGATGCTGAGAGATGCATGTTCACTTCGGGTACTACAGGAATGCCTAAAGGTGTGTCACGAAATCACG
>CBDUCG010000035.1:0-15878 GCA_965365595.1 uncultured bacterium
CTGATCTGTAGCAATTCCCATAAAAGAGAAAACTTTGTAGTATCTTAGATAAAATAGGTCAAGTAATATATACAATTCTGCATGTTTCTTGTTAATCTTGTCATAAGAAATTGTAGATTTTTATATACAAATTAATCCATTTTGCCAAAAATAGATTGCCTAATCTATTGAATTCATCTAATACCTTCCAAAAGATTGCTGAGTAAAATAAATAAGATTTAAATAAATCTGCAAATAAGCTTATTTGGAGCACTTTCCTGTCCAGAGTTTGGTATGTGTAAAAATTGTACTATGCAGTACATACTATGGTTGCTTATTGAGCTAACGGCTCTGTATACTAATGATAGGAAAATTGATGAAGTACTGGTCATTATACATATTGGCATTGGTTTTCGGGTTGATAGGTATGATTACAATGCAAGTGAATTGGTTAATAAGATAGTGGCTGAGGAGTTATACTATAAGTTTAGTCACGCGGGAATTATTCATAACAATTAGATACATTTGTGTTTTATATATTATTTGTCCTCAATTTTTATATCTAACTTAATTCCCAGCTCAATAAGCTGATCGACTTCAACTTCAGATGGAGCTTCGGTAAGCGGACACTGTCCTTTTTGTGTTTTAGGAAACGCGATTACATCTCTGATGGACTGAGCGCCGGTCAAAAGCATTACAATTCTGTCTAAACCAAGAGCAATACCGCCGTGTGGGGGTGCTCCATACTCAAGAGCGTCGAGAAGAAATCCGAACTTGTTCTGAGCTTCTTCCATGCTGAGCCCGATTGCCTGGAATATCTTTTCCTGAATATCTTTACGGTAGATTCTTATACTGCCACCGCCTATTTCGACACCGTTTAACACGACATCATAAGCTCGTGAGCGAATCTTGCCTTTTTCGCCGTCCAGGAGTTCCATGTCTTCCTCCTTAGGCGATGTAAATGGGTGGTGCATTGCCACATAGCGTTTTTCGTTGTGGTCAAAATCAAATAGCGGAAAATCTTCAACCCATAGGAATTCAAATTTGCTGTGGTCTATCAATCCGAATCTTTCTCCAAGACTGAGTCTTAAATGTGAAAGCACCATGTTTACGATATGTGATGTGTCAGCTGCAAAGAATACTATATCACCGTCTTTAAGGTTGAGTGTGTTTTGCAGATTTTCTTTTTCTTCATGACTAAAGAATTTTACTATTGGTGACTGCCATTCCCCTTCTGATACTCTGATCCAAGCAAGCCCCTTGGCTCCGAGTGATTTGGCAGCCTCGGTGTAGTCGTCGATTTCTTTTCTAGAAAGCTCACCGGCTTTTCCTTCTACTTTGAGCACTTTTATTATGCCGCCGTTTTTTATAGCGCCACTGAAAACTTTAAATTCAGATTCGGCAAATATATGAGAAATATCCTCAAGCTCAAGATCAAACCTTGTGTCAGGTTTGTCGGATCCGTATTTCAACACGGCCTCTTCGTGGCTCATCCTTTTAAACGGAGTATCTATCTCTTTTCCTATTGCTTGCCTGAATATTTCCTTTAACATGCCCTCGACAACGCACATGATATCGTCTTCATTAATGAAAGTCATCTCAATATCTATCTGTGTGAATTCCGGCTGTCTATCGGCTCTAAGGTCCTCATCTCTGAAACATCTAACTACCTGGTAATATCGGTCAAGCCCTGAAACCATAAGTGTTTGTTTTAATATTTGAGGAGACTGCGGCAGGGCATAAAACTGTCCTGGGTTTAATCTGCTTGGGACAAGAAAATCTCTTGCTCCCTCTGGAGTTGATTTTGTTAGATACGGAGTTTCGATTTCAAGAAATCCAATGCTGTTTAGATAATCCCTTGTAGCCGCGGCAACTTTGTGGCGGGTAATTATATTGTTCCTCATAACAGGCCTTCTGAGATCCAGATACCTGTATTTCATTCTCAGAAGCTCGTCAACGTTAATTTCTTCTTCTATCAGGAAAGGTATAACTTTTGAGGTGTTAAGTATTTTCACCTCACTAGCCATGACCTCTATCTCGCCCGTTTTTAAGTTTGGATTTACAGTTTCAGGAGAACGCTTTGACACGATACCCTTAACTGCAATAACCCATTCATCCCTTATTGCCTCGCCTTTTTTATGCACTTCTTCACTGTTCTCAGGGTTGAGAACTACCTGAACCAATCCTTCACGATCCCTTAAATCTATAAAGATTACGCCGCCGTGATCCCTGTGAGATTGTATCCACCCCATAAGTATGACTTCACGCTCAAGGTCATTTGTGCCAATCTTTCCGCAGTAATCTGATCTTACCCAATCTCCCATTAGTTCAAGCATTAATTCAACTCCTGTTATTTAAATATTTTCGGTAAAACGGAAGAATGTTAACCTTTATCAACAATTTGGCAAGATAATCAAAGTTTAATATCAATAAGAATTTACCTGGGAGAGTTAACACTTTTAAGCATAAGAGTTCTCCGATTCAGAAAGTTAATATTTATTATTCAGCTTGATAACGACAATCAGCATCTTATCTGAATTACATTGTGATATATTAAATTTCTACTGATAAGAGGATAATTTTAGCAACCTTATTAGTTTGTAACTTTGTTTTTCATTCATTTCTTCCGGTATTATAGTTCTGAATAAACTCACAATTTGATATATAATCGTATCATAATGATTAATTTAGGTAATAATTAGAAAATATCATATGTAAAATATCGAACGAACAATCAGGGGTTTCTGCTTGCCGACCATGCGCGTACAGACAGGGAGGCTTTTGAAGAAGCTCTTGGAAACAAATATGAACTGCTCGATCAGAAAAAATATAAGTCTCTGAATTTATATCAATACAGAAAAAAGAGGGTTGAGTAATCTGTTATATTAAATAGAAAAACTGTAGAGTTATGAGCGATAATGATTCTTTTAAATCAGGTTTTGTAACGGTTATCGGAAGACCAAACGTTGGAAAGTCTACTCTTATCAACGCCCTTGTGGGCGAAAAGATAGCCGCCGTTTCCGATAAGCCTAATACTACTAGAAACAGGATTCTCGGAATACGTACACTGCCGGACGCTCAACTAATTTTTCTTGATACTCCCGGTATTCATAAGGCCAAAGGACCACTCGGAAAAGCCATGGTTCATACCGCTATGAGTGCAATTCAGGAAGCTGATGTAATTCTGACTATGGTTGAGGTAAAGGATCCTTTCGGTAAAGGGGACTCGTTCATTATTGAGAGCCTGCCCAAGCCCTCAATACTTGTAATAAACAAGATTGATACTATTAAAAAGAACGAGATTCTCCATATTATTAAAAGCTCACAGCGGTTCGCTAATAAGTTTACAGACATTATTCCCATATCTGCCGTAAATTCAGACGGCACACAGGAGCTTATGGATACTATTGTTAAATATTTGCCGGAGGGCCCCAAGTTTTTTCCGGACGATATGATAACGGATCAGCCGGAAAGGTTTATTGCCGCAGAGTTCATAAGGGAGAAAATTTTTACATTGACTCAACAGGAGATTCCCTACCAGACAGCAGTAGTGATTGAAGAATTTAAAGAATATCCGGATAAAAATATAATAAATATTTCAGCTGTCATTTATGTTGAGAGGCAGAATCACAAGGGAATCATAATCGGCAAAAAAGGCGCAATGTTAAAAGAGATAGGGAGTCTTGCCAGGGCCGATATAGAAAGAATTTTAGGTACAAAGGTATTTCTTGAGTTATGGGTAAAGGTTAAAGACAAGTGGAGTCACCGGGAAAACCTGATCAGGGAATTCGGTTATGGGGATTGAGATCGCAATCTCAGACTTTTTGACCTATAAAAAACTCATAACCATACCATTCTTCATTTTTCCGCCTCATTTCAATTTCGAGTGCAGTTGAATCAATATATTTAGCGCAATACGATTGTTTTTGAATGTCTCCTTGAGTGTTGGAAGCTTGGATTCTAAAGGACTGTAGTAATCATCCCACCATGCGCTATCGGGCAAAGTAAAATTTGCTATTGTCTCGTATTTTGATGCTCTTAATTTTGATAAATTTGTCTCTAAACTTGTCATGGGCGGATATTCTTCCTGAAAAATCGCGTTACCTGGTCTGGAGGATCAGGTTTGAGCCAAACAAGCTCGCTAAAGGATATATAGCCTCCGGGTTTAAGAAACCGCTTCCAGTTAGCAAGCGCTTTTTCAACTCTCATTATATAAACGGATCCTTCAGCCCAGATAATATCAAAGCTCTCAGGTCTGAATTGAAGATCGTTCATATCACATTTTAGAATTTCAATTCGGTCTGAAAAGTTGGATTCTTCGGCACGCTCTCTTAGAATATTCGGGTACTCATCAACAACATCTACTGCTTTAATTCTGCAATCAAGCGCTTTGGCAAAAGTCAGAGTTTGCATTCCCGGCCCACAGCCGAGGTCTAAAATAGCAGGTTCTTAAGGCAATGCGTTGCAAGGAAAGAGCCTTGAGCGTGCATTCATCTGAGCCTGGACCTTGTCTGGGCAACCCGCTATGAACTTCTAAAGTATCTTAAAATCACTCGTGCTTTCTTCCATAAAACTTGCTGCAGATCACTTTCCTTTAAATTCCGGTTTTCTTTTTTCAGCGAACGCCTTTTGTCCTTCTTTGTAGTCTTCACTATTTTGAACATCAACTGTCATATTTCTTATAATTTTTTCATCTTCATTTCTAATTTCCTTTTTCTCTAAAACGTTTGTGATTTTCTTTAAAGTTTTAAGGGTTAACGGCGCGTTTTCTGAAATTTCATTTGCCATATCATAGGTAAACTTCTCAATTTCTTCTCTTGATACCATAAAATTCACAAGACCTATTTCCTTTGCTCTCTCCGAGCTAACAGGTCTCCCCACGAGGAACAGCTCCTTGGTATAGCCGGGACCTATAAGATCCACAAACTTTTTCATGCCGCTGTGGGAGTAAACCACACCTAGCTTTGCCGGAGGCATACCAAAAAGGCTGTCAGCGACCGCTATTCTAATATCGCAGGTAACAGCGATCTCAAACCCTGCTCCGAAAGCGTGCCCGTTCAACATTGCTATTGTAGGGTAGGGAAAGTCCGCGACTGTTCTGAGAGCTCTTCCCAAAGGATGGTCCCCTTCGTGATGTTTGATCATATCGTTATCGCCAATCGCATGAATATCATAACCTGATGAAAACGCCTTATCGCCTGAGCCTTTTAAGATAACGCACCTTACCTTGTCTTCGTCCGTAAGTCTTTTAAGCTCTGAAGATAATTCCGTCAACATCAGGGGGGTAACAAGATTTCTTTTCTCAGGTCTGTTGAAACTTATCGTGCAAATCGGCCCGTTTTCTTCTACAATTAATTCTTTTAATTCAGACAATTATAATCTCCGGTAAACTTTTAACACATAATAAAACTAGTATCGATATGTGGTTATGATTTGTCAAATTCAGCAATTCTTTCTGACTATTAACTAGAGCTATCTTGAAATCTTAGTTATTATTACTACCTTAATAACCGAGGAGAGTGAGAACATGCCACTATTTGAATACGAATGCGACAAGTGTATGGATGGATATAACAGGGATATCGATGCGCTCGTTGCCAAGCTAAATAAAACAAACGCAACCAAAATAAAAAAGAATAATGACGGAATTCTTTACATTAAAGTAACTGATGGAGAGAAGAACAAAGAACTATTTTCTATTGGTAAAAAAAGCAATAGAAGGGGCCCCAGAAGATTCCGTTATACCCTTGATAATAAAAAAGTCCTTTATCTTGAGCTCAAGGATTTCAGATTCAGCTCGCTTGTGATGGATGAGGAAGATGAAAAAAACCTTGAATGCCCCGTATGTCAGAGCAAGGAACCGCGCCGGATTTTCTCGACATTCAAAGCCATATTCGATGATAAGAGTAAAAGAGCCCCCGGTCCCGGTGACGAATTGAGATGGCATATGGAGTATAAAGAGCAAAAAGATGAAGAACAGAGAAACGACTGGGTTGGACAGGAACATCTAAACCAGTATTTCAACAGATAATGCCAGGAGGTTTTAAATGCCGCTTTTTGAGTACGAATGTACAATATGCAGAGATAATGTAGATAATTCCTTAAAACAGATTGAAAAAAATGCGACCAAAAAAGCTGTAACAGATCTGGTAAAGAAGTATGACAATATCAATAATATAGTTGTAGTTGATCTTGAAAAAGAAAAAGTTATCGCCGAACACGGGAAACGTGACAAGGAAGCTACAGACCTGGATTTTTATTTAAATGAAGGCACTGTAGTTGCATTTTTTAATTTGCAAAGAAACTTTCGATTCTCAGAACTGATTTATGAAGAAGGTGATGAGAAAAAAGTTAAATGTCCTTTTTGTGATACCAAGAAAGTCGAGAAGGTAATATCCAGTTTTGCATTTACAAGCGATCTGTCTACAGATATGCCTAAGCCTGATTTGTCCGGACTGCCGCCTTCTGTGAGAAAAAATACCCACCTGGGCGAATATATAGAAGAAAAAGACAGACCCAAGAAAAACAGATAACACTTGTCTGTTTTATTAATCTTGAATGTTCGGATTTAGTTCTTAAAATTCCTGTCTGTAAGCCTCTTTGGGTTTACCAAACCTTCTACCAAGCTCCTCAAAAATATCTTCAGGCGTAATGCCGAAATAGGCTAAAGCAATCATGGAATGAAACCAGAGGTCTGCGGTTTCATAGATTATTTCTTTCCTGTCTTCATTTTTGGCGCCGATCACTGTTTCACCCGCTTCCTCTCCGATTTTTTTGAGAATCTTATCCAGACCCTTCTCAAACAGCCCGCTTACATAAGAGCCCTCTTTGGGGTTTAGTTTCCTGTCCATAATCACTTCATATACTTCATCAAGTGTTTTGGAATCTAATGATTTTCCGAACGCCGGGGCTTGTTTGTCGCCGTTTGCGGATCTGTAAAAACAGGTTGGCTCGCCGGTGTGACAGGTGACACCCGTCTGCTCTACCAGATATAAAATGGTATCTATGTCACAGTCGTAGTAGATTTCCTTTATGTTTTGCACATTGCCGGATTCTTCTCCCTTCATCCAAAGCTTTTCGCGGGAGCGGCTCCAAAAGTGGGATTTATCAGTATCAATAGTCTTTTGCAGCGCTTCCCTATTGGCGTAGGCAAGCATGAGTACCTGCCCCGTAGTGCTATCCTGAACTATTACGGGAACGAGGCCATTATCATCAAATTTTATCTGGTCTAAGTCCATTATCTGTCTCCGGGCAACTATATTAACATATCCATCGGATTACTATAAGCCTTAAATACAGCTTACGGCTTTACATCTAATATATCTTCCCTTATAGTATTAGGAAATTTCCTCTAAAGGAGTCGTGTAAATGGCAAGAGTAACAATTGAAGATTGTCTTGAAAAAGTGGTAAACAGATTTGCTCTTTCGGTAGCAGCTATGAAGAGGGCAAGGCTTCTTGTCAAAGGCGCTCCTATGCTTGCTGAAGAAACTGACAACAAAGAAGTTGTTTCGGCTCTGAGAGAAATTGCTGAAGAAAAAGTAAAAGTCGTATACCCGGTGGGACAGGACGAGTATTGATTTCTTCTCTTTAAAGATTCCTGTTCTAGAACCTTCCGATAAATCAAGCTTAACTTTCGCACACTTCGACTAATTATTACATAGGTCTTTTCCGTTACTGATCCCGGCGGTTTTTATTATTGCCAGTGTTAACTGTTTCAGATATGTTTTGAGCTTATATAAACAACTTATGTGTAATACAAAATTCCATGCTTGAAGAACTACAAATAGGTATTGATACAGGCGGAACTTTTACAGATTTTGTTCTCTTTGACGGACATGCTATCTCAATACATAAGTTGCCGTCAACGCCAGAAGATCCCTCAAAATCAATTCTTTCCGGTATAAAGGAAATACTCGGAAATGGTTTCTCCAATTTGCATGTAGTGCAAGGAACCACAGTTGCTACAAATGCACTACTTGAAAGAAAGGGAGCCAGGATAGCTCTTGTTACCACAAAAGGTTTTGAAGATGTTATACAGATCGGAAGACAAAACAGGGGGGAGCTATACAACATTTTCTGGAAAGCGCCGGTTCCGCTGGTAGAAGAATCATTAAGATTAGGAATTGCAGAAAGGGCTACTTACGAAGGTAAGATTATTCAGAGCGTAAAAAAATCTGATCTGACCTCTTTATGTAGAAAAATAAAGAGGCTAAATGTAGAAGGTATAGCAATTTGTCTGCTCCATTCCTATGCAAACCCCAAAAACGAACAGAAAGTCGAAAAACACTTAAAGAGTTTAGGTATACCTATCTCGACTTCATCAAGAATTCTCCCTGAGTTCAGGGAATTTGAAAGAACCTCAACAATTGTGGCCAATTCGTATTTGCTTCCGAAAGTCAAAGATTATATGGAGAGTCTGTCCCGGAAACTTTCGGATTCGGAAGTCACAATAATGCAGTCGAGCGGCGGAGTAATGTCTCCACAGCAGGCTTCAGCCGAGCCGGTCAGAATAATACTGTCCGGGCCCGCCGGCGGAGTTGTCGGCAGTGTAAAAGTTGCCGGGCTTGCCGGCTATCGTAACATTCTTACTTATGATATGGGGGGAACGTCAACAGATGTGGCGCTATGTGAGAACGGGCCAAAATTCACTACGGAATCAGTAATTGATGGTATACCTATCAAAATTCCCATGATTGACATCACAACCATTGGGGCTGGCGGCGGATCTATCGCCAGAGTTGACCCGGGTGGCGCACTTCAGGTCGGACCTGAGAGCGCTGGTGCCGACCCAGGGCCCGCATGCTATGGAAAAGGGACGGAAGCCACTGTAACAGATGCCAATCTGGTCTTGGGCAGAATAAAACCCGAATCATTTCTTGGCGGACGAATGAAAATACACCCTGCAAAATCCAAATCCGCCATAAATAAACTCGCGCGCCGATTGAAGCTGTCGCTTGAAGAGGTGGCCGAAGGAATAATAAAAGTTACCAATGCCAATATGGAAAAGGCGCTTCGTGTAATCTCAATTGGAAAAGGATATGACCCAAGGGATTTTGCTCTGGTCTCATTCGGAGGTGCAGGCGGGCTTCATGCTTGTGAGCTTGCAGAGGGAATGGAAATTAGCACAGTTCTTTTCCCTAAAGACCCTGGAGTGCTTTCCGCTCTTGGTATGCTTACCGCGGATATGTTTAAGGACTACAGCAAGACTGTCTTTCTCAGTCAGAATGATGCCGGACCCGGCGTATTGAATGAACTCTTTTCATCCTTAGAAGATAAAGCCCGCAAAGATTTCCCTAAACACAAACTGAGGTTTGAACGGTTTGTGGATGTCAGATATAAAAGGCAATCTCACGAAATTACAATCCCCTATAGCAAAAATTTTGCAGGCGCTTTTCACAGGGAACATAAGAAAATGTTTGGATACAATAAAACCGGAAGCGAGGTTGAAGCAACTACAATCAGATTAAGAGCTGTCGCGATGAGGATAGACCTGGAAATACCTTTGATCAAAACTAAGAAGAGAGCTGTCAACTACGAGAAAGAAAAAACAATCTATAACGGAAAGAGCATTGTTGTAAGAACTTTTAACAGATCCGAGTTTTACTCAGGATATAAATTTAAAGGCCCGGCTATCGTTCTTGAAGACACATCTACAATATTTATTACGCCCGTGTTTAAATGCCTGGTTGACGATTGGGGAAACATCGTAGCAAGAATATAAAATATCAAAATGAAAGACAATGTATGTCATACGACTTATTACTAATAATGAATGCAGATAATAAAATTGAAATTGTCTTGGGCGATATTACCGAAATGGATGTCGACGCAATTGTAAATGCCGCCAACACCGATTTGAAGCTTGGAAGCGGAGTTGCCGGGGCTATAAGAGAAAAGGGTGGTCCATCCATACAGCATGAATGCAATCAGGTAGGAAGGGTGAGGCTTGGTCAAGTTGCTGTAACAGGGAGCGGAGAATTAAAGGCTCGGCACGTCATTCATGCAGCCGGGATGGATTTAGGAGATGAAATTAGCAAAGAGAGTCTTAAAGCAGCTACAGTTAATTCTCTTGTTAAAGCTTCAGAGCTCCAATTAAAAACTTTGGCATTTCCCGCTATAGGTACTGGTGTCGGAAATTTGCCGGTTAATGAGTGCGCAGAGATAATGCTCGGTATAGCAAACGAATTTTTAAATAATAAACAAAGCTCAGTTGAGAAAATTTACTTTGTGCTCTTCGATGAAAACAGTTATCAAATATTTAAATCTGCCTTAATAAGTTGATATTAGTGAATACGTTCAATATACGAAGGTACTAGAATAACAATATGAGCGATACGATCAAAAAACTGGAAACGCTCTTAACACAAAGGTCTTCAAATCAGATAACTAGAGAAGGGGACTATGTTCATGCGGCGATAATGATGATATTAAAGCAGAGCGATCCCGGTTATTCGCTTCTCTTCATAAAGCGGCCGGATAATGATAGGGACCCTTTCTCAGGTCATATGGCTTTTCCGGGTGGAAGAATGGAGTTGGATGACAACAGCAAACTCGATACCGCAGTACGAGAAACGCTTGAGGAAGTCGGGATTAATATTAACCGGAGCGCCCGTGTTCTTGGCGCATTGGACGACGTGAACCCCAATAACCCACGCGCCAGAAACTATGTAGTAACTCCATACCTATCGATTCTTGAGGAAGAAGTGGATATTACCCCTGACGCAAATGAAGTCGAAAAAACCATTTGGGTTCCCATGCATCATTTAGTTGACGATAAAAACACTCAGGTCAGAATAAGGGTTAGAGACGGCAGAGAAGTAAAAGACTACGCCTATAATTATGATCAGTATCTGATATGGGGCATGACGGGCAGAGTGCTGCATCAATTTCTCTCTTTTTCGTCCCATCTGTTCTAGATTTCTGGATTTTCATAATCGCAGATGATAGAATTTCAATAAACGATTAATTCCGGGAGACGATAATGGCCGTAAATAAAGTAATATTGATAGGTAATTTAGGACGCGACCCTGAAATCCGTTACACAACAGGAGGACAGGCGGTAGCCAATTTTACTATCGCTACCACTGAAAAATATACAAACAAATCTGGGGAAAGACAGGAAGATACCGAGTGGCACAGAATCGTCGCCTGGGGCAGGCTTGCTGAAATATGCGGGGAGTACCTTAGCAAGGGCAGAATGGTTTATATAGAAGGCTCAATAAAAACGCGCTCCTGGGAAGATAAAGAAGGCAACACAAGATATACGACTGAAATAGTAGCCAGAAATATGCAGATGCTTGGCGGTCAGGGGGGGCAGGGCGGTAGGTCAGAAGCCCCTTCATCTAAAGACGATAAGGTGCCGGCCGATTTCGACATTGAAGACGATTCATTCGCTGGCGATGATGACATACCTTTTTGATTGAGTAAGATATTATCCGTTGCCCGCCATCCGAGTTAATTCATTACATATAGAAGAGGTCTCTCAGCCTGTGAAAATAACCGATCAAATAAAGAAAGTGGAAAAACCCTGGGGATATGAACTTTGGTGGGCGTACACTGAGAAATACGTAGGCAAAATTCTTCATGTCAACAAGGGTGAGAGCTTAAGCTGGCAATATCATGAAGTAAAAGACGAGACTATATATCTTCATAGTGGCGAAATGCTTATGGAAGTGGAAGAGCAGGGCGAAACCACAAAGGAAATAGTGTTTGAGCCGGGGACAGCAATTAGAATTACACCATATACAAAACATAGAATGACTGCAATTACCGACTGCGATATTCTTGAGGTCTCAACCCCAGAGGTCGAAGATGTAGTAAGATTAGAAGACAAATACGGGAGGACCTGAATATATAATGAGCCTAGCTGTAATAGTTTTAGCCGCAGGGATGGGAAAACGAATGAAGTCCGAAATTCCCAAAGTCCTCCATCCACTTTTGGGCCGGCCGATGCTGAGCTATGTGTTGGATTCTGTGGAAAGCCTTTCACCCAGGAAAACAGTTGTTGTAGTCGGTCATGGATCAGAAGAAGTCAGACGATTTTCAGGTTCCAAAAAAATTTCCTACGTAACCCAAAGCAATCAATTGGGCACGGGGCACGCCGCAAAATGCGCAAGCTCAGAGCTCAAAAATTTCAAAGGCAATATTTTAATATTAAATGGGGATTATCCTCTAATCACTTCAGGCACCCTCAAAAAATTCATAATAGGACATGATAAAAAGAAAGCGGATCTTTCAATCCTCACAGCTCTGGTTGACGATCCCACGGGTTACGGTCGAATCAGAAGGAACGATAAAAACAAAGTTACAGGCATTGTTGAAGAAAAAGACGCATCAAAAGATGAAAAATTAATTGATGAGATCAATTCGGGCACATACTGTGTCAAAAGCTCTTTTTTATGGGACGCTCTTAAAAAGGTCAATACAATAAACAGACAGAAAGAGTATTACCTGACAGATATTGTCGAGCAGGCTCACAAGAGTTCAATCAGGATAAATGCAAGCGTTGTAACGGACAGTGACGAAGTGATGGGAGTGAATGACCGCTCTGAGCTATCTTATGTGGAAAGCCTTTTGAAATGGAGAACAAATGAGAAATTAATGAAATCAGGCGTAACCATGATTGATCCTGAGACAAGTTATATTTCACCTTTGGTTAAAATCGGACGAGATACTACTATATATCCTAATACATTTATATACGGCAGCACTCAAATTGGAAGAAATTGCGTTATAGGTCCCTCAACATGGATTGAGGATTCTAAATTGGGTAATTCAATAACCATCAAGTCCTCATGCTACATAACAAGTGCAATTATTAAAAATAATGTCATAGTCGGTCCTTTTGCGCATATCCGTCCTGAGGTTGTGATTATGGACGGGGCCAAGATAGGGAACTTTGTCGAGATCAAAAAGTCCAAAATCGGCACAGGGTCAAAAGTGCCGCACCTGTCATATGTAGGGGACGCAACATTGGGGAAAGGTGTTAATATCGGCGCAGGCTCAATAACTTGTAACTACGATGGATTTAATAAATACAGGACAGTGTTAGAGGACGAGGTCTTTATAGGAAGCGACACAATGCTAGTCGCGCCTGTCAAAGTTGGTAAAGGTTCAACGACCGGGGCAGGATCAACTATTACAGAAGATGTTCCAAAAGATTCTCTGGCATTAGGCCGGGCCAGACAAACTGTTATAGAAAACTGGAAAAGAGCGCCTAAGAAAAAGGGAAAAAAGAAGGGATAAGGAAATGTGCGGAATACTAGGTTATATAGGGGATCAGAAGCGGACCGTGGATGTACTTCTAAACGGTTTATCAAGGCTCGAATACAGGGGTTATGATTCCGCCGGGATTGCATTAATTCAAAATGGGAAGTCCAGAGTTTTTAAAAGCAAGGGTAAGCTCTCAAAACTGAAAACCAAAATAAATAAACATTCTCCTAATGGTTCTTTGGGCATTGGGCACACCAGATGGGCTACTCACGGTGATGCTTCACAAAAAAATGCGCATCCTCATGTGTCAGGCGGAACCTCTGTTGTTCATAACGGTATAATTGAGAACCATGTAGAGCTCAGAAACGAACTAAAAAAGAAAGGATACAAATTTTACTCCGACACGGATACTGAAGTAATTGCACACCTGATAGAAGACTCGTCCAGCCACGGGCTTGATTTTGAAGATGCAGCAAGAGAGGCGTTTAAGAGAATAGAAGGTTCTTATGCTATAGCGGTCATTTCCGATAAAGCACCTGATAAAGTTATCGCGGCCCGAAAATTCTCCCCGTTAATACTAGCCCAGGGTGAGCATGAGAACTATCTTGCTTCAGATGTGCCGGCAATCCTGCCTTTTTGCTCAGATGTGATTTACCTTGAAGACGGGGATGTTGCAATCCTGGAACAAAACAGCATCAGAATCACAGATCTCAATGGAAAAGAAGTGAAAAGAAATGTCCAGTCAATCAACTGGGACCCGATTTCTGTTGAAAAGTGCGGCTACCGCCACTTTATGATAAAAGAGATTTATGAGCAGCCAAGAGCCATTCTGGATACAATGCGGGGCCGTTTCTCTGAGGAGACCGGAGAGATTTATTTTGAAGATGTGGACCCTTCATTATTTAAAAACGTCAACAGAATAGTGGCTCTGGCATGCGGCACTTCCTATCACGCGAGCTTGATAGGGAAATATATGATCGAAAAAATTGCCAAAATATCAGTTGAAGTGGACATAGCATCGGAATTTCGTTACCGCCAGCCCATAATTGACAGTAAGACTCTTGCCATAGCTGTCTCACAATCAGGGGAAACGGCTGATACATCCGAAGCCTTAATTGAAGCAAAACAAAGGGGAGCAAAATCCCTTAGCATCACAAATGTAATGATGAGCAAAATTGCCAGGGAGTCGGACGGAGTAATTTACACTCACGCAGGTCCTGAAATAGGGGTTGCTTCAACAAAAGCCTTCACTACACAGCTTATCGCCTTTTATTTCCTGGCTATTTACCTAGGACGGATGAAAAAAGAAATAACAAAAAAACAAGCAGTCTCTATGATAAAAGACGCGTTGGCTGTTCCACAATTAATTCAGATTGCTCTCAAGCTCGATGATAATATAAAAGAGCTTGCGAAGGAATTCTTTAAATACAGGAATTTCCTATACCTCGGGCGGGGAATAAACCATCCTATAGCATTTGAGGGCGCTCTAAAATTAAAAGAAATCTCCTATATACATGCAGAAGGCTATGCTGCGGGAGAAATGAAGCATGGGCCGATTGCGCTTATTGATGAAGATATGCCAGTTGTTTTAATAGCTCCGGGCGATGGTGTTGCATACAAAAAGATTTTAGGAAATCTCCAGGAAGTGCGTGCCAGAAAGGGTAAAGTTATATTTCTTACTACCGATCCTAACGCTCCCGAGATTAAAGGCAATGTAGACAAGCTCATAGAATTGCCTGATTGCCCCTATATGATAAGTCCCATAATATCTATAATCCCGCTTCAGCTCCTTGCTTATCACATAGCAACCTGCAAAGGAACAGACGTTGACCAGCCCAGAAATCTCGCAAAAGTAGTTACCGTTGAATAATTCTCCAGAATTCCGATGATTCAATTTCCGCACCCGGAATATCCATTATAGGCATTAG
This sequence comes from uncultured bacterium, assembly GCA_965365595.1. GTDB lineage: Bacteria > Desulfobacterota_D > UBA1144 > Nemesobacterales > UBA2774 > CR02bin9. Next base: position 15,121 of record CBDUCG010000035.1, read on the forward strand.
ACCTTTTTTACATTTTCTGTTTCTTTGTGTTTAAAAATTTATCTTATCTGGTACATTAAGTGGGCTTATGAAGAAAAGACTTTATTTTAAAGGATGAAATTATGAAAGTTCTTGTTGTCGGAGGCGGAGGGCGTGAACATGCCTTGTGCTGGAAAATTTCTAAAAGTCCTCTTGTTACTTCAGTTTACTGCGCACCGGGTAATGTTGGAATTTCAAACAATGCCAACTGTGTGGATATAAAAGTGACAGATATAGAGTCTCTAGTCAGGTTTGCCAAAGCCGAAGAGATAGACCTTACTATTGTCGGTCCGGAAATCCCTTTATCCCTCGGTATTGTGGACAGATTTCAGGAGGAAAATCTTGATATCTTCGGCCCGAATCAGGCAGCAGCAGAAATAGAGAGCAGCAAAGCGTACTCTAAGAATTTAATGAAAAAATATGACATCCCCACGGCATTCTTCTCTACTTTTACTGACTACAACCATGCTGTTAACTGGGTAAAAGAGGTGAAGCCCCCGTTGGTAATAAAAGCGGATGGCCTGGCTGCGGGAAAAGGCGTAATCATATGCCATACAGAGGAAGAAGCTTTAAATGTTTTGGACGACATCATGAACAGCAAGATTTTCGGTGATTCGGGCAATTGTGTAGTAATAGAGGAATTTCTCGAGGGGGAAGAAGTTTCTTTTATTGCATTCACTGACGGTGAAAATGTTATTCCACTTGAATCTTCACAAGACCACAAACCATTGCTAGACGAA
>CBDUCG010000036.1:0-15448 GCA_965365595.1 uncultured bacterium
CAACCTGACCGTAGGCTGTCCCCGAGGGGTTTAGAGTTTTAAAGTCAATCTCTCCGATATATTCCAAAGTATGTTTTTCGTTTCCGATTTCTTGCCACTTTGGAGCCTGCAATTTAAATATTTTCGCCGGGTAAGCCTCATAATCCCTGAGGTTTTCTTCCTTGGTAATGATATATATGTCGCCATTTGGATGAACAGCCATACCTTCAGCATTATGAGGTTGGTCTGGATATTGAATCCTGATTCTAGATATCGGTTTAACAGATTTTCCGTATTTTTCTAACTCTTCTATTACAATAATTTCAACCAACGTTTTGGTGCTCTTATTGTCACCGATGTCAGCGACAAACAGGCAAGATTTATCAAAACACTTTCCAATACTAATATCTTCAAAATCCGACTTTTTTAGGGCTTCTCCATCTATTTTAATCTTTTTAGTTTGGCCTCCATTAAAATTTGTGACATAGAAAAAAGACCCTCCACCCGAATCATTGATATGATATAACCTGCCAGGGTACTTGTTTGACGCTTCAATCCCGCTTGCTTCATTTATTACATTATGGTCCAGTACGCCTGCTTTCTCAGGTTCACTCCATTTGTTGCAGAGCTCGGCATTGCTATTATTTCCCATGAGTGGAAATAAAATTATGGCTAATATTGTTAACAAATTTGATGTATGGAAAGATTGAATTTGCATTTTTATACCTGTTCCCTTTTCGAGTATATCCAACTTATTTCAAGTATTGCAATAATCAGGCACAATACACTCAAAACTATTATATCAAACCGGAACATGTCTGACATTATAATAAAAGGTAGTTCTTCATCGCTAAAAGGAGAGATAACACCTCCGGGGGATAAATCAATATCGCACAGATCCCTCATGCTAAGCTCACTTGCACAGGGGAAATCTGTAGTCAGAGATTTTTTAGTATCAGACGATGCCCTATCCACAGCCAATGCCATGAGGGTGCTTGGAGCAAGTATTGAAATTGACAGAACAGAGGCGATTGTCAGAGGAAAAGGGCTTTATGGTCTTAAAGCACCCGGTCAAATTATAGACTGTGGCAACTCCGGCACCACCACACGGCTCTTAATCGGCCTACTAAGCCCACAGCAATTTTCCACTACTCTTACAGGTGATAAATACTTGCAAGCTAGACCGATGAAGAGGGTTGTCGACCCACTCACTCAAATGGGCGCCAGGATTGAAGGCAATGAGGGGGGAAACAAGTTACCCCTAACCATTACCGGCAGCAGTCTCAGAGGAATCAAATATGTGCTTCCGGTTGCAAGCGCTCAGGTGAAATCAGCCATACTGCTCGCCGGGCTATACGCGGAGGGTGAAACTGAGGTTATTGAGCCTTCACCCTCAAGAGACCATACCGAACGTATGCTGAAATATCTTGGAGTACCAATTGAGAAAACAGGTAACAGTATCAAAATCACAAAAATCTCTGGAATTAATTCAGGTGAAATTGTAGTGCCTTCAGATTTATCTTCAACCGCTTTCTTCATAGTAGGGGCGCTCATTATCCCAGGCTCTGAAGTTCTGATAAAAAACGTTGGTATCAATCCACTCAGAACAGGAATAATTGATATTCTGAAAAATATGGGCGGCGATATCGAAATTGTTAATCAAAGAGACGCAAATGGAGAGCCGATAGGAGACATTATCGCTCGGCACAGCAGTCTGAAAGCTACAGAAATAGGAGGAGAAGTAATACCCAGAGCAATAGATGAGCTTCCTATAGCAGCTGTAGCCGCATCTTATGCAGAGGGAAACACTCTGATAAAAGACGCGGGAGAGTTAAGAGTAAAGGAAACCGACAGGATTCATGCCATGGCAACCGAACTAAGCAAGATGGGAGTCCACGTTGAGGAATTTAAAGAAGGAATGTCCATACAAGGCACTGAAAATATAACCGGTGCAGCATGTTCCAGCTGGGGTGATCACAGAATAGCTATGTCGATGGCGATTGCCGGAATGGGTGCAAGGGGTGAGACGATAATAAATGAGGCGGAATGTGTTTCAGTATCCTATCCGGGGTTTTTTGAAGCAATTGATGAACTCCGGCAATAAATAAACTATTCTTCTATCACAAAGAAATAACAAAAGAATGGAAAATAAAATAATCATTACCATAGACGGCCCGTCTGGGGTTGGAAAAAGCACAGTTGCAAAATCCGTTGCCAAGAAATTAAGCCTTACTTACTTGGACACAGGGGCTATGTATAGAGCGATTGCCCTTCAAGTTAGACGAAATTCAATAGATCTTGATAATAAAAATGAGCTTGCGTTACTTTTAAGCGATACAGATATCAACTTTGAAAGCAGCGTGGATAATGTCTTGAAAATCATACTCAATAATGAGGATATAACAGACAAAATCAGATCTCCCGAAATTTCCCGAATATCATCTGATGTAGCCACAAAACACCTAGTTAGGAAAAAACTGGTTGATTTACAGAGAGAAATAGGATTACACGGCAACATAGTCGTTGAAGGAAGAGACATGGGTACATATGTATTTCCTAATGCAGAATACAAATTTTATTTGGAAGCTACGCTTAAAGAGAGAGCATACAGAAGAAGGAAAGAATTGCTGGAAAACGGACTTAATACGGATATGGACCAAGTTATAAATGATATGGAATCAAGGGACAAACAGGACACAGAACGCTCAGAATCTCCCTTGCATCCAGCCCCGAATGCAGTAATAATAGATACTACAAATCTTAATACCGACGAAGTTATAAACAGAATTATTTCAGAAGTTAAAGGTGATTAAACAAAATCTACTCTAGCTAATACTAATTCTAAATGAATCTCGAACGGTAAATTTGATCACATCTAAATAAGAGAAGGCAGGACTATGGTAGACGAGAAAAATTTTGCAGAACTAGTAGATGAAAGCATGAAAGAGCCTGAGCAGGGCAAGATATTCACTGGACTTGTTGTCCGGGTGGATAAGGATGATGTATTTATTGATTTTGGCTCTAAATCGGAAGGAGTTGCTCCAACGGAGGAATTTCTGGGGAAAACAGGTGAGCTTGAAGTAGAGGTTGGCGATGAAGTGGAAGTTATGTTGGAACGATACGACCATGGATTGCCCAGATTATCTAAAAGAAAAGCAGGATTACTAAAAGAGAATAAAGTCATTCAGGATAGGTTTGACAGCGGAGAGCTCGTTCCTGCGATAGTAAAACAAAAAGTGAAGGGCGGATTTATAACAGACATTGGTGATAAAACTGAAATAAAGGCTTTCCTGCCCGGCTCCCAGGTAGATATCAGGCCCCAGTCAGATACGGATAAACTAATAGGAGAAACCCTTGATGTACGTATTATTAAATTTACAAATAAGGATATTGTAGTTTCAAGAAGAGTCTTCCTGGAAGAGCAAAGAGAGACCCTCAAAAAAGAGACCCTCTCAAAAATTGAGGAGGGCATGGAAATTCAGGGAACCGTAATAAATTTGATAAATCAGGGCGCATTCATTGATCTTGGAGGACTTGAAGGTTTTATACCCATAAGCGAGCTTTCATGGGGGAGGATTAATCACCCAAGCGATGTTTTGGCCCAGGGTCAGGTAATCAATACGCAAATATTGAACATAGAAGGTGAGGAAAAAGTCACTCTTAGCCTAAAAGCGGTAACCCCGGATCCATGGGATTCTATAATAGAAAAATACAAACCCGGTAGTCAGGTGCAAGGAAAAGTGGTTTCTTTGATGGATTTTGGTGTATTTGTTCAGCTCGAGCCCGGAATTGAAGGCTTGGTTCATGTATCTGAAATTACATGGACAAAAAGATTCAGACATCCTAAAGAAATAGTTGATACAGGAAGCATTGTAGACACAATAGTGCTCGATGTTGATAAGGAAAACCGCCGGATTTCTCTTAGTCTCAAACAAATTGAGCCTAGCCCATGGCAGCTATTTAAAAAAGAAAACCCGCCGAAAACAGTGCTAAAAGGTAAAATACGGAATATTACGGACAGAGGATTATTTGTAGAAGTAACAGAAAATATTGTGGGTCTGGTTAGGCCTGACAACATTTCCTGGGCAGGAAGAGTAAATCCTGAGGATTCTTATAAGAAAGGTCAAGAAATCGATGTTGTTATACTGAATGTTGACGAGAAGAACGAAAGGGTTGGGCTCGGGATCAAACAGCTCAGCGGCGATCCGTGGGAAGATGCTCAGCAGAAGTACAAGCAAGGTAAATCTGCAGTTAAAGGAAAAGTCAAGGAAGTTAAAGACAGGGGTGTAGTTATCGATCTGGGCGATAACATTGAAGGTTATATCAGGGCCAATGAGCTTGGACAAGATAAAGACGATGTTGATGCAATTAAGAAAATCGGCGTTGGAGATGATATTACAGCCCAAGTTGTTGGATTTGACAGAAGAAATAGACAAGTAAATCTAAGCGTCAGAAGACATACTGACAAAATTGAGAAAGAGCGTGTCTCGGACTTTAATTCCTCTCAGGCAGAACCTAATGCTACTCTCGGCGACCTTCTCGGAGAACAGCTCAAAACAATTGATAGCGATGAGGTAGTGAAGAAGTGAGGGGTTGCTTCCTTACAGTAGCTATAATCTTTCTATTGTTCTTTGTGTTTCTTGCCGGTATAGGAAGCGGGCTATTGTTATCGGGAGAAGGCGGTATAACTTCAGGAGACAAAGTTGCCGTATTAAGAGTTGAAGATGTAATTCTCGATTCCCAGATATACCTTGAAAGCATTGAAACAATAACAAATGACGAAGATGTTAAAGCAGTTGTAGTAAGAATAGACTCCCCGGGGGGCTCTGTAGGTCCGTCTCAGGAAATCTACAGCGAGCTCAAACAACTGAGAGAAAAAATACCAGTGGTTGCCAGTATTGGGGGAGTAGGCGCTTCCGGCGGATACTATATAGCATGCGCATCTGAGAAAATATATGCAAACCCTGGAGCAATAACAGGAAGTATTGGAGTGATTGCACAATTTGCCAGCTATGAAAAACTTTTGAATTGGGCAAAGATAGACGTTGAAGTAATAAAGAGCGGTAAATATAAAGATGTGGGTTCCGCTTTTAAAGAAATGAACGAGGAAGACAGGGAGTACATACAACAACTTATAGACAACGTTTATTCACAATTTAAATCCGCTGTAGCAAGCTCCAGGAACCTCGACGCAAAAGAGATAGACAGGATTGCGGATGGAAAAATTTATACAGGAGAGCAGGCTCTGAATCTGAAATTGATTGATGAACTTGGAACTATTAACGACGCTATTACGATGGCCGGAGAACTTGGCGGTATCAAAGGAGAGCCGGATGTTGTCAATTTCCCCAAAAAGAAATCCCGGCTATATGAACTTCTTGAGTCGAAAATTGATACGAATATTCTTACCAGTACTCCGGTAAAATCACGTTTTGGACTTTTCTATCTAGTCGATATAATAAACTAAATATGAAAACGCTTTGGGCCCCATGGAGAATTGAATATATAACAGGGGAAAAGGAAAAAGGGTGTATTTTTTGCAATAAACCCCTGGAAGGTAAGGATAATAAAAATCTTATTTTATATAAGGGAGAAACCAGTTTCATTATTATGAACCGCTATCCGTATTCCAATGGTCATTTGATGGTGGTACCTTATAAACATACAAACAGCATGTCGGAATTAAATGACTCGGAAAGACTCGAACTTATGAATTTAACGACGAAATGTATTGAAATATTAGATATAATGAAAGCAGACGGTTTTAACGTCGGCATGAACCTAGGAACTGCGGGAGGAGCGGGAATTGATGACCATCTTCATTTTCATATTGTTCCCAGGTGGAACGGGGATACCAATTTCATGCCTTTAATCGGAGATGTAAAAGTTATGCCGGAGTATCTTGAAGACACATACAAAACACTTAGTGAGAAAATAAAAAATAACTGAGAGGTGAGCAATGAGATTCATCAGATTAATTTTCATAGTTTTGGTTATCGTATTTTTCGCAATCATTTATACACAGAACCTTGAAGTATTTACACACCAGTTCCAGCTTCAGATGGACCTGAACCAATACATGGTTGGCCCTTATATTACCAAAAACATTGTGCTCATAGTGTCGGCATTTGTATTGGGCGTCGTTGTGGCAATTATTTTCGGGGCGCTACAGGCAATTACAGCAAGCTCTAACTCAAGACAAAAAAGCAGAAGGATAAGAGAGCTTGAGGCGCATGTAGCTGAGTTGTCGCAAAAGAATCAATCCTCTGCTCCTACTCCAAGTACGGCCTCAGAAACATCGACAGAAGAAAGCTCAGACTCTGAATCCTCGTCTAATCCCTTTTCCCCTCCTTCCGCATAATTCTCCTGGGTGAAAAGAGAGAAAAACACAAGGATTATTTACTCCTTTAAGCGGGAGTTTATAATATAACTATGCAAAACAGGGGAAAACCAAGCTGGATAAAAGCTAAACTCCCTTCGGGGAAAAATTATTCACACCTGAAAAATCTAACAAAAGAGCTCAATCTGCACACTGTATGCCAAGAAGCCCGTTGTCCCAATATTGGGGAATGCTGGAGCGCAGGAACTCTCACTTTTATGATTTTGGGTGATACGTGCACAAGAAGCTGTGGTTTCTGCCATGTGAAAACCGGCAATGGTGGAGAGCTTGACTGGGAAGAGCCTAAGAGAGTGGCTCAGGCTGTACACAGCCTGACCGAGAATAATGCAAATATTACTCATGTCGTCATCACTTCCGTAAACCGAGACGATAAAAATTTTGACAGCGCGTGTATTTTTGCCGAAACAATAAGTGAAGTAAGGGCAAATAATCCGGAAGTCAAAATAGAAGTACTAATACCGGATTTTAAGGGCGATTCTCAGGCTCTAAATCAAATATTGGAGGCCGGGCCGGATGTATTAAATCATAATATTGAAACTGTGCCCAGACTCTACCGTCTACAACAAACTACAACCAGTGGAAGGAAAAGGTCCGTGCGTCCCCAAGCAAATTACGCCTGGTCACTGAAGGTTCTTTCTGAGAGCAAAGAAAGAGGACGCGATGGAATGCTTACAAAGTCAGGCATAATGATAGGACTTAGCGAAGAAATGGATGAGGTGCTGGGAACCTTGAGAGACCTTAAAGAAGTAGGTTGTGATATAGTGACAATCGGGCAGTATTTACAACCTACGATCGACCATTTACCGGTATCTAAGTTTTATCATCCGATGGAATTCGATTCCTTAAAAGCCTACGGTGAAAAAGTAATAGGCATTCCTCATATAGAAGCTGGACCATTGGTAAGAAGTTCCTATCACGCTGAGAAACAGGTTATCAAACTCGGAAACGAGTCTGAGAACCACAATTTACCGGGTATTTCTGAGTCTTCTAGATTAGCGCAAAAAACTCCTTGATATATTCCTAAAAGCATTTAACATCTTTTCTCTATGAAATACGTAATCCTTCAGGGCGATGGAATGCCCGATCATCTTCTTCCCGAATTAGGCGGGAAAACCCCACTTGAAGCAGCAAATACTCCGAATCTGGATAAAATCGCAAAATGCGCAATTAAATTTGGTATGGTAAAAACCATACCCGACCCGCTTCCTCCGGGGAGTGACGTAGGAAACCTTACAGTTCTCGGATATGATCCTATGGTCTACTACACTGGACGCTCACCCTTGGAAGCAGCCAGCATGGGGGTTGAACTAGGCCCAACTGATGTAACACTGAGATGCAATCTTGTTACCCTGGCTGATGACAACGGTCACACTATAATGGAAGATTACAGCGCTGGTCATATTACTACAGAAGACGCAGAGCAAATAATAAATGATCTGAAAAGCGAACTTGAAGAGGATAATTTAAAACTCCATCCTGGCGTGAGCTACAGACACCTTCTTGTATGGTCCGGCGGTAATAAAGAAATTGTAACCACACCGCCCCATGACATTTCCGGAAAAGAAATAACCTCTTATTTTCCTAGTGGTGAAGGTTCTCAAAAATTAAAGGAATTAATCGACAAATCAAGGGATATATTAAAAGACCACCCGGTGAATAAGAAAAGAATTGAAGAAGGCAAGAACCCGGCAAACAGCATTTGGCTCTGGGGACAGGGTGTAGCTCCTACTATGCCCACGTTCAAAGAGCTCTACGGTCTAACCGGCTCTGTTATATCCGCTGTTGATTTGGTTAAGGGAATTGGCAAATATGCGGGGCTCGAAGTGATAGAAGTACCCGGAGCTACGGGCTATCTAGATACTAACTATGAAGGAAAAGTAGACTACGCGTTAGAATCACTTAATGAACTTGATTTAACGATGATACACATTGAGTCCACGGATGAGACGGGTCATGTAGGAGATGCCAAATTAAAGATTCAGGCTATTGAAGATTTTGACGGGAGGGTTGTTGGGCGCGTTCTTGATGGAATAAAAAAATTCGGTGATTACAAGATATTAGTCATGTCAGATCATCCAACACCGATAGACCTAAGGACCCATGTGAATGAGCCTGTACCTTATGCGATCTACAGCTCAGAGGATGAGAGTGTTAAGAATGATTCATATGTATACACTGAAAAATCAGCTGTTCTGTCTGAAGAGTATGTTAATAGCGGATGGAAGCTGGTCAGTATGCTGATCGGAGATTAATATCAGCGTTCCTCAGTTTTAACCTCATCCCATAATTCATCCATCTCTTGAAGCGAAAGATCGGATAACTGTTTTCCAAGTTGCTCTGCTTTATCCTCAATTTTGCTGAACCTTTCTATGAATCCATCTATTGCCCTGTGTGTTGTTTTTTCGGCATCAAGTTTTAAATGTCTGCCAAGATTTACTAAAGAGAATAGGAGATCCCCCCATTCTTTCTCAATTCCGGGCTTATTATTATTTTGAATCTCTACCTCTAATTCAGATAGTTCTTCTTTCACTTTTGGTAGAACTTCTTCAGGGTTTTTCCAGTCAAAACCGACTTGGGAGGCTTTTTCTCCGACCCTGTGAGCTCTCAAAAGCGAGGGCATAGTTTTGGGAATCTCCAGCAGCCTTCTCTTTCTGGATTTCTCTTTTAATTTTTGTTTATGCCAGGTCATAATCGCTTCTTCGGCATCTTTAGCCTTTTCATCCCCAAACACATGCGGATGACGCCTTATAAGTTTATTATGGAGTCTGTCAATTACTTCATTAATATCGAACTCTCCGTCTTCAGAGGCAATTTGAGAGGCGAATATAACCTGAAAGAACAGATCGCCGAGCTCTTCTATTATTTCGTCTTTATCTTTGAGCTCAATTGCCTGAACTGTCTCAAAGGCTTCTTCTATAATGTAGGGGGTAACGGTATTGAGCGACTGTTCTCTGTCCCATGGGCAGCCTTCAGGACTTCTCAAATAACGTGCAAGCTCAACCAGATCATTAAAGCCCTTTTTCATGTCTTCGTCCTTTTTTACTTCTGTTATTTATACAAAATGTATACAAATATCAGATTGATACAATAAGATATGTCTTAGATTAAGTGATTTACTTCCTTTGAGATTTAAATGAGACTAGGTCTAAACTTTAACCCTAAACCGTTTTGGATATTTAGTGAGATTTGTACAGCCTTTCTTTTCAACTACAACCACATCTTCAATCCTGATCCCGCCCATTTTCTCATAGTACAACCCTGGCTCAACTGTAACCACATTGCCTTCTTTGAGAATTTCCTCACCCATGCCTATTCTCGGGGGCTCATGTATTTCAAGCCCAAGCCCATGACCTGTGGAATGAATAAACCCTTGCTGCTTTCCATTTAGGTTGCCGGTTTCAAACCCCTGCTCATTGAAATATTCCACAATAGCAGAATGAACGTCTCTAGACGTCACCCCGTCCTTTATCATGCTTATCCCGAGCTTTTGTCCGTTTAAAACTGTGTTGTACATTTTTACAAGTTTTTCAGAGGGCTCCCCGCGAATAATGGTTCTTGTCATGTCACCAAAGTAGCCTGTTTTCTGAGATCTAGGGAAAATGTCTAAAACAAGTGGTCTGTCTGCAAAAATAGGGCCTTCGCCACTATGATGAGGCATAGATGAATGAACCCCTGACGCAACAATAGTGTGGGAGGCGGTATAGCCCATCCTTGAAAGCTCAGCGCTGATTTCGCCTTTGATTTTTTCAGAGGTAAGTATCTGACCGTCTATATAAAGCTTGTTTCTTTTAATCTCAGAAGAAGCGACCATCCTTATAGCAAGGTCCATGGCTCTTGCCGTTTTTCTTAAGGCATCTTTAAGAGAATTAACTTCCTCCGGAGTTTTAGTGAGGCGTTCTTTAAAGAAAGGCTCGTCTTCACAAACTTTTATTGCATAACCGCGTTTTCTTAATTCATCAGCATATTTTATTGGAAACATACTGGGAACAAGGGCCCTTTTTATCTTTAAATCTTTGAGTACTGCATCCACTATGTCTACAAATCTAACAGGCTTGCGCTTTTTTGAGATTAGTTTTTTTTGATATTCCGAAAGGGAAAGAACTGTATCTACCTGGGCTTCTTCTTTACCCCTGTCTATTTCGAGATCACTGAGTACCAGAATTTTTTTACCTTTATGTTCAATGTAAACAACCGGGTCAGGCACAAAAAAGTTGATTCTGTAGAGCAGGTCCGCATTGTTCTCAGTAGTGTCAATGATCAGTAAAGTGTCCTTCTTCATTAGAAAAAATATACACAAATACCGATCTAAATATCAAGGGACGGGATTTTTCAGGAATATAAACGAATATTTATTTATAATAACGGAATATAGGATGTTATAATTAATCGGGTTCATAAAAGAAAATAAACAGAAATAAAGAGGTCGCTATGAGTAAATGTATAAATTATTTAATCTTGATAGTTTTTGTGTTTTCATCAACCGGACTTGTAATATCAGCCGATGCTGAGGAGGCCAAAGAAATATCGGTCGATCAAATATGTGAGTCGAACATGGATGAGCCCATGGGTGGAGACGATTTGTATAAAGACAAGCTAGTTAAAACAACTATGAAAGCTAATTTGATAAGAAAAGTACCCTCATTATGCTCTGATGATACATTCACGGTTGAATTTGTAACGAAGAGAGAAAGTATTGTAGAATGTTTTTGCACTTCACCTGACCAGAGAGAGATTTTGAACACTCCAAAAGGTAGTACTGTTAATATCGAGGGTACATTTAAATCTATCTCAGCCTCATATTTTGAGAGTGAGTCCAAGCAGTGCAAAATAACTATTCAAAACTGTACTTTTAATTAATAATGGCAACAGCACTAAAGTTTATTTATTCATTATCACTGACATTCTGGATCGGGAGCATCTTCTTTTTTTCGATGTTTGCTGCTCCGAGCATTTTTAAGGTTCTGACGCGTGAGCAGGCTGGTAATGTTGTTTCTGATATTTTTCCGAAATACTATGCTGTTTCCTATTTGTGTGGTGCTGTAGCTCTTGTTAGTTCTATTACTTTAATTTATTTCTGGAGCAACTTTTCCTCAGCCGGAAGCATCATAAGAATTGGGGTCCTCTTTATAATGCTCGGTCTTGCCGTTTATGCCGGAGAGATTAACAGACCACAGGCTCATGCCGTAAGAACCGAGATGAGAAGCGTCGATCAAGACAGCACAGAATACAAGAAAATATACAAGGAATTCAGCAGATTACATCGGATATCTGCTATCACAAACGGGGTGATTTTTATTTTGGGCATTGCCTTAGTGTTCCTTAGTGCATATACTAATAAAGAATAATTAACAAAGGGAGGTAGTTATTAATGTTTAGCGTAACTACTAAAGCGGCTAGTGAAATTAAAAAGTTACTGGCAGAGGAAAACATTCCAAATGCTGTACTCAGAGTAAGAGTAGTGCCTGGGGGATGTTCAGGATTTTCATATGAGATGGGTTTTGACGACGAAATTGAGAAGTCAGATGAAGTAATTGAATCAGATGGAGTAAGAGTTGCTATAGACGAGCTAAGTTTACCTTATCTTCAAGGTGGGGTATTGGATTTCAATGACGGTCTTAACGGTACGGGTTTTGCCATAAGCAACCCTAACGCCACAGGTTCCTGTGGTTGTGGTCAGTCATTTAACGCTTAAATTATAACAATCAAAATTTATTAATGGCTGGTTTGGGCAGATGTTCAAATCAGCCATTTTTTTTGGTGAACTTAACAATATCAGTGCTTTCAGGTTATAATAATCCAAATTTTAAATTACTTTATCACTGTTGGATAGACGGGTAATACATATACACTTGCGGGAGGTCAATAATGAAATTCGGTGTAGGTTACTATACTATGCAGTCACCACCTCATCATAAAAGGTCGCATAAAGAACTATATGCGGAGATGCTTGAAGAAGTTGCGATGGCTGATCAAATGGGGTTTGATTCCGCATGGTTATCGGAGCACCATTTTCTGGATGACGGCTACTGTCCGTCAGTTCTTTTGACTGCCGCTGCCATCGCTGCCAAAACTAATAACATCCGAATCGGTACAGGTGTATTGCTACTGCCTCTTCATGATCCCATTAGAGTAGCTGAAGACGCTGCTGTTGCAGATTTAATTTCAGAGGGAAGATTGATATTAGGAATTGGATTAGGTTACAGACAGGAAGAATTTGACGGTTTTGGCAGGACAACGAAACAAAGAAGAGGAAGAATGGAAGAGGGAATAGAAATCCTTACCAAAAGTTGGGCTGATGAGCCATTTAGCCTGGAAGGAAAATACTATAAGCTTGAAAATGTAAATGTAACTCCTAAACCTGTTCAAAAACCCATACCTATCTGGATAGGCGCGTTTACAGAACCCGCTATCAGAAGAGCTGCCAGAATTGGAGCGCCGCTGTATGTTCCTGCTATTGGAGTCATACCTATAGTTAAATACCTGTTTGATATGCATAGCAATCTTTTAAAAGAATATGGAAGAAATCCCGATGATTTTGAAAAACCGCTTGTAAGAGAAATGTATATATCAGACATGAACTCAGATCAGGCATGGGAAAAAATTAAAGAACATGTAACATATACAGCCAAAGGATACGCGTCTTGGGGTTCAATGGTCGACAGAGAAGGTAATCTGTTGTCTGATCCCAACGACCCGATTCTCTATGATATAGCAAGAGATCAGTCAATAATCGGAACTCCTGAGGAGTGTATTGAAACTATAAAGCAGTATCAGGCTGAGCTACCTATTGATAATCTCGTTTGCCGCTTTAAATTTCCAGGTATAAGCCACGAGGAAGCAATGAGATCAATGAGATTGTTCGTAGAGAAAGTTCTGCCAGAGGTTTCATAAGAGAATTATAATAACAGTATAATTTTTCTTACAGTTTTGAGAATAAAATATCAAATATAAGTTGAAAAGTATTAAAAAGAGTATTGGAGATAAATAGAGATGAGCCGACCTTCTAAAACAATGTTAATACATGAGCAGGCGAGGTCATATAAAAAGATAAAATCAAAGGATATTATTGATTCACTATATGAAGATTTTGTTCCCTACAGCGAGCTTGAAGATTTTTCACTTGAGCTTAAAGCGCCGTCCGGGAAAACAATAGAACTTGTAGACGACCCGGCTGTTATTGTAGGAACCGGTGTTTTGAAAAGCAACGGAAAAAGAGTTGCAATCATAGCACAACAAATGCCCACTAGCGACGATGACCGGATGAAATACAATTTCGGTCTCGTAAAAGCGGATGGGTACGGGCTGGCCTACAATATGATGGAGTACGCCGAAGACCATGAACTAATGTTACATACCTATGTTGATACAATAGGAGGCGATCCATTTGAATATTCAGCCGAGAAATTACAGTCCTGGTTAATTTCATTCTGCCAGTCAAAGATGATTTCACTTAAAACCAAATCTATATCTATAGTGCTTGGCAGCGGTGGCAGCGGTGGAGCTATAGCATTTCAGTTAGCGCATCGAAGGTTTATGCTTTCGCGGGCGGAATATTCGGTTATTACCGCAGAGGGCTGCTCCGCCATTCTTTTTCGCGCCGGAGACAAGATAGAGGAAGCTCTTGAGGTATTACAGCCAACGTCCGATTATATGCTCAGGTATGGAATTGTTGATAAAGTAATTAAAGAACCGGCTCTTGATAGCTCCTCATATTTAACTAAGACACTGGATTTAATCAATAAAACATTAGTAAAAACGTCTGAAGAGCTTGAAAAATCTGATACCAATTATCTTAAAAAAGTCCTTATAGAAAAAATCCAGCAGGTAGGAGAAGTCGAAAAAGGCGAACACCGATATCAGGCTATTGCAAAGAAAATCAGAAGCTGGCTCCCTCATGCTTTCAGCAAGACAACACCCGAAGTATCCCATATGCAGATTGCTCTATATGGTGCCGAGCCTCATTTTTGTAATGATGAAAAAGATGCAGAGGGCAATATAACACGACCTGGCTGCAGAAAACATTTTGCCAAAGAAGATTTTCAAAAAAACTTCTTTTCATGTCCTTATTGTGAAAAGCCTTCTCCTCTTGGATCTGATGATTACTTAGCATTATTACTAAATACTGATTCATTTCATGAAATGCACTCAAATCTCAGTACCGAAAATATTGACTCGCGATTTAATTTCTATGACTACTATGACACCAGAAAAAAAGCCTCTAAACGCACAGACTCCAAAGATTCTCTTGTCGTCGGCTATGGTGATATGTTTGATCTACCAGTTGCTGTAGCAGTGTCTGATTTTCGCTTTATGGGCGGCTCAATGGGAGCGGTATTTGGGGAGAAAATGAAGCTTATTGTTGATTATGCAATTAGTAAAAAAATGCCGCTAATTGCTGTTACGGCTTCAGGGGGCGCCAGAATGCAGGAAGGCACTGTTGCTCTTTATCAAATGGCAAAAACAATTTCCGCCATTATTAATCTTAAAGAAGCCGGGCTACCCTACATATCCCTTCTTGGACACCCGACTACAGGGGGGGCATTAGCGAGTTATGTAGTACAGGGCGATTTTATTATCGCTGAAAAGAAAGCGACTGTCGCATTTGCAGGGGATAGAGTAGTCAAACTTGCAAGCGGAGGTAGGGGTGTAGCGCCTGAAACGATGACATCAGAATTTTTCTCCAAACAGGGTGGCATACATCTGGTCACTGAAAGGAGCCAGTTAAAATCCACGATCGCCGGGTTACTCAGACTTACCCCCTGGTATCAAAATGTTAACAGTAATAACGGGTAATAGGCAATGTGTATATAGCTAAAAACAACAATCCCTAAGCTCTTTAATAACAGCAAGTTTTTTAACTATTATTCATATAATGTCACAAATGCGCTTTTTGAGAATTTACTTTTCTTCTTATTTCTTCTGTTATTGGGCCCGTTTAATATTTATAATTCTGTAAGCACAACTACTACTATAGTGATTGCTGCTTTAGTAATAATTTGACTTCTTTTCTTAAATCGAGATTTATATGGATTTTTTTTGGGCTAAGCCCGGGGTTACATTTACCTTGAA
>CBDUCG010000037.1:0-15379 GCA_965365595.1 uncultured bacterium
CATGAGGGGGATATCCTGAGACCGTCGGCATACAGAGTTCTTCAAACACTGACGGAAATGTCGAGCAATCAGAGTTCCACAATCATTTTCCCACTACCCCTGGACCTAATTAAGCCGTTCTTCGAAAAAGGCTTGTCCAATGCAATCCAAAACAAACCGGAAAATCCTGAAGCCAGTACATGGAGCGGAAAAGGAAACGAATAATCACAAACACACACCCAAGGAGTAGAAAATTGTTAAGAATACTCATACTAATACTGAATGTAGCCGTATTATCGACCCTCATAGCATGCAGCTCAGGAGATGATAATTCTGCGAATACAACTGAGACAAAAGATCAACCAGCCAAGACAGAGGCATCCTCAAGCTCAGAACCCGTAGACGGCGACTGGCTGATATATCACTTGAGCGCAGAGCCCGCGACATTAAACCCAATCACCGCAACCGACGCATACGAAGGCACAGTTAACAACGGGAACATCTATGAAACCTTAATAGAAAGAAATAACGAAACTCTTGAGCTTGAGCCACTATTGGCTGAATCGTGGGAAATATCAGAGGACAAGCTAAAATACACTTTTAAAATAAAAGAAGGGATCAAATGGCATGACGGAGAGCCTTTTACTTCCGAAGACATAGTATTTTCATATAAAACCATTATGGATCCCAAAGTAGATAGCCCGCAGTTAAGAGCTTACTTCCAGGAAATCGAAGACGTAAAAGCAATTGACGACCTAACGGTTGAATTCACCTATGCTAGACCTTATTTCCTCGCTCTTGAGTTCTGCGGCGGCATGCCTATTGTTCCAAAACATATTTTTGACACCGGAGATTTTAACACCAACCCCGCAGGAAGGGCTCCTGTAGGCACAGGGCCGTATAAGTTTGTAAAATGGACAACCGGAAGAGAAATAGTCCTTGATAAAAACCAGGACTACTGGGGTGAAAAACCCAAGCTGAACAAGATTGTATTTAAAATTATCACCGACAACACAGTTGCTTTTCAGGTGTTAAAACGCCAGGAGCTTGATGTTGCCGGACTGACTCCTATTCAGTGGGAACGCCAAACCGACTCACCCGCATTTGAAGAGAATTTTGACAAGCTTAGCTACTTCACTCCAAATTACAGTTATATAGGATGGAACTCTAAAAAACCATTCTTCGCTGATAAAGACGTCAGAACTGCTCTGACCCATCTGGTTAACAGAGACCTCATTTTAGACAAGATTCTCTACAACCTTGGCGCAATAGTAACAAATCCCTTCTACATAAACAGCCCTGAGTACGATAAATCTATCATACCGCTGGACTATAACCCTGAGAAAGCTGAAGAGCTTCTCAAAAAATCGGGATGGATAGATCATGACGGAGACGGCATCAGAGACAAAGACGGAGTAAAGTTTGCATTTGAATTTCTGATTCCCGGAGGTTCCGACACCGGTGAGAAAATTGCGACCATTTTAAAAGAAGAGCTGGATAACATGGGAATTCAGATGGACATAAGAAAGACTGAGTGGGCTGTTTTTACTTCCCGTTTGATGGAAAGGAATTTTGACGCCGTAACACTGGCATGGTCAATGGGTGTTGAGTCAGACCCGTACCAGATTTGGAGCTCGACACAGGCCGAGAGCGGGTCCAATTTTGTAGGCTTTAAAAATAAGCAGGCCGACAAATTAATAGAGCAAGCGCGAACTGAGTTTGACCGTGAAAAAAGAAAAGAGCTTTACAGACTGTTTTCCAAAATTGTGCACGAAGAGCAGCCGTATACTTTTTTATTCTGCAGAAAGTCAACTGTTGCCGTTAATAAACGATTTGAAAATGTAGTGGTATACCCTCTCGGAATCGACCCGATAGAGTGGCACGTTCCACTTCCGCTACAGGTTTACAGTGAATAGGCAATAAATATTTCTCTCTGTTTATAAGGTTATTTTCCGCATATATTTTAATTAACGCGACTATTTGGGTATATAACTAGTCTTATCACTCTAAAAACCCTATAATATTGTTCCAATTATGAGAGATTATATTTTCAAAAGACTCCTTTTGCTCATTCCGACATTGTTTGGAATAACTCTCATTACTTTTTTTATTATCCAGCTTGCACCAGGCAACCCTGTTGAGAGAAAGCTGCAATTAGACCAGGGCATTCAGGCCGAAGCCATTACACAGCAAATTGTTGAAGAAACCAAAAAGCTCTACGGACTCGATAAACCCATATACGAGAGGTACTGGATCTGGGTAAAACAGATTGCCACTCTCGATTTTGGAAAGTCATATAAAGACCACCGCCCTGTAATAAACAAAATTGCCGAACGAATCCCCATTACTCTGACGCTCAACATCATATCCATCATACTTATCTATTTAATCGCAATTCCGATAGGAGTATATTCAGCCGTCGCGCATGGAAGGTTCTCCGAGCGTCTAGGCACTTTTTTTCTCTTTATACTTTATTCAATTCCAAGCTTCTGGATGGCAATGATATTGATATTCTTTCTCGGGGGAGGGGATTACTGGGATCTTTTCCCAGTCTACGGACTATTATCTCCGGGAGCGGAGAACTACCCGTTTTACAAAAAAGCAGTCAATTTCCTCTGGCATATTGCGCTTCCGGTCTTCTGTTTGACATACGGAAGTCTGGCATATCTTTCAAGGTTTCAGAAGGGAAGCCTTCTGGAAGTCCTGAGAGAAGACTTTGTTAGAACAGCGACCGCAAAAGGATTGCCTAAACATAAAGTGCTTTTGAAGCATGCACTAAGAAACGCGCTTATTCCCATTATTACTATTCTCGCCGGAATTCTACCCGCCATGATAGGTGGAAGCGTAATCATCGAAAGTATTTTCTCCATACCCGGAATAGGGCAGTTGGGTTTTGAGGCAGTACTTTCAAGAGACTATCCGGTGATTATGGCTATCGCCACAATCTCTGCTGTGCTGACATTGTTTGGAATTCTGATTGCCGACCTTGTGTATGTGCTTATAGATCCCCGAATCAGCTTCGAGGCCAGGAAATGAGTGAAACCCGTAGTGTCGGATACTGGGGTAGCGTTTGGCGGAAATTGAAAAAAGACAAGCTTGCCATGACGGCTCTGACGATAGTATTGCTGCTTTTCGGAATAGCAATATTTCAAAACTTCCTGGCAGGAAACAAACCTATAATCCTCAAATATCATAATGAATACTATTTCCCCGTGCTTTTTAGATACAATGAATTTTTTGGAACCGACTTTAAGGAGCTAGACAAGAATTTAAAAAACGGCGATTTTGCCATCTTCCCTCCTGTCAGATATAGCCCGACAGAAAATGATTTACTTTCCGTGCTCAGCCCCCCTTCAAAGGAGCATCTTTTTGGCACAGACGACAGGGGAAGAGATGTTCTTAGCCGTATGATTCACGGAGCACGCATATCGCTTTCGATCGGCTTTGTCGCAGTGGGGATAGCCGCTGTGATAGGAATATTGTTGGGCGGCATTGCAGGTTATTATGGAGGAACCATCGATTTCATTGTTTCCAGGCTTTTTGAGGTAATGATGACTTTCCCGGTATTTTTCTTAATTCTGACAATTCTCGCATTCAGAGACCCCAGCATTTATAACATTATGATAGTAATCGGGGCTACAAGCTGGACAGGTATAGCACGACTCATCAGGGGACAGTTTTTACAGCTAAGAAAGTTTGATTATGTAGATGCCGCTGTAGCGCTTGGAGGAAACGACTGGAGGGTGATGATGAAACACATGCTTCCAAACTCACTCGCTCCAGTTTTGGTAGATATATCGTTTGGTATTGCAGGAGCAATATTAGTTGAGTCTGGGCTAAGTTTTCTGGGATTCGGAGTACCTCCTCCGGAGCCTAGCTGGGGGGATATACTCTCACAGTCCCAGCGCTATGTGGATTTTGCCTGGTGGCTTGTCCTATTTCCCGGTGCGGCTATATTTGTAACTGTTACATCATTTAACCTGTTAGGAGAAGGGTTCAGAAATGCAATTGACCCCAAGTTTCTGGGAACTGAATAAAGATGGAATACGCCCTTGAAATAAAAACCCTCAGAATCTCTTTCGCTTCAGAAGGAAAGCGGGTAGAAGTAGTGAGCGGAGTTACGATTAATATTCCTAAAGGTAAAATTGTAGGCGTGGTGGGGGAGAGCGGCTGCGGCAAAACGGTAACAGCCCTGTCTGCAATGAAGCTCATACCAGAGCCTCCCGGGAAAATAGACGAGGGAGAGATAATTTTTGATGGTTCCAATCTTTTGAATTATTCAGATCGGGATATGCGCTCTATTAGAGGGAACCGTATATCGATGATTTTCCAGGAACCCATCAGCTCTTTAAATCCCGTGTTCACCGTGGGAGATCAGATAAGAGAGGTGTTAAGCACTCACCTCAATCTTTCCAAAGAACAGGAGAAAGAAAGAGTAATCGAGCTTCTTAAGCTTGTAGGAATACCGGCTCCCGAAAGAAGAATGAAAAACTACCCCCATGAAATGAGCGGGGGTATGTCTCAAAGGGTAATGATTGCAATGGCGCTTGCCTGTAATCCCGAAGTTCTGATCGCCGATGAGCCAACTACCGCGCTTGATGTAACGATACAGGCAGGGATTTTAAAACTGATTGACGATCTAAGGATAAAAATGGGAATGGCTGTGTTGTTGATAACTCATGATCTCGGAATAATAGCTGAAGTGGCTGATGAAGTTTATGTAATGTATGCAGGAAAAGTAGTAGAGCATGCGTTTACAGCTGATATTTTTAAAGATCCTCATCATCCTTATACTGTAGGGCTTTTAAATTCGATCCCGGACCTGCACGAAAATAAAGAAATGTTAAATGCTATACCGGGTGTGGTTCCAAGCCCTGAAAATTTTCCGAGCGGTTGCAGATTTCAGGACCGCTGTCCGCTGGTTATAGATAAATGCAGAGAAAACGAACCTCCACTTGAAAATGTGGGTTCCGGCCATAGAGCCGCATGCTGGAGAGCGGAGGATGTTAAATTAGAGATATGATATGCCTGTAAATGAACTTATAAAAATAGAAAAGCTCAAAAAGTACTTTCCTATTAAATCCGGGATACTGTCCAGGGTTACAAACTTTGTAAAAGCCGTCGATGGCATCGACCTCTCGATCCCCGAAGGTCAAACAATAGGTCTTGTAGGTGAGAGCGGTTGCGGCAAAACAACTCTCGGCAAAACCATACTCAAACTTTTAGAGCCGAGTCAGGGGAAGATATATTTTGAAAACAATGACATAACCCGCCTATCCCCATCCGACATGAGACCTTACCGGAGGGAAATGCAGATTGTTTTTCAGGATCCTTACGGGTCTCTCAATCCGAGGATGAAAGTAGAAAGTATTGTTTCCGAAGGGCTCACAATTCACAACATTGCCCACGGACAAGAAAGAAGGGATTTAATCCGTAAACTATTAATTACTGTCGGCCTAAGAGAAGACAGTCTGTCACGTTACCCTCACGAATTTAGCGGAGGCCAGCGGCAGAGAATAGCTATAGCAAGGGCGCTTGCCCTTAGGCCCAAGTTCATAGTATGCGATGAACCTATCTCGGCGCTTGATGTGTCAGTACAGGCCCAAATCATTAATCTCTTTATTGAACTGCAGGAAAAATTCAAGCTGACCTACCTCTTTATATCACACGATCTTAGAGTTGTGAGACACATAAGTGACAAAGTAGCAGTGATGTATTTAGGTAAAATTGTCGAAATTTCACCTAGTAAGGAACTATACAATAATCCTCTCCACCCATACACTCAGGTATTAATCTCATCAGTACCTATTGCGGACCCGTCCAGAAAAAAAGAAATGACTATATTAAAAGGAGACGTCCCGAGCCCGATCAATCCTCCGTCCGGATGCAGTTTTCACCCCAGATGCCCGATCGCCGTGGATAAATGCAAGACAATAGAACCTGAGTTGCGCGATGTAGGCGGAGAACACTTTGTATCATGTCATTTGGTCTGAGTACCGAGCTACCACTTGCAAATAGACAATCTTGTATTATTATTAAGCGAATATTTTAACAGTCAGATGATATCAACAGACGCTATTATTTTGCGTGTATCCGATCTAACTGAAGACGGCGTACACATTGAAGCAGTTGAAGAGCCCGAGTGGCTTGTAAATCTGCCTGAGCTTTGGTCAGAAAACAGCGAATTAAGACTAGTATCAAAAATCGGGATTGATTTACATGTAACTAGAGTTTTAAAGGAAGTTACGGTTAATGGTGAGATAAAGCTTTCAATAAAAACTCCATGTTCAAGATGCTTAGAACCTGTTAAAATAGAGCTTAATCCTCCGGTAACTCTGGTTCTTTCACCCGGAGATAAACTTACCGGGGAGGACGACGACCTTGATCATGAAACATATCAAGGTGACGAAATAGATTTAAGCAACTACATAATGGAACAGGTGGCGATTTCTTTACCTGTAAAGGTAGTTTGCAGCGAAGACTGTAAAGGATTATGCTCAAATTGCGGAAATAATTTAAACTTGGAGATGTGTGCTTGTGATGCGGAGCAGGTTGATCCCAGGTTTGCAGTTTTAAAGAATTTGAAAATATGAATATAAAAAGGGGAGAATTAAAAAATGGCACTTCCTAAAAGAAAACATTCCAGGGCCAGATCGAGAAAAAGAAGGACTCATTATAAGATCAGCAAACCGGGCTTGTCAATTTGTCAGAATTGCGGTGAGCATAAAGCGCCTCACAGAGCATGCCCAAGCTGCGGATTCTATAAGGGAAGAACATTCATCAAAGAAAGTCAAGAAGTAGAGTCTTAATATATTTTCACGATATTCAAGGATAAGATAATATGATTGCTTTCGTATTCCCGGGCCAAGGTTCCCAATACGTGGGAATGGGAAAAGAACTATACGACCAATTTAATATAGTAAGGGACACTTTTAACGAAGCTAGCGAAGTTTTGGGCTTTGACCTTTCAAATTTATGTTTTGAAGGAGAGCAGAGTGAGCTGTCCTTAACTACCAACGCCCAGCCCGCGTTATTAACAACCAGCATAGCGTGCTTGAGAGTCTTGCAAAATGAGACTTCCCTAAAGCCTGATTATGTTGCAGGACACAGTCTCGGAGAATATACGGCACTAGTGGCAAACGGTACGATAAAGCTCGGAGACGCGGTACATACAGTCAGAAAGCGAGGCGAATTCATGCAGGACGCTGTTCCTGTTGGAATCGGTTCTATGGCTGCTGTGTTGGGACTAGAAAAAGAAAAAGTAATTGAAATTTGCAATCAGGTTTCTCAAAATGGCATGATCGCTAGTCCCGCCAATTTGAACGCACCCGGGCAAACAGTTATATCCGGGAATAAAGAAGCAGTAGAAAATGCATCTGAAATCGCCAAGTCAGAAGGGGCCAAACGAGTTGTCCCACTTGATGTGAGCGCACCTTTCCATTGTGAGTTAATGAAACCCGCGGCGGAAAGATTATCTGAAGTGCTGGACAAGATTGAAACATCGGAAATGAAAGCAGGACTGGTTGCAAATTGCACCGCATCAGTTACTAATGATTCTAGTCAAATTAAAGAACTATTGATAAAACAGGTTACAAGTCCGGTCAGGTGGTTTGAATCGGTTGAAACGCTTCATAATCAGGGTTGTATCCAATTTATAGAAATTGGTCCTAAAAATGTACTTGCAGGTTTGATAAAAAGAACATTGACTGATGTGTCAGTGAGTAATTTTGAAAAGATAGCACAACTGGAGTCAATACATGGATAATCTAAAAGGTAAAGTTGCTCTCATAACCGGAGGTTCTAGAGGCATAGGGAAGGCAATTGCAAAAAGGCTCGCTGATGATGGAGCAACTATAGTTATTAACTATACTGAGAATGAAGATGCCGCTAATCAAACCAAAAAAGAAATTGAGGAATCCGGTGGGGAGGCAATTACATCTAAATTCGATGTGTCCGACTTTGATACAGTTCACGCTGAAATAGATAAAATAATTGAAAAGTTCGGAGGTCTTCATATACTGGTTAATAATGCAGGTATAACAAAAGACACTCTGCTCATGAGAATGAAAGAGGAAGACTGGGATAATGTAATCTCAATAAACCTGAAAGGAATATTTAATTGCA
The DNA here is from genome assembly GCA_965365595.1 of uncultured bacterium. Taxonomy (GTDB): domain Bacteria; phylum Desulfobacterota_D; class UBA1144; order Nemesobacterales; family UBA2774; genus CR02bin9. The sequence goes on from CBDUCG010000037.1 coordinate 8,104, forward strand.
CCAAAGCAGTAACACGTAATATGTTTAAGCAAAGAGAAGGAAGAATTATCAATATAACATCTGTTGTCGGAGAAATGGGTAATTCGGGACAATCAAATTACGCGGCCTCAAAAGCTGGTATTATCGGTTTTACTAAAGCCTGTGCAAGAGAAATGGCATCAAGAGGTATTACCGTAAATGCAGTGAGTCCGGGTTTCATCAAGACCGATATTACCGATGAACTACCAGAAGAAATTAGAAAAGATTATATTTCTAGAATACCGCTTAACAGATTCGGAACTCCCGAAGATATAGCCGGCGCTGTCTCATTTTTGGCTTCCGATGACGCCGCATATATCACAGGAGAAGTATTCAGAATCAATGGCGGGATATATACATAAATTAAGAGGAGGTATTTATCATGTCTCAAGAAATTCTTGCAAAAGTAAAGGAAATGGTGGCTAGCCAACTGGGAAAATCAGAGGATGAGATCACACCTGAATCTTCTTTTATTGAGGACCTGGGAGCTGACTCACTTGACCTCGTAGAGCTTATTATGTCCATGGAAGACGAGTTTGGACTTGAGATCTCAGACGAGGACGCAGAATCTATTATCACAGTACAGGACGCAATCAACTTTATTGTGGAGCGCAAAAAATAATGTCAAGAAGGGTAGCAGTAACTGGCATTGGTCTTATTACACCTTTAGGTCTTAGCAATAAAGAGACTTGGGATGCCATTTGTAACGGCCGTTCAGGGGTAAAAAATGTAGAAAGATTTGATGTTGCCGATCATAAAACCAAGATTGGCGGCGAAATAAAAGATTTTAACCCTGAAGATTTCATGAATCCAAAAGAAGCGAGAAGAACAGATAGGTTTATCCAATATGCTGTAGCAAGCACCAAACTCGCCATTGAGGATTCAGGTTTGGAAATTACAGAGGAATTATCCCCTCAAGTGGGAACTCTGATCGGCACAGGCATAGGCGGAATGGATACATTTAGAGATACTGTTATACAATTAGAAGCAAAAGGCCCCGGACGGCTATCGCCCTTTTCCATACCTAATATAATTACAAACCTTGCTGCTGGACACGTATCTATTACGTTTAATGCAAAAGGGCCTAACTGTTCTACTACAACCGCATGTGCGGCAAGCGCCCATGCCATAGGTTATGCCATGATTGCAATACAGAGAGGGGATGCCGACGTTATGATTGCCGGAGGTACTGAAGCCCCGATAAACCCGCTTAGTTATGGAGGGTTTAATGCTATGAGGGCATTATCTACCAATAATGACGACCCACAGGGTGCGTCTCGACCGTTTGATAAAGACAGGGATGGATTCATCATAGGCGAGGGTTCAGGAATGTTAATTCTGGAAGAATTGGAATTCGCAAAGAAAAGAGGCGCCAAGATATACGCAGAGTTAATAGGATTCGGTATGAGCAGCGATGCGAGCCATATAACAGCACCTTCTCTGGACGGACCGGTAAGATGCATGAAAAGCGCTATCAAAAATGCTGGAATAAATCCTGAAGAAATTGACTACATTAATGCCCACGGAACGTCTACCGAATTAAATGACGCCAATGAGACAAAAGCAATAAAGGAAATTATTGGAGAAAAGGCATACCAAACTCCAGTTAGCTCAACAAAATCCATGACAGGACATTTGTTAGGCGCTGCAGGCGGTATAGAAGCCTCATTCAGCGTTCTTGCTATTGACCAGGGTATCCTTCCCCCAACTATCAACTATACAACACCCGACCCCGAATGTGACCTAGACTATGTACCAAATGAAGCCAGAGACGCAAAAATTACTACAGTTCTTAGCAATTCATTTGGCTTTGGGGGAACAAACGGGACACTAATCTTCAGAAAGTTGGACTAATCTGAAGAAAGGGCTACTTTATTGGTTTTCTTTCGTCCGAGTATGTTAAAAGACCATAGTTTTTAATATTTATATCCGTTATTCACTAAGATACCGTATTTTCTTGATTTATTTCCATTTAATAGTAGAATTACGTCGATTCACGGTTCCATCCATTCTATCCGGGAATTTAATTTCAAGTAATTATTAAGGAGATTGGCATGAGTCAAACTAACGACAAATTAAATGCACTTACTACACTTAATACCCCCTCAGGTGAGGTTAAATATTATTCACTTAAAGTAATCCAGGACAAATTTGGCGGTGATTTAACCAAATTACCTGTATCAATTCGAATACTTCTTGAAAACCTTGCTAGAAATTATGACGGGCAAATAGTAAACGACACCCATCTAAAAGCACTTGCCAACTGGAGCCCTATAGATAACCAAAACCAGGAAATCCCTTACAATCCCGCTAGGGTAATCCTTCAGGATTTCACTGGAGTTCCATGCGTTGTCGATCTTGCGGCAATGCGGTCTGTTGTGAACAGACTTGGTGGAGATCCTGATAAAATTAATCCCAGAGTCCCCGTGGACTTGGTTATTGATCACTCCGTACAGGTTGATTATTTTGGCAATGATAAAGCTTTTACTCTAAACGTTGAACGTGAATACGAAAGAAACGGTGAAAGATACGCATTTTTAAGATGGGCCCAAAAAGCCTTTGATAATTTCAGAGTCGTACCTCCGGGAACGGGAATTGTGCACCAGGTAAACCTGGAATGTCTGGCAAGTGTCGTAGCTACACGAGATGTTATGGGTGAAACAATTGCTTTTCCTGACACCCTAGTTGGAACAGACTCACATACTACCATGATTAACGGACTCAGCGTGCTCGGTTGGGGTGTTGGAGGTATAGAAGCTGAGGCATGTATGTTGGGACAGCCGCTATATATGCTGATACCGGATGTAATTGGTTTTAAACTTCACGGAGAGCTTGAGCAGGGTGTAACAGCAACCGACCTGGTTTTGACAGTAACGGAAATACTCAGGAAAAAGGGTGTTGTAGGAAAATTTGTTGAATTTCATGGTCCCGGACTAAGCAAACTTGCTCTTTCAGATAAAGCTACAATAGCCAACATGGCGCCTGAATACGGAGCAACAATGGGATTTTTCCCTGTAGACTCGGAAACTCTTGACTATCTAAGAATAACAGGAAGAGAAGATGTCGTAGGACTTGTCGAAGCATATACCAAGGAACAGGGAATATTCAGAACAGATGATACACCCGACCCCTTGTACACAGACACACTTGAGCTGGATATCTCTACTGTTGAGCCTTCCATGGCCGGGCCAAGCCGCCCGCAAGACAGGGTTTCATTAAAAGAACTAAAGACCGCATTTGAAAACTCACTTAAAGAAAAAACAGGCAACGGCGCAGATCTGGATAAAAAAGTACAAGTTCAACTTAACGGCGATTCTTCTGAAATGGGTCACGGATCAGTGGCAATCGCGGCTATTACTAGTTGCACTAATACTTCTAATCCATCTGTTATGGTAGCTTCGGGTCTTGTGGCTAAGAAAGCTGTGGAAAAAGGTCTGACAGTAGATCCTACAGTAAAAACCAGCCTTGCTCCCGGATCAAGAGTAGTTACCGACTACCTAGATGCTGCTGGACTTACACCGTATTTGGATAAAATCGGTTTTGACCTGGTAGGCTACGGATGTACAACCTGCATAGGAAACAGCGGACCTTTAGCACAACCTATCGAAGACGCTATAAAAGAGAACGACTTGACCGTGTCTGCCGTATTAAGCGGAAATAGAAACTTTGAAGGCCGTGTCCATCCGTTTGTCAAATTCTCATACTTGGCTTCACCTCCGCTGGTGGTTGCTTTCGCGCTTGCCGGAACAGTTGATATAGACATATATAACGAACCCATCGGACAGGGCGCCGACGGCGATCCCGTATTTTTAAAAGACATTTGGCCAACTCAGGATGAAGTGAAAGAAACGGTTCAAAACGTTTTAAACCCTGAGATTTTTAATGCTCAATACTCACAGGTGTTTGAAGGAGATGATAAATGGAAAGGGTTAGAAACTCCTGAAGGCAACCTTTATGATTGGAGCGACGATTCAACATACATAAGAGAACCTAATTTCTTTGATGACCTGACTCTTGAACTTCCGGAAACCGGCCGGATCACTACCAAAAGAGGGCCCAGCAGGAAAGTATCTGATTTCCAAAGGCGTTGAGCAGAGAGAGTTCAACAGCTTCGGCTCAAGAAGAGGAAATCATGAAATAATGGTCAGGGGATCGTTCGCAAATATTCGTATCCGAAACCTTATGGTTGAAGGCTCGGAAGGCGGAATAACAAAGCATGTGCCTACAGGTGAGGAACTTGCCATTTATGACGCCTCAATCAGATATCAGCAGGAAGGAGTACCCCTGATAGTTATTGGCGGAAAGGAGTACGGAACAGGCAGCTCAAGAGACTGGGCAGCTAAGGGAACTCTGCTTTTGGGCGTAAAAGCAGTTATAGCTGAGAGTTTTGAAAGAATTCACAGAAGCAACCTTGTAGGAATGGGAGTGCTCCCGCTTCAGTTTAAAGATGGGGATAGCGCTCAAAGCCTGGGTATTACAGGGTACGAAAAATTTGACATTGAAGGCATAGAAGACGGCCTAGCGCCTGGCAAAGAAATGCTAGTAAGAGTATTGCCTCCGGAAGGTCAGGATTTCATATTTAATGCCATATGCCGTTTGGACAGCCCTGTTGAAGTCGATTACTACAAAAACGGGGGTATATTACAGACCGTTCTCAGACAAATGATGCAGTGATAAATTTCATATTTTGTTAATTCTGAGCTGGTAAAGATGAATAAATTTATTATTAATGGGGATGAAATTCCATTGTATATTGAAATTCCATCAAAAATTCCCCGAATTATTTGAATTTTGATTTAATTTGTTTATATTTTCACACGAAAAAAATCAGAAAAAACACTATAGGAGTATAAATAATGTCAGCCGATAAACCCCAAGAGGGGAGTAAAATCCAGATTGATAAGAAGAACGATTGCTTGATTGTCCCAGATGATCCTATTATTCCATATATTGAAGGTGACGGTATAGGACCGGATATCTGGCATGCTTCTCAAATAGTATTTGACGCTGCCGTGGAAAAAGCATACGGCGGTAAAAGAAAGATTGTTTGGCATGAAGTTCTCACAGGAGAAAAAGCTTACAACGAAACCGGAGAATGGCTTCCGGACAATACTATTGAAGACCTCAAAGAATATATAGTTTCAATTAAAGGTCCTTTGACAACACCTATAGGCGGAGGAATAAGGAGCTTAAATGTTGCTTTAAGACAGATACTAGACCTTTATGCCTGTGTGCGCCCGGTGAGATATATAAAAGGCACGCCTTCCCCTGTTAAAAGGCCTGAAGATATGAACATGATCATCTTCAGGGAAAATACAGAGGACGTTTATTCAGGCATCGAATGGCAGAGCGGCACAAAAGAAGCTTATGAAATCAGAAAATACCTAGTAGAAAAATACGGTGTATTTATAAGAGAACACTCAGGTATTGGAATAAAACCTATTAGTCCTATGGGAACCAAACGACTTGTTAAAAAAGCAATCAAGCACGCATTACATAAAGGGCTTGAGAGCGTTACTCTGGTTCATAAAGGCAATATTATGAAATACACTGAAGGCGCCTTCAGAGACTGGGGCTATGACATAGCCAAAGAAGAATTTAAAGATGTAACTATGACAGAGGACGAGCTTTGGGACCGTCACAACGGCGAAATTCCCGAAGGGACAGTGATAATGAAAGACAGAATCGCAGACAACATGCTACAGCAGATATTAACCAGAACTAAGGATTACCAGGTTATTGCAACTCCAAACCTTAACGGCGATTACCTATCAGATGCTTGTGCCGCACAAGTTGGCGGATTAGGAATGGCTCCGGGCGGAAACATTGGAGACTATTTAGCGCTTTTCGAAGCGACCCACGGAACAGCACCCAAATATGCAGGACAAGACAAAGTAAATCCTAGCTCGGTAATCCTTTCAGGAGTCATGATGTTTGAGTACCTCGGATGGGACGAAGCCTGTGATCTTGTTATTAAAGCTATGGAAAAAACAATTCTGGATAAAACAGTAACATACGATCTGGAACGTCAGCTGGACGGGGCCAAACTACTAAAATGTTCAGAGTTTGGTGAAGCGATAGCCGAGAATATGGATAAAGTATAAAAACAGTTTAAAAAAGGGCACTAAAGCCCGATATTAAAAGAAAGAACAATATAAAGGAGCAGTCATATGGGTAGACCAAAAATTTCAGTAATTGGCGCAGGAAATGTAGGCGCGTCAACAGCTTTAATGCTTTCCCAGATGGAATTGGGAGATATTGTATTAGTAGACATCGTAGAGGGTATGCCTCAGGGTAAATCCCTCGACATGATGGAAATGAATCCGGTTATCGGATCTGACTCCATCATTAGAGGAACCAACAGTTATGAAGAAACAGCTGATTCAGATATTGTGGTAATCACTTCCGGTATTCCACGCAAACCCGGAATGAGCCGAGACGACTTAATCTCTACAAACACAAACGTTGTTAAGCAGGTTACCGAAAATGTAGCCGCTAACTCTCCTAACGCAATCTTAATTCTGGTTACTAACCCACTTGACGCTATGGTTTATGTCGCGCACAAAGTCAGCGGATTCCCTCGTGAAAGAGTTATGGGAATGGCAGGCGTGCTCGATTCAGCAAGATTCAGAGCTTTTATCGGTATGGAGCTTGGTGTATCGGTAGAGAACATCAATGCTTTTGTTCTTGGCGGTCACGGAGACGACATGGTACCGCTTGGAAGATTCACCACAGTGGCAGGTGTGCCAGTAACAGAGTTGATTCCTCAATCCAGATTGGAAGAAATCATACAGAGAACCCGCGGAGGCGGCGGTGAGATAGTAAAGCTTCTGAAAACAGGAAGCGCTTTTTACGCACCGGCAATGTCAGCAGTAGAAATGGTAGAGGCAATACTAAAAGACAAAAAGAAAATTCTTCCATGCTGTGTCTTAGCACAGGGCGAGTATGGGGTTGAAGACACATTTGTCGGTCTTCCGGTCAAACTTGGAAGAAAGGGAGTTGAAGAAGTATTTCAAATTGACCTCAGTGATTCTGAGACAGAAGAGCTTCATGTCTCTGCAAGCCATGTAAAAGAGCTTTGCGAGCATATCGAAGGTCTTGGTATTATATAGATAAAGGGTGAGCATTAATCAAGGATGAGCTGGCTTGACTAAAAGAGGTGATAATATAAAATTTCACGCAGGTTAACACTTGGTTAATATCAAAAAACATAAAATTATTTAATAGTTGAGACAAGTTAAGGGAGGAATTACAATGG
>CBDUCG010000038.1:0-15162 GCA_965365595.1 uncultured bacterium
CTGCAGCTCGATCAGAGTTTTGCTTAAATCTGATGAAATCTTCTGTAGTCAATGCATTTAGTTGCGCAGCTGCAGACTCCACAGAAAATTGGTCTGAAACAAAAGGGGATTACTCCTTATAGCTTACGGCACACAGCAGCCATTCTGGCAATTGAATCAGGCGCAACAGTGTCAGAAGTAATGCAGATGCTACGTATAAAAACAGTAAGTACTGCTCTTGTATATTTTGAGGAAGCAAAGGAATTAAAAAAAAGTAAAAATTTAAAGGTTAATGCAAGCAGGTCTGGGAAAAACTCTAAAAATTAAAGTTAGAAGTCATGTTTTCTCTACGTAACTTTTTATAGGGTAGACTCTGGCAGCGCGTTTTAATTTCTTTATTGCTTTTACTTCAATCTGCCTTATTCTCTCACGAGTTACCTGGAACTGATGACCCACCTCTTCGAGTGTATGTTCTTTTTCTTCATCAATTCCAAACCTAAGCCTAACTATACTTTCCTCTCTAGTATTGAGCACTGAGGACAAAGCGTTATTAATAATTTCCTTAAGCTCATTTTTTTCAAGCACATTAACTGGAGAACTTGTGCTGGAATCCTCTATCAAATCTACAAGCTTACTGTCCTCATCATCACCTAGAGGTGTTTCCAGAGATATAGGGTCTTTGGAAATTTTCAGCACTCGGGTCACTTTATCCGTTGACATCCCCACTCTCTGTGCTATTTCATCGGGAGTCGGCTCACGGCCCAATTCCTGAACTAATAGCCTTGAAGTTCTAATTATGCGGTTGATTGTCTCAGTCATATGAACCGGGATTCGTATAATTCGAGATTGATCCGCAAGTGAGCGCGTAATAGCCTGTCTGATCCACCATGTGGCATAGGTTGAAAATTTATACCCTCTATTGTATTCAAACTTTTCTACGGCCCTCATCAACCCAACATTACCTTCCTGAATCAGATCGAGGAATGGAAGGCCGCGGTTAATATAACGTCTGGCAATGCTAACCACCAATCGCAGATTGGATTCGATAAGCTTCTTTCTCGCCATTGTGGTTATATGTTCCCCGAATTCAATTCTACCCACACATTTTTTAAGTCCACGGGTATTTTCTTCGGCCTCATTCAATAATTCCTGTATTTCTTTTGAATATTCTTTTTTAGATTTGGCATTTAACTTAGAAGTTTTCTTTTGAGAACTATCCAATTCATTCTTTATTTTTTCGAGTCTTTTTATATACCCTCTTGCAACTGTAAGGATTCTCTCCATCTGTGAGCCGTTTAAATTTATTTCTTCCAGATATGAAAGCATCTTATCGTTATTTTCTTTGATTTTCTTTAAAAGCTGGGGCTTTCTATTGTTTGATGTGGCTTCGGCTTCTTTTTTTAGCTCTTCACTATCTCTGTATAATTTGGTAATTTCCTGTATTAGATTTCCTATGCCGATAGATGTATCTTCGGCAAGGCTATCAGCGTCGTCCAGAGAATTGGTCACGTCCTTTTCATCCAGATCGCCTTTCTGGATCTCCTCTCCAATGCCACATACTTCATTAAGCATCAAAGAAGAACTAAGTATTGTCTTTGCTATAATCCTTTTGCCCGTTTCAATTTTTTTTGCTATGCGCATTTCTTCTTCTCTTGAGAGAAGAGTGTGATCGGCAATTTCATGAAGATAAAATCTTATTAGGTCATACTCATTGGCGTTTTCTTTATTTGTTCTTAATCCATATTCATATTTGGGTGCAGTTGACCCATTTTTTTGTTTATTTTCATACTCATTTTTTTCAGAATCGCCCTGATATTCATTGGCCTCTTGCTCAGCATCAGATTTGTTGCCGGAGCCTGAAAGATTGATGTCATCTTGTACAATCTCGATGTCTAATGCGTCCTTTTTCTCATTACTCATGAGACTCTTCCTTCCTCCCGTCGTTTTTGAATTGATAAATCCCTATACTGTTCAAGAAGTTTTTTTTCAAGATGAACATCTTTCTCTTTAATAGCTTCATCAATTTCAATCCTTAGTTCTTTAAGCTTTTCATCAAGCCTTGAAAGTTTCAATTTGGCAATGCATGCGTGAACAACTTTTTCAGCTGTTTCGATATCGGAGATGTTTGGAGAGGATAGCAATGATTCTGAGATGATTTCATGGAAATCATTACCCTCAAAGCGGATCAATAATGATGAGGGGTCAGAAATACCCTCTTCTACTATTACTTCCAACACAGAGAGGATGACATCTTCAGTTATAAAATCTCTCCAATTCTCATTATTTAAGTGTACACGAAGATCGGGGAACTTGACCAGTGCAGTTAATAATAGCTTTTCCGAGGTCGGGTATCTGTTTTGTGGTTTGGTATCTGAGCTTCTACTTTGCCCCCTTCCCGCTTTCACCCTGGAGTATATTTCGCTTTCCGGCACGCTCAACATCTCGGCAGCTTTTTTGATTCTATAACTTCTTTCGACCGGGTCTTTGAGGTTCCTTATTAACTGAACAATTTCCTCTAACATTTGCTTCCTTGTGATAATGCCTTTTTTCTGACGATCACTGGTCATATCAAACCAGAAATCGACCCAGCTTGCAGAATTTTCTATTAGTTCAGTGAATTTATTTAAGCCTTCTCCGGCGATATAGGAATCCGGGTCCATTCCTGCCGGAAGCGGAACCACATATGGCAACAATCCTTCTTCCAGTAAAACATCCAAAGACCTCATAGCAGCTTTTTTCCCTGCTTCATCGCTGTCAAAAATAACAACAACATTTTCCGTATAACGTTTCAGAATGCTCACGTGCTCCCTAGTCAAGGATGTTCCAAGTGTAGCAACAACATTTTTAGTTCCGGATGAGTAAAGAGAAAGAAAATCTGTATAACCTTCAACCAGTATTGCCCGGTCTTCCCTTCTAATAAAATCTTTAGATTTATTTATTCCATAAAAACTCTTTCTTTTTTGGTAGATATCAGACTCAGGCGAATTTATATACTTAGGCTCGTCCTCTTCGTTGACCCTCCTGCCGCCAAAACCTATGACTTTACCGTCGACATTGCAAATCGGAAACATCAACCTGTTACGAAATCTGTCGTAATATCCGTCGGTGTTCTTTCTTTTTACTATTAATCCTACTTTCTCTGCGATGTTGAGGGGGACTTTGTTTTTGGTTAGAAACTTAACTAGATTATCCCAACCCTCAGTGGCAAAACCAAAAATAAATTCTTTGGCCATATCAGGCTCAAAACCCCTTGCTGCTAAATACTCTCTGCCTACTTTTCCTTCAGGGCTCTCTTGAAGCATGTTTCTATAGTATTTGGCGGCGACAGCGTTGATTTTATATAAAACACTATTAGGGGATTTTTGTGCGACAGAGCTGGAGCGTTCTTCAATTGTTACTCCGGCTTTTTTTGCCAGTTCCGACAATGTCTCTGGAAAGGAAAGGTTATTGTAGCGCATGTAGAAACCAAAGATATCCCCGCCCGCTCCGCAGCTAAAGCAATGGAACAGGCCTTTTTCTTCATTTACATGCATAGAGGGATTTGTGTCATCATGAAAAGGACAAAGCGCTACATAGCCCTTTCCAGTTTTTTTAACAGATGTGTAACTCTCTACGAGGTTAATAATACTCAACCTCCCTTTTATTTCGTTAACAAGAGCCTCATTGTTAAATTTTGACATCTATGTTTGAACTTATAATTAAACATAAAACAGGACACTCAAAGGAATGATCAATCGACTTAAGTTTATGGAATAGCAAATTCAAATGTTGTGTCCCCCAACCGGATTTACTATAATATTTATTAATTCGAGAAATTAGTTCCTTCTGGTGCGTTTCACAACGCGTTTTTTGGCAGCAAAAAGTTTCTTTTTCTTCTTTTCACTAGGTTTTTCATAGTATTCCCTTCTTCTTACTTCAGATAGAACACCACCTTTCTCAACCTGTTTCTTAAATCTTTTAAGAGCGCTGTCAATGCTCTCGTTATTTCCTACTACAATTCCTGGCATAAATAAACTTCCTCCCATTTAAACTAGTTTAGCTAAAAAAAACTAATGTATACAGACTTGATTGTCAAGTCGTAGAGACCCTTCATTTAATCCGCATTGCTGACTTCAGGTTTTGGCGGGAATACCCCAACTTTTTTTCTGTTCTCCATAATTCTCTTTTCTTCAGCTTCAGTGTCAACATTTTCAGGATCCCACTCTTCTTCCTGACGCATTTCTTCAAATCTTTTTATCCACGAATCTCTTCTCTTTCTAGTATCATCAATTAAACCCATTACTTTCTCCTTGTTTGCACGAGAGATTTACTAATTCCTCCCCCGCTGACCAGAATTATTAATAATATTTGATATAGAAACAACTTCAACCTCTTCATTTATTTTGGGTAACATTTCTCTAAGTGCTTCAACTGTCCCCGGATAGGGATGGCAGATACCCACCGCGTATCCCTTTTTCTTTGAAATTTCTACAAGTTTTTTAAGCTGGCTTTTTACATATTGCGACTTTTTGGATGAGTTATCCAAAAACAAATCCCTCTGGGCAGCATCCATACCAAGCTTGAGAGCGGTCTCGTATCCTTTACTCTGACTAGATGTCTTGCTGTCTACAAATAGTAATCCCCTTTTCTTCAGATCTCTAAGCACAAGCTCTGTTAACTCATCGTTTTCCATAAATTTTGAGCCCATGTGATTATTTACTCCCTTTATATAGGGAACGGAGGAAATACTATTGTTAAGCTTTGTCAATATTGCATCTTTGGGCAACCCGACCAACAATACTTCATCCCCTGCGTCAGTTCCTGTGTAGCCGGAAGATTCTTTAGGCTCCATCGGCATATGAAGAATAACATCCCAGCCCTTGTTATCAGCCTTCTCGGCGGCATAATTTGAGTATGGAAGATTAGGCAATACAGCAAATGTAATCGGGGCCTTGATATTCAAGAGTTGATCTATGGGTTCCTTATTCATACCAAGATCATCAACAATAATAACTATTTTGGATTTAGGATAATTTTTACTAACAGCTTTAATATCCGGAGAAGGCAAAGTCTTGCTTGAACTTGCTACTTCCCGGGTTTTTTCAATATCACTCTGTTTTGATTTTTCAGAGACCTTTTTATCTGTCTGTTTTTTAGGTTTGGAATTCTGTGCCGTCTGTTTCACAAAGTCAAAGCTGACTTTGTGAGTTGTTATGTCGTTTACCTTTATATAAGCTGTAAGTGAATTTTTGCCGGTTTTAAATTCGTACTTAACCGGGTAATTCTCAATGACCGATTTTTGTAGTATCTTTTTGACTTTTTCTGAAGTAACCCCTTTTTCGGGTGATATATTTATATCTTTATATTCCCATGTCAGATTGCCCTGTTCCTTATTAAACACCCTCCTTGAACTGATATTTTTAGAAGATATTCCGGCTTCAAAAAATGCCCCGGTCAAGCTCTGGTCGATATCTTTGATAAGGTTATCCACTTCAGTTGCCGACAATCTCTTGCTTGACAAGTCCGAAGTTGAATTTTGCTTTAAATAATTCAGGCCATAAAGCGTAAAGAAAAGCAAAACTAAAAATCCTGCTGTAATTACAACAACCCTAGTAACGCGTGCGCTTTTCTTCTTTCTTGTTGACCTTTTCCTCGTTTTTCTTGTTGTTCTACTAGGCTTTGTCGGCAAAAGAGAGGCACTCCTTAACCCTTGGGAACAGCATTTGTACCTGAACTCTTAAGTATTTCAACAGCAGTATCCAATTGTTTATCATGGGAGTTTGTATTTTCTACTATTACATCTGGCTTAACGCCAACTTCACTTATAGATCTGCCACTCGGAGCGTAAAATTTAGCGGTTGTAAGTTTTAATCCGGATCCGTCCTCAAGCCGGATAATCGTCTGCACAGAACCCTTTCCAAATGTATTGGTGCCTAAAATAGTAGCTCTTTTACTATCCTGAAGAGCTTCAGCAACAACCTCTGAAGCGCTTGCGCTTCCATCGTTTACGATAACAACAATGGGATATTCCTGAAAATTTCCATTTTTTGTCGCATAGTATTCCCTGGCCTCTCCCTTTATTCTTCCCCTTACGCTGACAATAAGACCTCGGTCAATAAATTCATCCACTATTTCTATCGCTTCGCCCAAAAGTCCGCCCGGATTATTTCTTAAATCCAAAACAACACCTCTTAGCTTACCTCCGTTTTGTGCTTCGAGCTCGGATAATGCGGTTCTTAATTCCTGAGATGAATCTTCCTGAAACTGGACTAGTCTTATGTACCCGATTTGGCTATCAAGCATTTTGTATTTGACGCTCTTAACAATTATTTTATCTCTGACAAGCGTTAGACTAAATGGCTTGGCCTTGCCCTCTCTCCGGATGGTAATATTTACTGAGCTTCCTTTAGGTCCTCGGAGGAGCTTCACAGCCTCCTGAACAACCATACCCTCTGTTGACTCTCCCTCTATTTCTATTATCAGATCTTTGGGCTTTATTCCGGCTTTTTCAGCAGGCCCTCCCTCTATGGGAGATATAACTTTCAGGTAACCCTCGCCTGTGGTAACTTCCATACCCACGCCGCCAAACTCACCGGATGTACCGATCTCAAGCTCTCTATAACGCTCGGGGCTTAAATAAGCCGAGTAGGGATCCAGGCTTTGCAGCATACCTTCTATAGCTTTGGTTGTAAGCTCCTGTCCATCAACGTCTTCAACGTAATTCCGCTGGATCAGGTCAAGCACCCTAGTGAAGTTGGAAAGACCTTCATATACGCTGTCATTATCCGCTTTTACGCCGGTTGCAAATAGAGTAAAAATTAGAAGAAATGCTACTGTTAATCTCATTTAAATTACCTCTGTTACAGGTTAACTAAACATACTGTAACTAGCAACTTGAAATGTTTAAATTCAGAACAAATGCCTTTAATCGCGGGTAATACTGTATATGTCAGCTTTATATTTGAGGTAATCAATAGAACAAAGAATGCAACATATAACAGATTTTTTGCACTTATGAAAAGAATAGGATATTTTTATAGCCCTGAGGATATAAAATGTTAACAATGTTCTTCACTGTCATTTCAAAGTTTATAGGGAGTTATGGGTCTATAGTAATGGAGATTTCCAAAGACTGGTTCTTCATTTACAAAATCTTCTTTATACCATTATCTTTATTTATATATTGCCTTGCGTTTCTGGTAGTGTTGTCAGTTCTGCTTATAGTAATTTTTATCGCTACCCCAATTTCCTTCATATCCAAAACATTCTTCAAATAGAGGCTTTTTGTGACATATCCTTCTGAAGTACCGTACTTTTTTAATAAAGTTGAAATGTTATAATTAGGGAGCTAATGAAAGGTAAACTTGAGTCTCTAGTGGACAAAAACAATCTGCCTGAACACATAGTAATAATTATGGATGGCAATGGCAGATGGGCTAGAAAAAAAAATCTGGATCGGATTAGCGGTCATAGAGAAGGAATGAAATCAGTTAAAGCTGTTGTAAAAGGCGCAAAAGAGCTTGGTCTAAGACATATTACCTTATATGCTTTTTCGGCTCAAAACTGGAAACGTCCCAAAGTTGAGGTTGATGCCTTGATGGAGCTCTTAAAGCATTACCTGGTTAATGAAAGCGATAAACTAATTGAAAATGGCGTTAGCATAAACGCCATTGGAAGACTATGGGAACTTCCCGGGGACGTATACGAAGTGCTTACGGAAACTATGGAGAAATCCAAGCACTGCAATGAATTAACTCTAACTCTGGCCCTTAGCTACGGAGGAAGGGAAGAAATAATCGATGCCGCAAAAGAAATGATATCTCATGGCAATGTAGCTCCTGAGAACATCAATATAAGTAATTTCTCGAAATTTTTGTATACCTCTAACTTACCCGAACCTGATTTTCTAATAAGAACTAGCGGTGAAATGAGGCTTTCCAATTTTATGCTATGGCAGCTGGCTTATACTGAAATTTACGTTACCAAGACTCTCTGGCCCAATTTTAGAAAGAGACATTTAATAAAAGCTATCCTTAATTACCAGAAAAGGGAAAGGAGATTTGGACTAACGGGGGAGCAAGTTAAGAAAAGGGAAGTGATTTGAAGAAAATTTCCATACTCGGATCTACGGGCTCAATCGGCAGACAAACACTTGACGTAATCTCTCAGCACCCCGACAAATTCAGCGTAGTTGGGCTATCCGCAGGAAACAATACCGAGCTTTTAATAGAACAGATAAGTAAATTCAATCCTCTTGCCGCCTCAATTGCAGATGAAAGATCCGTGAGCCAGCTTTGTTCTCAAGTTAACTCATCCAAAACGCAGATACTCCATGGTCAGCAGGGAGCAGAAGCAATAGCAAAAATTGAGGAAGCGGATCTTGTTGTATCCGCCATGGTGGGGGCCTCAGGATTACGACCTACTCTGGCTGCAGCAAAATCAGGAAAGGATATAGCGCTTGCGAATAAAGAGTCTCTTGTCATTGCCGGTGAAGTACTAACGAATGAAATTAAGAAGCAAGGTGGGAAATTGCTCCCGATAGACAGTGAGCATAGCGCAATATTTCAGGCTCTTGAATGCGGGAAAAGAAATCATGTAAAACGATTGATTCTTACCGCATCAGGTGGTCCTTTTTTAAATACTACAAATGACCAGCTAGAGGATGTCAGCGTGGAGGTTGCTCTAAATCACCCCACATGGAAAATGGGGAAGAAAATTACAATAGATTCAGCTACCCTTATGAACAAAGGTTTTGAGGTTATAGAAGCAAAATGGCTTTTTGGGTTTGAAGCTGATCAAATATCTGTTTGGATTCATCCCCAGAGCATAGTCCACTCAATGGTGGAGTACATAGACGGCTCAGTAATATCCCAAATGGGTTCACCGGATATGAGAATACCAATAGCATTCGCACTCTCCTATCCTGAAAGAATACATATGAACTGTAATACAGTTTCTCCTGAGAGTTTTGGGGACCTTAATTTTCAGGATGTTGACTTAAAGCAGTTTCCCGCTCTTTCTCTGGCTTTTGACGCTTTGAGAGAAGGTGGTACAATGCCTTCGGTACTTAATGGTGCCAATGAAATTGCGGTTTCAGCATTTCTATCCAGACAGATGAAATTTCCGGGTATAGTTAGTACTGTAAAAAAAGTAATGGAACTTCACGATACACAACCCGCAAACACACTTGAAGCTGTACTTGAAAGTGACCGCTGGGCAAAAAATACGGCACAGTCCTTAATCGCAAATTAGGAGAGAATCAATAAATGACAGCAATAATAGCCTTTATCTTTGTAATCGGAGTATTAGTATTTATTCACGAATTAGGCCACTTTCTGGTAGCTAAATGGAGTGGTGTAAGAGTTGAAAAATTCTCCCTGGGGTTTGGTAAAAAGCTTATAGGATTTACAAGGGGTGAAACTGAGTATTTGATATGCCTTCTTCCGCTTGGTGGATATGTGAAAATGTACGGCGAGGGGGTTGAGGGTAATTTTATTGTTGATAAAGTGGACCAGGGATCAAATGCGGAAAGAGCCGGTTTTAAATCCGGCGACCGAATTGTAAGTATCGACGGATTTGAGCTTAAATCTTTTGACAGATGGAAGCAGCTCGAGGCAACTCTTGAAACTGAACCACTTAGAGAATTTGAGTTTGTTGTTGAAAGAGACGGCAAAAATATTGAAATCACATCGAAAGCTCAAGACCTTTCAGGTGCCGACAATTACTCTGAAAAAGAATATCCAAGAGGTTTCTCCAACCAGCCGATATTGAATAGACTCGCTATTGTTGTCGCGGGACCTTTTATGAACTTCTTACTGCCTTTTGTATTATTGCCTATAGTATTCATGATTGGAATCTCTGTACCTGCCTATTTAGAGCGGAGCCCTGAGATTGGTCAGATAGCGGAAGGCTCTCCAGCAGCCGAAGCAGGTTTTCAGGTTGGAGACAAGATAGTCGAAATTGACGGAAGTGAAGTTTCAAACTGGAGGGACGTGAATATTCAACTCCAGACAAACCCTGATGTACTGCTGGATGTTAAAGTCGATAGAGAAGGAGAGCCGATTTCAATACCAATAAAGGCTATAGCCTCCTCAGAAGGACTTGTAGCACTCGGTTTCGGTGAGCCTGTTCTAGCCAAGGTTGGAGGGGTGATGGACGGAACTCCGGCGGATAAGGCAGAGCTTGAAAAAGGAGACAAGATTCTTGAAATTGACGGTCAGCCCATAGAAGATTGGAACGAGATGGCATCCGTTATTCAACAAAACGCAAATAAACAGCTGACCATGCTTATAGAGCGTGGGGATAATGTTTTCGATATACAAATCACTCCTGAGCCACTTGGAGAAAACGGCGCGGGTGCTATTGGGATTCAGGTTTATACAGACGAAATAGTAAAGAAATACGGATTTTTTGAATCCATATACAACGGTGTGAAGGAAGCATTTAATATGATAGTGGAAGTGATTGTGCTTCTTTTGGGATTTCTATATAAGCTGGTAACCGGAAAAATCGCGCTTGGAACAGCAGGAAAGAGCCTTGCAGGACCTATCTTGATTGCCAAAGTTTCAGGAGCGGCCGCAGAAACCGGTTTTGCTCAATTGCTCCAGTTTACTTGTTTTATAAGCATAAATCTTGCAGTGATAAATCTATTTCCAATACCTATGCTAGATGGAGGACATGTCGTATATCTGACTCTAGAAGCGATTAAAAGAAAACCTCTAAGCCAGAAATTCCTTGAAATAAGCCAGCGTATCGGTTTGGCGCTTCTTTTGTTCATAATGATATTTGCTATCTATAATGATATATCAAGAGTTAAGGGTGATATATTCAATTCTCTTAGCAAGGTAGTGGACGTATTTAAACAATAGCGGAGCGTATCAACAACAAACTGTTCTTAGCAATCCCGAAATGCAGGAAAAACAAATGAGCAACAATACTGATAAATCTCAAGTACTGGAGATAAATACAAGATTTTATAAAGCCTTGGGAACAAGAGACCTTGAACTAATGGGCACAGTATTTGTCCATGACGATAGGGCCGGGTGCATGCATCCCGGGTGGGTAATGCTGAGAGGCTGGGAAGCAATAAGGCAGAGTTGGGAAAATGTATTTGACCCGGAAGACCAGCTTGAGATAAAACTACATAATTTAAGTGTTGAAATTGAAGGTAACGCAGCCTGGGTCACCTGTATTCAGGAACTCACATATATAAAGAGAGACCCCGTCATGATGAACGTTTCAGTATCCACAAATATCTTTGAAAAAAACGAATCTGGATGGAAAATGGTAATCCACCAGGCCTCACCAATGCCTGTATCCTCAGAGGAAGAAAGCTCCGAGAATAATCTTCAATAGCCTTTTAGTAAATTAATAATGATATGGTTAGCAACAATAGCAAATAGGGTAGTTCCTAGGAATTCACACTGTGGTTAATATGAAGGCCGCACTCTTTATCTGAATCATTTTCCCACCACCAGCGGCCTGCCCTGGGGTCTTCACCGTCCTTGACGGCACGTGTGCAGGGGGCGCAACCTATGCTGGGGTAACCCAGATCATGCAACTTGTTATAAGGAACTTTGTGCTCTTTAATATATTCCCAAACCTCTTTCGAACTCCAATCAACAAGTGGATTAATCTTGATAATTCCGCCGTGAAGTTCGTCAAGCTCGAACTTGCCGGCTTCAGCCCTGCTCTCTGTCTGATCCTTTCTTATTGATGTTATCCAACCGTCCAGATTGGGCAAATATTCTCTTAGAGGTCTTACTTTACGAATATCACAGCAAAGGAATCTATTATCTTTTCCCTTATAGAACAGATTCGGTCCGTGGGCATGAACCATTTCTTCTACTTCTTTTTTATTAGGAAAAATAATTTCTATATTAGCGCTGTATTTGCTCTTTATAGCATCCATAACTTCGTAGGTCTCTTCATTAAGTCTACCGGTGTCCAGAGTAAAGATTCTGGCTTTTTTATTAATCTTCATAATCATGTCGATCAACACAACACCCTGGGCTTGAAAACTTGTAGCAAGAGCTATCCTTGGATGCAGATACGTTGCCCATTCAAGAATTTCCTGAGCGGTTGCATCCTGGAATTTCAGGTTGAGCTTTTCTATCTGTTCTGAAGTAAACCTTTTTTTCACTTTATTAGTCATTGTACATTCCAATCCAGATATTAATTAGTAAAACTCATCTACAAGCCAAAATTGAGAGTAATAAATTCTCCAACATTATAGCTGAAATAAAGAGATGTTAACCCATAACCCATTGCTATAGCTATAAAAGGTATCACTATCCAGAAAAATGCAATTGTAAGAACATGCCGGTTACGCGCTGTAACTCCAAAACCTTTCTGAGCGCATGAAAAACCTATTATACCTGAGGTAATGATCTCCGCTATAGAAACGGGTATTCCTGAAAATGAAGCCAGAAGTATCAGACCCGCTCCTGTAAATTCTACAGATACGGCCCTCAAAATACATATCTCTGTAATTTCCTTACCAACAGTTTCAAGCACCCGGCCACCAAAAAGTATTGCACCAACACCCATAGCAACCCCTGCAATAATCGCGCCTTGATATGTGCCAATCAAACCTAATCCTACAAGAGGGCCAACGGCATTGGCTGAGTTATTCGCGCCCGCCGAGAACGCAAGGAAAGTCCCCGATACCGTAATCATGAGCATCAAAATTCGGTTAATGGACTTTTCAGAATATTTTTCCGCTAGATATTTAAGTGTGCGGAAATAAAGATATCTGGCCATAAGAAAATTAATAATCCAGGCAACCAATGGAGCGGCAATCCACCATATAAGAATTTCAAAAAACTTATCGGTATGCAGAGAGCTTGAATATAATCCTACTCCTGCAATCGCACATACAATTGCGTGAGTGGTAGCTATAGGCACTTTGGCAACATTAGCCCATGTAACAAAGATTGAGGCAATAATAAATATTATTAGTACAAGCCCGATATGGGATGATAAAACTTCACTTGGTACAAGACCATTTCCCAAAGTTTTTACTACGGGCGCTCCTGCAATCAGGGCTCCGAGTAAAGCAAATACAGCAATAATAATTACAGCTTGCCGCTTCGTCCTTACTCCGGCCCCATAGGCTGTTGCCATGGATGCAGCAGAGTTGTTAGCTCCTATGTTTAACGCCAGAAAGGCCGCTAGTACTACTGCTGATATCAGTATAAAATCCAATTATTTATATCCTTTGCAATAAGATTGTACATATTATGATTAAATAATCCCTTTTAGTTATGCAATTTAAATGCCAGAATGTAAAATCCCTTTAGTTACTGATACTTCAACAAAACATTTTTGGAATCTTGATTACATTTTAATCGCCTTGTATACTTTTGTTACACAAGGGGAGTGTTAAATGAGTACTAATATTACCCTATATACAAAAAATTCAACCATCTCCAAAGGAATTGCAAAAATTCTAAAAGAAATGGACGAATTGTCCATCCAAAGTGTTATTAATGAAACCGACAATACTGATGTCTCATTATTAGACGTAGACTCTATGGGCGTAAGCGCCTTGGTCAAGCTAAATAAAAATTCCTTTGTAATCGTGTTAACAGAAGAAAAAGGCGCCAGGCATCTAATAGAATCCATGACATTCGGAGCTTTCGATTGCATTATTGATCCTCTTAACAACCCCAAGTTAATTCAGGCAATAAAAAAGGCATTGGGAATCAAGGCAGAACTCAAGGGCGAGCTACTGGAATTTGCCGGAGATGCAGTGGGAAGCAGCGTTACCTGTGCCATTGTCGGAGACTCACCGATGTTACAGGAGGTATGCAAACTTATAGGTCAGGTAGGGAGAGTAGATGTACCTGTACTTATTACAGGAGAGAGCGGAACCGGAAAAGAACTTGTAGCGGAATCAGTATGGAAAGTCAGCACCAGATGGGAAAAGCAGTTTGTAGTTCTTAACTGCGCCGCGATCCCGGAAAACCTCTTGGAGGCTGAACTCTTCGGATATGAAAAAGGAGCATTTACGGGAGCTGACTCCGCCAGGACCGGAAAGTTTGAAGAGGCTGATGGGGGAATAATGTTTCTTGATGAAGTTGGAGACATGTCACTATCTCTTCAGGCCAAAGTTTTAAGAGTTATACAGAGCGGTACTTTCCACAGACTTGGCAGCAGCAAGGAAATTTCAGTAAATGTCAGGCTAATAACAGCAACTAATAAAAACCTTGAGGAGCTGGTGCGTTCAGGTTTATTCAGGGAGGATCTATATTTCAGAATAAACGTGGTCAATATTCACCTGCCTCCTTTAAAAGAGCGGAAAGAAGATATACCACTACTTATGGAATGCCTAACCAGAAGACACGGGAGCCAGGCAGGAAAAAATATTAGAGGAGTTAGCGTAACATTTAAAGACAGTCTTATGAAATATGATTGGCCGGGCAATGTAAGAGAGCTGGAAAATGCCATCAGAAAAGCTATAGCTTTTACAAAATCCCCATATCTGACTTCTTATGATCTCGAGCTAAACTCAAATCTCAATTTTACCAGTATCAAGCAATCCCCATCCCTTAATGAAACATTAAGAGATTCGGTTAGGGGAATTTTACAATCTGATAATAATAGCAATGTTTACAGTCAGGTAGTCAAGGAAGCTGAGAAGATATTACTTGAGGAAGCTTTAAGCGAAAGTGGCTGGAACCGGTCGAAAGCCGCAAGAACCCTTGGAATAAACCGGCTTACTCTTAGAAGAAAGCTGGAAGAATATAATATTAAAGTTCCGTAAATTGAGGACTTGGTTAAAGCAGCTCGCTTATATTAAAGATGGTATAAAATTCAACTCCCATTTCTTCAAACTTCGCTTTGGCACCTTCTTCCCTGTCTACTATAACAAATAACTTTTTCACTTCCGCCCCTGAATCACGGACAGCATTTATTGCTTTAATAACCGAGCCCCCAGTGGTTACAACATCTTCAAACATTGCAGCCACATCGCCCTCTTTCAGATTGCCTTCTATAAGTTTTCCTGTGCCATGACCTTTTTCCTCTTTCCGGACAAGAAAACCGGGCAGTGGATTGCCTTGCTCCTGGCTCAAAGCCAGAACTGAGCCGACAATCGGATCGGCTCCCATTGTAGGACCGCCTACTGCATTTATTGTAGAATCTTTTCCTATCTCTACAAGAACTATTTTCCCTATTAGATTTACAACTTCGGCATCTTGA
>CBDUCG010000039.1:0-15104 GCA_965365595.1 uncultured bacterium
AGGGCTTGCCGTTAAGGGCGAGGTTTTTGTTTTTGTATCTCTCGTCGTCGGTTACTTCTTCTCCGAACCACTCCGGGGGCTCAAAGTGTGAGCTTTCTTCCTCACTTTCAAACTCTACTTCGGCTACAACAAGCCCTGCAAGGTCGCCAGAATATATATCTAGTTCTATGAGGTGTTCTTCATACTCAATTTCGGATCTTACTTTTTCAATTCGTTTGCCTCTGGTCGCGGGCCAGTGCTTTACAAACTCGGCTTCGCTTATCTCCTTCTCAGCCTCCTTCCTCACAAGCCCCGATCCGGATTTGACGGTATGAAAACAGTGCCCGCCTTTCTTGCGTAGCCTGACCTCCACTCCATTGTCTGTAATCATGAGATAACCCTGAATGATTTCGCTATGAGGGTAGAAATCTATTTCGGGCGGAAGTTCATTCACTAGAAATTTTCTTTCAATTTCTTCTGCCATGATTTTTTTTAAAGCACTGCTTCAATTTCGCGCCAAAGCTTTTCGTAGGCGCGTGTGGAGTCAGAATGAGGGCTTGAAATTGGAACGGGCTCCCGGTAAACGCCCATTTTCTCAACGTCTGAACGGTAGGGAATAGTCGTTGCAAATATATTTCCGCATTCCTCGGTCAATTTCTGCATAGTTTCCTGATGAAGGGTTTTCCTTGTCTCCACCATGGAAAAAAAGGTATGTATTTTGTTTGGATCTATCTTGTGCTTATCAAAAAAGATGAGCAGTTTTTCGTAGGTAAGCTCTGACAATGTTGTTGGGATAAGCGGGACAATAATAATGTCCGCCGCGTTAAATACATTTTCAGATATCAGCGAAATCCCGGGTGGGCAGTCCATAAACAGATAGTCGTATTCGTCCTCAAGCTCCTTGAAAATTTGCTTTAGTCTTTTTTTAGAGTTTTTAAGCGCATCAAGCGCAAGGTCCATATTGCGGTAAGACAGCTTGGAGGGCAGGAGGTCCAGGTTTGGGTAATCGGTGCCCTTGATGTTTTTATCTATATGCTTTCCGCCTTTTATGAATTTATTTGCCTTGAAGTTCTTTGAAGCCCGTATGCGGAAATAATATGTTGAGGCCCCCTGAGGGTCGAGGTCACAAAGAAGAGTGTTGGAACCGTCTCTTGCTGCAAGATATGACAGGTTGACCGAAGCTGCCGTTTTCCCGACGCCTCCTTTCATGCTGTATATTGCGAGTTTCTTCATAACCTTTGAGCTAGCCCCCTTTGAATAGTTTATTGAATAGTTCTGTTGTCTCTTTGTCGTTGAACTCATTAAAGTTATCCGAGAATTTCTTTCGCACCCTGATCTGCTTTTGATACAAGACCGATATGAGCCCTCCGGCGGCAGCCTGAGCATTGGCCTTAATAGGATCATATCCAATATTATGTCCACTGAGAAATAATTTCAGGCTTTCCTGCTGAACGTGAAGGTCGTTGAAGTCGCCTAGATTATCTTGGAGTTTTTTAAGGTGCTTAATAATATTCTTCATCTCTTCTTCGGGGAAAAGGGACGTGAAAAATTCCAGCAGGTACCTAAGCTTCTTGCACTCTATCCTCAAACTGTGAAGCTTGGGGTCGGGTGTAGAGCTAGTAATCTTGCTCCCAAGTTTAATTGTTTTGGAGTACTTCTTCCAAATATGCACTTTAGCTACATGAATTATATGCGTTTCAGCGTTTTTGGCCCGCGCGTCCGCAGGCTCTTCCGTGTTTAAAAAAATTTCCCACGATCTGACAATTTCTTTGTACCTTTCCGACCTCAGAAAAGCGGCACATTTTTCAAGAGCCTCTGCTCTTTTTTCTGCTAAAGATTTAAACATGGGATCCAGTCCATTTCTTAAATCATCAGGCAGCATATTTTTATACGAATCCTCCTTAAGAAGATATACGTCCAGGTCGCGGAGCTCGTTGGTGGCTTTCCCTATGTCGCTGAATTTGGCCTTGAATTCGTTTGTTACATCTTCAGGGAATACTTGTTTTATCTGGCTCAGGACGGAGCGGGTTCTCCTTACGGCAACCCTGAAATCGTGGAGGAACTCTGTGTCTATGTCCTTTATTATTCCAAACTCATTGGCCCGCATGGTCTGAAAAAGGTTTTTCAGAAGCTGCCTGATTGCATGGGGCGCTATCATGTCAGGCTTTAAATGCACATTTATCTTTGATGAATAATCAAGCGGGTACTTGCTCAGGTTGCTCTCAAGCGCAGCCAAAATATCGCCCCTTCGTTTTTCGAGCCCTATGGCGACTAAATACTCTCCAAACTCATTGGCTTCATTTTCATAACCCCTTATGGCTTTGGTTTGCACTATGACCGAGTATTTGTCATGAGGGCTATCGAGCACTTTTAAATCTTTTATGTAAACGAACAGGACTGTTTTTTTGTCCTCGTTAAGGAGCCTCAGCACTGCGATCGACCGTTGTATTTTAGCGAGCGATAAAAGGGCTCTTATGTCAATTGATTTTCTTAGTTCTTTTTTTAGTCCACATTTGGGAAGGTCCCACCAGAACTTCGGATCTAGATTCTGCTTGTCATTAAATGACTCGACAACACTCCCGTTTGACAGGTTCTTGAGGTAATATGAGATTCCCTCTTTGATGAGCACAAGCCCACTGTTATGGAGCCTTCTGTCGAATGTGTCCAGAAATTCCTCGGTTTTCTTTTTGGGAGCTTCGAGCGAGAAGGAATTTTCAGCGGTCAGCCTGCGGAGAAGTTCGTTCCGGTTAATGCCGTCTGGAAGACTGTAGAAATCATTCTTATCAAAATGTCCTGTCATTTTAGTAGTATATGCCAAATGCAGTTTTTTCAGATTTGGCTAATCCTTAAGCCTTGAGCCTTAGTTGTTTATGTATCTCGTAAAGCACATGAATAATGCCGTCTGAAAGCCCTATGCTGGGGACATAGAGTTCTTTAATGTCCGCCCACTTCAGAGCTTTTAAAAAAATCTTGGTCGCTGGCACAATCACATCCGCACGATCGGGGCGGAGATTTAGTTTTGATATCCTGTCCTCAAAACTATAGGAATTCACAAGGTCGGATACCTGTTTAATTCCTTTGTAAGATAAAAAATCTCCTTCATCCTTGTGGGACATTTTTAATACCTTATTTATATTTCCTCCCGTACCAATGCCTTTTATAGAGGGGAAATCAGAAGTGTTGTTCTTGATCCAGGTTCTCATTTTCCGCCATTCTGATTTGGGCACCTGCTCTGTGAGAAGACGTACCGTACCGAGCTTAAACGAGTGTGAGTGCACAATGACGGAGTCAGAAATTAGCGTAAGCTCTGTGCTTCCTCCTCCGACGTCTATATAGAGGTAGTTACCTTTATCATCAAGAGCTTCGGCAACGTGGGTTGAGTAAATAATCTCCGCCTCACGGTGACCGTCTATAACTTCAAGTCTAAGACCGGATTCCTTCTCTATCGCGTTCACGATTTCATGTGAATTGTCAGCCTCTCTCATTGCGGCTGTTGCTATGGCCATATAATCAAGCGGGCAATAGGCTTCGATGAGATACTTGAAAGCCATCATTGTCTTTATTAGACTGTCGGCTTTTTCGTCTGAAATAGTTTTCTTCACAAATGCGTCGTCCCCTAGCCTTATGGGAACTCTGAAGAGGGAGTCTTTCTTGAAAAAGATCTCTCCTTTGTTGTCGAAGACTTGGGTAAATAGGAGCCTAACAGCGTTTGATCCGACGTCTATTGCAGCGAATTTCAATTATCTGTCCAAAATTTCTTGAAATAAGTCACATTTTGAAGTAATTAAATACAAATCTAAATTTATTCTACCCTACTGATTTGTCCAAGTAAAAAAATACCATCATACGAGTGACTTTCTCGTCACAAAGCATTAGATTGTAGTTGGACAGAGTGTCTCTGATAACCTCTATTGCATCAACTTTTGAAACGGTGCTTATATTGTTCTTGTTCCTCACAAGTTTAAGTTCATCCTCATTTTTGAACAGCGAGCGGAGCCTAATGCCTGCCTGCCTGTATTGTTCGGGGGATCCGTTCCCCTCAAGGGACCATTCCATATTTTCATTCATCCATATCTCAATTCTTAGAATTTGCGGAGAGTTCGGCCTCATATAATTAAGCTAAATTTATCTTTAATCTTTTTCCTGAAGAACAAACGCAACAGTCTGAACTTCGATCTTGCCGTTTTCGTCGAATACAAATGTGTCTGAAGCAAAAGGTATCTTGTACAGGTCCGATTCCGCGTGCCATATCAGGTAACCGATATTTGCATCAACCACTTTTTCATGCAGATGAAAGTCGCATCCCGGAGGAAGTATCTCAGTCACTAAATTTGTAAAAAAGTCCCTAATCTCATCAAGACCTTTTATAATCGTGTTTGGAATAATGATTGTAGATTCATCGGTATAATCCTCTAATAATGATTCAACATCCCCCTCTCCAAAGCTGTATAGATGATGATCAAGAGTAATTTCAGACATTATGGTCTCCTCTGAGAATAGTTATATATAAAATATAACCCGTTATGTAAATATTAGGAACCTTACTCGGTTTATAAAGACAAAGGGTTATGGGTTGAGCCTCTCAATTTAGGGCTTCTTCTGGAATTTTAATATTATTTTCCTTTATGAATTTCTGTCCTTCGCGTGATTCAATAACAAGCATTCCGGGCATGGAGCAATTGGGGCATATGCGGCCGGGTTTTTTGTAATCTATGAAATTTAATACTCCTACCAATATGCTTAAAAGAGATACAGCAAGGATAAGTGCTTTCGACCAGTCAAGCCCGCCTAGGTTTCCGAAATCAATGTTTACTGCTATTAATGCTATACCCAATGAAACTTGAGCTATTGCTACGTAAATATTCCCTGAAAAGAGTCCGTGCCTACCCATGCCGATGTAAAGGCATCTTATGCATAATTGTTTCATGAATTGTTATTATAATATAGTCAGGCGACAATTTCGAGCAAGTAAATTTAATCACTTTTCCGCAGGTGGAGAGGGGAAAAGCACATAAGGCGTCTCTGGTTCTTCTCCAGGCGGTACAAATTCAGGTGCTGGCTTGCCTGCGGGGCCCATATGGGCAATAAACAGGTAAATTGCGCGCAAATCTTCATTTTTCATTCTTCTCAGGTTATACCATGGCATCGGAGGACGCGTCTTTAAGTTCTTTGCATAAGCCATCCACTGCTCTTCGGTGAGTTTTGGAACTATAAGACGTAAATTAGAAGCGTAAGTCGTTCCCCATGGACCGCGCCAGCCAATTGCATCCCCTGTGAGCCAGGAATCTTCCGGAGTGTTTCCATCAGAGTTTGCGTAACTCGGAGAATGACAGTCGTTACACCCTGCCTGATTCACCAGATATTTCCCCCTGTCCAGTATCTCAGTGTCTTCTGTCTGTTCGGCTGCTATGTTTATGACCATTAGTACTATTATCAGTACTATGGAACATAAAATCTTAAAATGAAGATTTGTCTTCATTGAAATTCCCTCTCTTTGACTAGTGTTTACATGTCTTAATTTTGTTACATACAAATGGTATTTTTGATATATAAATCAAATCTCAGCCACATTTTCCTATAAACAAATGACCACGTCAATATGAATATTTTCAAATTTTGAAAATACTGTTTTTTATACTCTCAATAGATTGTATGCAATGTTGGTTTTTCGGTTCTATAAAGGCAGCATGCGGTTTCTCTTGCCGTTAAATATCCACATCATCTGGTTGCCGCCGCGCTGTATCTCATAAGGTACTTTTTTTATTACTACTCTATATCCATCCTCTTTGAGCTCTTTCGTTAAAGGCTCAATATAGGGCGAGCGTGTAAGCATGAGATCAAGGAGCGGGAAAATGCGGACATCACCTGCAATTCTCAGCATTTCATACACTGCAGCTTTGTGAAAATTGTAGTCGTAGTTTTCTGAATATAGGAATAAAAAATGCGAGCATAAAGCTATATCGAATGTATTGTCCTGAAACTGCAGTGCCGGAAGCTCTCCAACCATATAACGGCCTTCTTTTTTGCCTTCTTCGAAGTCATTGGTGAAAAGGTCAAGCGCCTCTTTTCTATGCTGTTTCAAATGGTCGGGAGACATATGGTAGGTCCAGGTCCAATCACCGGGTGTGTTCCTGACCTGATCAATAATGCTGTCAAAGACCTTATCGAATTTCCGGGCTATATCTTTTGCGGTGAAGAAGTATATGGGATCTACCGAGACTACTTTTTTACCCATCTCATTCATCTCTGCGTTAAAACTCGCTGGGCCGTCGCCCACGCCGATTATCCGTTTATCCAGATCGCTTTTAGATAGATTGAACATGAGCCTGTACTCATCAAACGACCTTCCGAGTGGGACAACGTTTTTTAACTTCATCTCCATGGGAGTATAAGTAAACCCTCGGCATTGGAAAAATCAATGTTGGCTAAACTCTAAGCGTTACTGGAAATTATATTAGAATTCAATTTTGATATTGTTTATGCTGATTAAAAGTTAGGCGTGTAGATAATTACAAATACAGCTAGTTGTGGAATCTGTCAGAGCTAAGATTCTGTATTCCGGCTTGATTCCTTTAACATTAATATCCATTTGCAGGAGAATTAATAAGGAGGATTAATATTGCATAGTCGACTAAACTATTTGATGTATTTCTTTTGGCTTTAACTTTTTTCTTTCTTTTTCGCAAGCTTTAGCTCGTGTTCTTTCAATACTCATAAGGAGCAGTTCGATATCAATTATCCAAGGCTTTCTGTCTAGTGCTTTCTGATCCGTTTGGTGATAGTTTTTTGTCATGTATCGAACCTGTAAACGAAAACAGCAAGGATTGCTCTATGGTGTAATTCAGGTATCTATACCCGTTCCCAGAAAGCTCAGTATTTTACTGCCATAATATATAGCAGGATGTAAATCCAAAAATTTTTCTAATACCAAGATATGATATAAAATATTAAAATAGATAAAAGCAAGCCGGAACTCTCCTTTTTCATTATCCCTTCAATTATTCTATTAATAACCTAGTATAAGCAGGTTTATTTAGATTTTAGTCAGTCGTGAAAAAAGTCAATGAATTATAATTATGAAACTTCATTCGTTCAACTATAAATATAGGTAATGTAGACCAATTACGGTTTTTAGTTGCAGTGTTGCTTTAACAATTCTAGTGAATCCTTCACGCCGATTTTTACAGCCTTTTTAACATCTGTACAGCCGGATTCAGTGTTGTCCATCAATATTTTTGTATACCCGCTTCCATAATATGCATCGCCAAATTGCGGATTAAGATTGATCGCCATTGTAAAGTCGGAAAGGGCTCCGTCGTAATCTTTCAACACGCCTTTTGCCTTGCCTCTTTTTTCATATGCCTGAGCGAATTTGCTGTTCAGCTCAATAGCTTTATCATAGTTGGAAACAGCTTCATTATATTTGTTGAGATTATAGTAAGAAAGCCCGATATTGTAGTATCCCATAGCGAATTTTGGGTTTAATTTAACAGCTTTTTCGTAATCCTTAAGAGCCCCGTCATAATCTTTCTGCTTACTTTTTACATTTCCAATATTATTATAAGCACTAAAGTAGTTAGGATTCAGCTCAATGACTTTTGTATAATCTTTTATTGCTTCTTCATATTGTCCCAAATCATTCTTTACATTGGCGCGGTTGAAGTAGGCGACTGCAAAGTTGGGATTTAATTGTATAGCCTTGTCGAAGTCCATTAAAGCCTGCTCCAAAAATCCCTGACTCGAATTAAGATTGCCGAGATTGTTATAGGGCATTGCAAAAGCCGGATCGATCTGAATTGCTCTGAGATAATCTGCTTTAGCGCCGTCGCTATCCCCTAGATCTTTTTTTGTTGTGCCGCGATTGTTGTAGGCCATTGCAAATTTTGGGTTGAGCTCAATTCCCCGGTTGTAATCTTCAATAGCGCCTGTCTTGTCTCCCAATTCGTCTTTAACATTAGCCCGATTGATATAAGCGAATGATGAAGTATCATTAAGCTCGATCGATTTATTGTAATCGGCAAGAGCCCCATTCATGTCACCAATTGATGCTTTCGCTACTCCTCTACTATAGTATGCCTCGGCCGAATGAGGGTCTTTTTCTATGGCTTTGTTGAAATCTGAAATTGCCCCTTTTATATCTCCGTCCTGTGCTTTCGTAATTCCCTGGTCAATATACTTACGGGCAGATTCTGCATGCAAACTTAAAGGTATCAAGAATAGTACTGCAACTAAAATTATAAATTTATATTTCATGTAAATCTCCTTTTTATTTTTTATTGATGCTGTTTGGAAGTAACAAGAGAAAGTATAAATGATGGATTCTATTTACAATACTGATTTAAATATTCTTTAGCCTGCTCAAAGCCCAGGTCAAATGCAGTCCTCATATCCTGACAACCTTTTTTCTCTTGCCCGGACTGATATTCCGCAATTCCAAGCACTGCATAGGTTCTTCCATCAAAAGGGTATTTGTCGATTGCGGTATTGCAGTCTGCAATAGCTCCTTGATAGTCTCCAAGCTTAGTTTTTGCATAGGCTCTTGAGGCATAAGCTTTTTCGTGATGGGGTCTCATCTCAATAACTTTATCAAAATGCTCAATTGCGGTTTTCCAGTTGCCTTTGTGTCCGGCAAACATACCCTGTTTGTGTAATTCCCCGTCAGGAGTGGCAAGTAAAACTGCAATAATTATAAACATTCTTATAAGAACTATTCCAAACACCGCACCTACTATTATCAATATTCCCTTTTTCATCAAAATGTCCTTAAATCTCAGTGTAACATAAAAATAAATTATAGTTAATCTTGCACTCTACTCTTCGAAAAAGGTTGTTCTTGCCCCGGTTTTGATCGCTCAATCTGTGGTGAAACACCTAAATATTTAATGACCCTTATTCGAAGAGACAGTTAATATTGGTTGAATTCCATGGCCCAGTTTGTTAGGTTTTGAGTAGAGTAGATTTGAGAAGCAGACTTACAATGAAGCAATATTTTTTTAGTCTTAATATTATTAGCGTGCAGCATTGTAAAAGCTGATATGGCTCCTCCAAATGCATAGTCCCGGGGCAATATGGAATCGCTTGCCGAGCAGGCAATAATTTGTAATACGGTCAATACTAATCTTACGCAGCAAATTTTTGCAGCTGACTATACATATAATACAGTTAATGCCTAGTTACCTGAAATCGATGGAGTATCTGGATTAACGTATTTCATATGCTCGCACAGAAAAGCGTATCCTGAGATGAACTTGAAATTGTAAATATAAATTGATAGCGATATAATTAGAGTCAGAATATATTTTACTGCAAGCGATATGGTGCCGAGGTGGATATGCCGCCTACGAATAAAGAAGTAAAATTATCATCTGAATGGTTTTTTGAAATAAAAAATGGCGTAATTATTGAGCAGCGGGACTATGCTAATATAGCCACAGTCTTAAATCAGCTCGGATTTGCCCTGAATCCGCCATCCAACAGAGAATAAGTTTAAGACATCAATTTAGTTAAGTTATAATTTATACCTATATCATATAAGGACTACTTTGGGATGCCTATAAAATGAGCCAAACTTAAAAACCCGGTTGCACTAACAGAATTACTAAAGCGCGGACTTGAATCAAAGCCTGATGAAGAAGTAATAATATCACTTGAGAGAAGCCTCACATGGAGGGAGCTTGATGAAGCATCAACGAGGCTTGCACAGAATTACCTCTTACTCGGCTTAAAGCCCGGAGACAGGATAGCTTCTCTCATGCCCAACAGGGTTCCTCTTTATATACATTACCTTGCATGTATTAAAGGAGGTTTTGTAGGTGTCCCGCTTAACTACCGCTACATGGCTCCGGAGATAGACCACGCGCTTGAGGTGAGTGATGCATCAATAATTATTGCTCACTATGAACGTATACAGGACTTGGTCGATTCAAACTACGGCGACAGTTTGCCATTAGGAAAAATTATTTATGCAGGGGAGGGGGAGCGCGAACTTACTCTTGAAAATCTCACTTCCAGTCATAATGAATCAAGAGAATTAATACCCCCTGATCCAAATTCACCTGCATTCATCTTTTTTACTTCCGGAAGCACCGGGCCCGCAAAGGGAGTTACCCATACACAAGAATCGCTTAAGTGGATGTTCGCAAGCGCTGCTGCGGCCTTTGAGTTTTCCGAGTCGGATACTCTTTTGCCGGGCTCTTCTATTTCCCATCTCGGAGGGTTCATATTCTCGTTTGCCGCAATCTCAAGAGGCTCATGTGTTCTGGTTGCAGGAAGGATCGATCCTGATGAGATAATACCGCTTCTAAGAGAATACAAACCCACTGTTATGTGTATGATTCCCGCCGCTTTGTTCCGCGTGATTAGAGCGCACGGAGCCAGAAAAGAAGATTTTTCATCCCTGAGATTATTTCGTGTTGGAGCGGATGTGGTTCCGCTTGAGCTCGAGAAGGAATTTGAAGACCTGACAGGGCTTGTGCTTGATGAAGGATACGGTTCAAGCGAAATGGGACTTGCGAGCCTTAATCCTCCCTCAGGGCAAATCAAGCCGGGCTCAGTAGGAATTCCTGTGCCGGGGTTTACATTTTCCCTGAGAGATGATGATGGACTAGAGGTCTCAGTAGGAACTGACGGGAACCTATGGGTAAAAACCAATAGTTTAATGTCGGGGTATTGGGAGAGGCCGGATGCCACAGTAGAGGTAATAGTCGATCAATGGTTTGATACAGGAGATGTGCTCACAGCAGATCAGGACGGGTATCTTCATTTCAGAAGCCGTAAAAAGCAGATCATAGTTCACGACGGCTCCAACATAAGCCCGATAGAAGTGGAAGAATCCCTTTTGGAACATGAAGCTGTAGAGTTTGCTGGAGCTGTGGGTGTTCATGATCTGATGCACGGTGAGAATGTACGCGCGTTCATAACAATTAAAGAGGGGGAAGAGCCCCCTCCAATAATGGAGCTGATCAAGTTTTCGCGTGAGCGTATTGGTTACAAAGCTCCTGAAGATATTGTTATTCTTGAAGAGATGCCTCTTAACCCGACAGGTAAGATAGACCGTGTTGGTCTCAAGCGCCTGGCAGAAGAAGAGCATGGGCACCGTTAACTTCCTTCTTGTTATTATAGATGTATAGACAAATATCGATTAACATTAAATCCTAAATCATTTACCGTCGTGGATAAGCATTACTAACCTGGTGGAGTTTATGCTTATTCGACATCAGGGAATTGATTGTATAGTTTGCTATAATTAAAATGGTATAAGACAAAGAGGGCTAGTACCATCCCCTATTGAAAATTTGTCTACTCTTGAACGCTCAAATTCCACTAAAAATATTTCACCTACCCAAATTGGTGATATACATCAATCTACTTCAGTTTGGGAGTTAGCGTGGGATTCCGAATTTGCCTGTCGTACCAATCCAATAGATTGTGGAAACGGCGATTATAAGGCTGTTCCAATTTTTGAAAATAGTTGTCCGGAAACAATTTAGCTTTGCTTCAGACTTCCATAACTATAATAAAACAAAAGAGAGCCGGGATTATACCCAATCCAGCTCTCTTTTGTTTTATTTAATGTTTGGTACTTTTTTAATATGGAAAAGTCTTATTCAGGAAACTCAATAATTGTAAACTGAAGCTGGTGCTGGTTAGTTTTTGCTACTGGCACCGGAAATATCTCAATGCCTGTTAAGATGATTCCCGGGCTGTCCTGAGGATTTTCCTCCTCGGCATCAGGGCGTATTACATTATCAAGATCAAGCCCGTCGCCCTCGTCGTCTCCGTCTTCCTCTTCCACATCAAGAAGGATTCCAATGTCGTTGAATTCCTCAAACTCAAACGTTACCCCTTCAGCCTCGGCAATTGAGTTGCCGTCCATTACCTGGAAATGAAGATGCGGTGCGCCGCTTACTCCTGTGTTTCCAAGAAGGCCTATCAAATCGCCTCTAGATACAAAATCACCCACTTCCAGATGATCGTTGCTTCCGGGGATGAGATGGCCGTATAAAACATATCTGTTATTTCCAAGATGAAGGATCACATTGTTTCCAGCACCGTCAAAAAGACTTATGGGAAAGGGAGGAGATTCACCCGGTTTATTGTCGGGAACTCCCTTCACAACGTGGCTGACTACTCCATCTGCGACAGCAACAAGCTCTTCCCCATATCCAAGCCAGCTTTCGTTAAGATTGGAGTCTCCTACAAATAAATTATTATCATCGTCCACTTTCAAAATGTCTATCGCATAGCGTTCCGGCACAAATTCTATACCGTCAACTGAGCGAATTACGCGTCTGTGAGCGGAGTTGGAAAAATCACAACATCCGTTGAGGTTAATCCATTTACCTCCCTTAATGGGCGAGCCGATAACTAGAGGAGGCTCAGGATTTATACTTACATCAACACTAACTATCAGAGCCGTGTCCCCAAGAATTTGCGCAATAATCGGCGGACCGTCAATTTCTATATAGTTAACTAACTTCTCAGGAACAAGATCGAAACTGTCCACTGTCACGTCCATAAAAGTAATAGATGTCTGACCAGGACCGAGTATGTCTGTAGTTACAGCCTCAAGCGGCGCTTTTTTAAATGGGTGGTATTCAAGTAAAAGCGTGCGTACCATTAAATCTCCGCCTTCAAGTACCTGAAGCGGCACCTGCGCCTCAATGCCTGTAACGCCAATTACACTAAGTTTTGAAAGTTCAATTGTTTCAGTAGTAAAATTCTCAATCTGAACCTCGTAAACAAGATGAATCTTGTCATCGTTGGCCGTAAAAGCCTGAGGCTCTTTTATAATCTCAACAATCAATGGCTTGAGCTCGTTCATAGTGTCCGGTGACGGCTCGAAATCAAAAAGGCCTGCCATGTTCCCGTCCGGATCGCATCCACCAATGCCGAATACGAATCCAATTCCTGATAAAATTATGATAGCAAATATTGCAAAAGATTTACTAATTTGACTCATTAAATACCCCTTTTTTTCTACCTAATTTATAATAAGTTTTTGATTATAGGTTCAACTAAAATAATTATAGTTATTAGAAAATGCAAATAAACTCGATTAAGTTTTGATGATATATTCTCTATATATCTACTACGGAGGAAACAATGGAAATAGATGAAAAGACATATAACGAAATCACCGAACTCATCCACAGCGACGAGAGTCCTGTGGGCATTGACGCAAAGAAAACTCACATTCTAATACTGCATAAACTTTCTCAAATAGAAAAAAGGCTGAGTGCTATTGAACAGGCACTCAACTCTGACTCTTAATTAATATGGAAATCGCTATTTCCTTCCGCCAAAGAGTCCGATTTCAAAATGCTTGAAGAAGCAGTCGACGTCTTTAAACCCGATTTCTCTTAACCACTCGCACTGTGTTTCAACAGGTGCAAGTAGATCCTCTTCTTTATCATGGCGGTTTCTGAAACCGTCGGCAACAATTTCCCTGCTAGTTTGAGGGTTTGTTCTAAGCTGAAAATTATGCAGGTGCTCTATGAAATATTCCTCGAACAGGTTCTCAACCGCAGGGGTCGAGGATTTAACGTGCTCCAGGTTCAAGAATACGCCGCCCGGAGTCAGTAGTTCGCAAATTTCCCTATACAGCTCTTGTTTCCGTTGATCCGGCTGGTGATGTATAGCGAACCCGGAAATTATTGTATCAAAGGGCTTGTGAGGTTCCACAGGCTCAAGCCATTGTGGAGTGGAGAAGTCCGCTTTAAGAATTTCAGCATTAGGCACGTGAGAGAGACTAGCCCTCGCCGCATCGAGCATGGGGTCTGAGAAGTCGACAAACACAGCTTCCACTTCGGGAAAGCATGTAATCATAAATCTGCCCAGTATGCCGTCACCGCATCCTAAGTCAAGCAACTTGGAGGGGGAAGAGTGCCACTGCTGAATGATGCTTGCCATTATATCAAGCTGCAGGTCCGAGCTTGGAACTGCTTCGCGCTCTGATTCCAGAAAATATTTCGCGTGTTCCTCTATTTCCCACGAGCTTTTTGGTTTGTTCATTTTCTCACCTTAAGAGCGTAATATTATTCTGATAATATCTAAAACCATATATCCCTGTGTAATCCAACTTAGTCTGGAATCTCGTAATATATTAAAAGTTAGATATTCAATTAGCAATTTTCAGCAAGCTGTTATAGAAGTTTTGCTTTAGCACTGAATCAGGGGAATGAGATGAATAAGTATACCAAATTCATTGTTGTTTTGCTCGTACTGTTATGATAATGACAATTCTTCATAGGGAAGAGCAAGGGGCAAAATGGATAATCGGATGTATATGCAGCGACACGAGATGCACAAACTGCGTGATGATGCAATTTTAACCCGGTAGGTGAAAAATCCTCTAAAAACTTGCCTACAATCCTAATCCTGTGATAAGATGAAGGCATCAAATCACAGGCTCTCTGCCGTCGGGGGGATTAGATGGTTAGAACTATATTCTCGATTATTCTAGTTTCACTTTTTATAGCAGGTATCTCAATTTTCACACCACAATATGAAGCCTACTCACAAGAGGATGTGAGACTCGGGTGCTGTAAAACAGTTGAAGGAACGCCTTCGTGCATAGGTTGCGGGGAAGTAGGGTTTAAATGCGCGATAGACGGTGCTCTGTGTGATGAAACTGACTCTTTTACTCTCGGAGAGATATGTATACAGAGCAGCATAGCGGAAGAGGCGGAGTGCCATGTTGCTGAGTCCGCAAAAGGATGCTGCGTGTTGTCTCAGGATATATGTAATGACGATATAGCTTTTGAGAGCTGTGGTGGGCAACACTGGTTTGATGGTATGGCTTGCACATCAGTGCCAATTTGTCTTTCTTCTGCAAGTTCATCAGGGTTTATTGACTGGATTTTTTTGGCAGGGGCTTTTGTCGTAGTAATTATTCTCCTGATAAAGTTCAGAAGTAAGCGGCACAATTCATGATAAATTCACTTAGTTTATTGTCTTTAAATTTTAGAAATATAAATATATAAAGGAGGGAAAGATGTCTGGTTTAAGGCAAACAATAGATCAGTTCTATACGGCACACAATGCAATATTTGAAGGCAACTTAGCGCCGATGGAAGAGGTCTGGTCCCACTCTGACGACGTCACATATATGAGCCCCATTGGTG
>CBDUCG010000040.1:0-15069 GCA_965365595.1 uncultured bacterium
AAAAGTTAGCTGCCCTTCTTTTCAAACTTATATTCCTAAGTTGTATCATTACTGCTTTACTCTTTGTGTTTATATATTTGTCATCTTAAAGACACGAGTCACAATAGCAAGAATATTCTTACTCCCGTAACTCCAACTACAAGGCCTACAAGAAGACCGTAAATTATGTGACCTACTAAGTGAGCAATTGCTACTTCAAAACCGGGGCCACGGTACTGTTCGAGCGGGTGGTGCTCGGCGACCATGATTACCAGCAGAAAAGCAAATGCCACTCCATGAAATACTCCTATCATAGCCCCCAGTCCTATTGCCGCAGCGACCGAAGCAGGCGCTAATATGCTAATCAAAATTACGTAGAGAAAAGCGAATAAAATTCCAGAAATAAAATGGATAACTATTCCCGGATTAAAAGAGTTGTCATAAGACTTGGTGAACAGACTCCCTATTGCTCTTATCATTCCGGCGTTGGCAATTCCTGAATTGGTAATTGCCCACATGGTCAAACTCATTCCCGCCGTGCCGATTATTCCAGCAATAATAGTGAAAACAAAAGCATTCATATAGCACCTCCCTAGTAAGTGTGTAAAGCGACAGACAGCATCCACATTCTTCTAAAGATGTAAAACTATAATTAAAGTGCTTAATACAATTAGATGATATACTGTGTCAAGGGTCTGATTCAAGTATTTTTTAGATATTATAAATTGACATGAATTCCTATTTATAGATAATTATCCGTTATTGCCAAGGTTAATAGGGAGAAGAATTTTGAAAAAAAAATCAGATACAACTAAAAAACCGGTTACATTACAAAAGTTTTCATCATTAGTAGTTGAGGGTGCTGATAAAGCCCCAAACCGCTCAATGTTGAGAGCTGTAGGTTTTAAAGATAAGGATTTTAGAAAACCAATAGTGGGTGTTGCTTCTACCTGGAGCATGGTCACTCCATGCAATATGCATATAAACAAGCTTGCCGAACAGGCAGGAGTTGGGGCTGATAAGGCTGGCGGTAAATCTATTATATTCAATACCATTACAAATTCTGACGGTATTTCAATGGGCACCCCGGGTATGAGATACTCGCTTGTTTCACGTGAAGTGATTGCCGATTCAATTGAAACTGTTACTGCCGGTGAGGGGTTTGACGGACTGGTTGCTATCGGTGGATGCGATAAAAACATGCCGGGCTGCTTAATCGCGATGTCCCGTCTGAACCGTCCATCCGTATTCGTATACGGTGGGACGATTATGCCGGGTAACTATAACGGAAAGGACATTGATGTAGTTTCAGTTTTTGAGGCTGTTGGAGCACATGCCAATAATGATATCTCAGACAGACAGCTTAAACAGATAGAATCAAAAGCTATTCCCGGACCGGGCTCGTGCGGGGGTATGTATACTGCAAACACCATGGCCTCGGCAATCGAAGCGTTGGGAATGAGTCTGCCAAACAGCTCAGCACAGGCGGCAGTCTCCAGAGACAAAATAAAAGACTGTCAGGACGCTGGAGCAGCGGTTATAAATCTGATTAAGAAGGGAATACAACCAAGTGATATAATGACCAAGAAAGCGTTTGAAAACGCTATTACGGTCGTGGTTGCGCTCGGAGGGTCCACAAACTCTGTTCTTCACTTGCTAGCCATGGCAAATGCTATGAATGTAAAGCTCACGATAGACGACTTTACCAGAATAGGCAAGAAAACACCGGTACTGGCTGATCTAAAACCAAGCGGAAAATATATGATGGCCGATTTTTGCAAGATAGGCGGCATTACTCCTTTACTTAAAATGCTTCTTAATGCCGGATTGTTGCACGGTGATTGTCTCACTGTTACAGGAAAAACAGTCAAAGAAAATTTAAGAGGGGTCGGATCATATCCAAAAGGGCAGGACATAGTACATTCTATCAATAAACCGATAAAAGAAGATAGCCATATAGTAATTTTGCGAGGCAATCTAGCCCCAGATGGTGCAGTAGCAAAAATCTCCGGCCACGAAGGACTATCCTTTACCGGCAAAGCAATAGTTTTCAATTCAGAAGAACAGTCACTTAAAGCCATTTTAGGCGGCAGGGTGAAAAAGGGGCATGTTATTGTTGTCCGTTATGAAGGTCCTAGAGGCGGCCCCGGAATGCGCGAGATGTTAGCGCCTACATCCGCTATTATGGGTAAAGGTTTGGGGAACGATGTTGCTCTCATCACAGACGGCCGTTTCTCCGGCGGGACACACGGATTTGTTGTCGGTCACATAACTCCTGAGGCCGTAGACGGCGGATTGATAGCTATAGTTAAAAACAGAGATACAATCACTATTGATGCTAAAAAACGCGAGATTAATCTTGAAATATCGAAGGCTGAGATTAAAAAGAGGCTTTCTGCATGGAAACAGCCTAAACCCAAAGAGAAAAGGGGAGTACTTGCCAAGTATGCCAAACTTGTGTCCTCCGCTTCTGAAGGTGCTGTTACGGATAATTAGAAATATCAATTTTTTAGCCAAACATTTCTTCATTAACTCCTTGCTTAAGATTATTGCCAAAAATCGGGCTAAGTGGCTGCATCTACTCAATTATTAATGTAACCTTATACACTTTCAGGTCTAAAGGCAAGTCATAAACTGATTAGAAGTATAAACATCAGATAGGAGGATGATGGATATTTATGACTACATTAATAGTTTCAGATGTACATTTGGGCGCTTCTTTTAACAGAGTTAAAGACCTGAACGCTTTTATTAAATTGGTTGATTACAGCAGATTAATTATTTTGGGTGATCTATTTGATCGACCTGATCTACGGGGACTAAAAGAGGAGGAGTTGACTTTTCTTCAGATATTAAACAACCTCGGAGAGCATAAGGATGTGGTTCGGGTAGAGGGCAGTCATGACGAAAAGCTAATTAATTCTATCCCCTCTCTCTTGAACATAGGCGCGGTCAAAGAGGATAGCTGGTCTACGCATGGTAAAAATCTATTAGCTCTACACGGCCACCAGTTTGACGATTATACCGACAGAAAAAGTTATATGAGTTCACTTGCCAGGGGTATCTATAAATTTCTTAGAAGAGTGGATCTGATGCTAAACAGAGATATCTTTCATAATATCTGCTACGATAACGGTTCCTGGAAAAGCTTGTCTGATAAAATTAACAACAGGGATTTAGAATATGCAGAGAAGAAAAAAAGTGGATTTTATTTTCTGCGGCCACACGCACAGAGCAATGAATCTATCAAAAAACGGCGTTGAATATTTCAACACAGGCTGCAGGAACGACAGGTTCTGTCACTATGTTTTGGTAGAAGATTATAATGTTAGTCTGAATCTATTTGTTCAATCTGTAAAGTCCAAACATTCAAATGCCACCGGATTTAGATTTAGGCATGCGGTTTAGGAAATATATTCCAAGAGTGCTCTGACATTGTTGTATTGTTCTTCTTTGGAAGCGTAAACGAATTTGATATTTCTTTTTGCGCTGATATCCAGAATAGTTTTCAGAATCTCCGTTTTTTGGTCAAGCTCGAGAAAATAAAGGGCCTTAAATTCTTCCCATTTTTCAGGATCGTGATTAAACCATTTTCGCAGCTCAGCAGAAGGCGCAACTTCTTTTAGCCATAAATCTACTTTGGCTTTTTCTTTGGACAGCCCTCTTGGCCAAAGTCTTTCAACAAGTATTCTAAGTCCATCTTCGCTTTGGAGTTTGTCAAAGACCCGTTTAAGCTTGATTCCCATTTGCTTACTCAACTTTCACATTATCTGTCGTAATCATAAGCTTCCAGTCTTTGATAAAGAGTTCACTGTTTTCGTCCAGTGCATTTTGAGTATTCAGATGGCTGGTTAGATAATATAGTCTTTGAATATTCTCTTGTTCGGCAGCTCCGACATTTGCATCATTAAATCTTTGCTGTAAATAAAATGGCGGAATTGACTGGTTAAACAAAGTCGCTTTTACATTATCAACTGACGCTAATGTAGACGGATCAAGTTTTACAACATATTCTATAATATCAGCGCCGGTCAAATTTGGATCTGTGTAATAAGGATCAAATTTGGCCTCGCCCGGAATCTCTGCAAGCTCTCTCTCAAAAGCTGATGAGCTGTCGAAAAAGAAAGCCGGATCAAACCCTTCGGGTCTTATACGATTGTTTTTGATTGTGAAAACTCTTCTTATAAAACTGGTAGTTATGTTGCCATCTGAATCTGCGACGACTTCCTGGTAAATTTGTACCTGGTCTTCGTTTGTAATTTGCTGATAATGGGGTTGAAATGCCTGTGGGTTTTCAAGTACAAGCTCCGTTGGAAGCACGGGGCCATCGACCCCTTCAATAATAGCACCGACGCTGTTCGTGCGGCCTGAAGCCCACAGCACGTTTCCTTGTGCGTCATTAACCAGAAATTCAATAAACATTCTTCTGAAATTCACTCCGGACGGTATATAGTGCCCGGCAAGATTTGTGATCTTTATCACAACCTTGAGCTCGCCGTCAGGAGTAATCTCAGTCGATAAGATTTCTAAATTTGCAGTCTGATTTCTGGCCATTTCCAGGAATGATTCCCTGGCTGTAATCAAAGGCAGCTCAGTGGCTACGCCGCTCATAAAATCTATCTGCCTTATCCCC
Source organism: uncultured bacterium (assembly GCA_965365595.1). Taxonomy (GTDB): domain Bacteria; phylum Desulfobacterota_D; class UBA1144; order Nemesobacterales; family UBA2774; genus CR02bin9. Next base: position 4,613 of record CBDUCG010000040.1, read on the forward strand.
AAAATAAGTGGAAATTCCTGGAACATTTCGTTTAAAAATACATTTAGGCCGTGGAGCGAATGCCTTGAGTAATTATCACGGTCTCGGAGTCTGATTTCACTGTTGGGCAGACGGTTCGGCGAAGGAGGTAAAGTATCGTCTTCAATATTCGCTATTTTGAAGTCCAATTTTTCACCATGAAAAGTATTAGGCATATGACAGCCCTGACATGTTTTAAACTTTGCTCTTCCTGGCCCATAAATGCTGTTCTGCCATTCAAGATCTGTAGTCTGCTCATAACTGAATCCGAGCAGCTCTCCCTGGTTTGTTACAACGGGCAGTAGAATATTATGGCAGGTGCCGCAAACATTTGCGTTTTTGATCTGGCTGCCGAATTGCGGGTTAATGCCTAGTGAATTTCTCATTGGCTGCTCAACAACTTCTCTGTAGGGGCCGTAAATCTCGTTTGGGGGGCCTGTTACGTAATTACCGGTATATATGTTGTCTGTCCCAAAACCTTCATCTACCATATGGTGGCAGACAGTGCATGATATTCCGTCTCTTGAAAGTGAGCCATAACGCTGCAGTTCCTTGTTTTCAGCTCCGGGCCACTCTGTTACTGCCTCGGCGCTTAAAGGTGCTCCGACCGGTATTTGAGGAGGAGGCGCAATGCCAAATAAATCATTGCAGTTTAGGTTATCTTGTCCTTCGGTATCAATTTGAAATTGTCTCTGTCCCAAAACACCATGGCAATGAAGACAGGTATTTTGAAAGCACAGAGCAAAGTTTTCAGCGTCAATTATCACTTCATTCTGATCTGTAATGCTAATTCCCGTAAAGAAGTTTGTTTCACTTTCGACCTGTGCAAAAAATATCGGATCACGGCCAGCCTGCCCCAGAGGGGATGCTTTCCATTCCGCATATGGCGACAGGTTGTAGAAGGTACTCGTATCCGTATGAATATTAAATTCTTCAAATACCATGTTGGGCAGAAACAGATTAAAAAATGTAGCGTCATGACACCCAATACACTGATCTGAAGTGAGAAACTGGGGCGGTCCATCTTCAAAAGAAACTTGATGATCATATGTCTCTGCAGGGAGTCTAGTCTCCCATGCGGTTTCAAAATCAACAGGCGGGATTTGATCGTAAAATTCCAAAAATTCCTCACTTGGACTCGGCAGTGGGTCGGTAAAAGGTACTTCAAAACCACCTGTGTTCTGAGATTGTAAGAATTCAAGCGCAACTCTTTGCGGTATATGTAAGTCACCTTCAAAATTCTGATCTATTAGATTGAAAAGGTCGGGTCTGAACTGTAAAAACTGCGTTCCAGGAGTAATTATATTTACCAGGCTTGAGAATGTGGATTCATTTATAGCTGAAGCATGGCAGTTAATGCACCAGTTCCCGTACTGATTGTATGTCCAGACAACATCCGGATTCTTATAGCTTCCCTGGATTTTCATGTCGTCCAGGAATAAATAGCCTGTTGGATACCAGTTCGGGTCACGCATTTGTGGGGGATTGCCTGTACTGGCGAAAAAGTTTGGATCTGTTACAGCAGATGCATCCAATATGGGCGGGTTTCCAATTTGCCATAGTGGGACAGGGTTCTCCATTGATTTGGCTCTAATACTACCCTGATACCAGCCGTCAAATGATTCTGAATTTTGTTTGATAAATGTTGTCCAGTGAGTAGGCTCAAGGTTTAACGGTACTATGCTCATACAACCGTCTTCATCTGTCACTATTCCGAGAGATTCGTTAATAGGATGCTGTTCTTTAATAATCATCGCCCCGTCAGGGATTTCTCCAACCCTTCCGTCGCAAAGCCACTTTACTACTTCGGGGGAATAGTAAATTCTCACAGCAGATGAATGAACTCCAAAGAATTCGCCAAATCCGATTGCTCCTACATACGGCCCGGTCATCCTCCAGTTAAGATCCCGGTTCCAGTTGAGGTCGTTAGAGTATCTTCTTTGCCGCACAAATTCTCTAAAGTTCTCATCAAATTCATTTTTAGCTGCAAATTCATCGAGTGAAGGCGGATTCCTAAATGCAGGAGGAGCGGGCTCCCCGCGGTCTTTATTTTCAGCGCACCATTTGTCTATCTCCTTCTGGCTCAAGGTTATATTAGTTCCGGAGCATACCCAGTCATTGGGATTATCGGGAAGGCCTTCGGAGTCGGTTCCTACTCCTGAATTGTTGCTGTCGCATGAGAGTGCAAAAACGAGTATCAAATATAGTGGTAGAAAAAGAATGACTGGATATTTCAAGATAAGTCCTCCTATTTAACCTTTCTGCCTCCAAAGCATTAGATGGTTAATTCTGACAATAGTTGCTAGTTTTATTCTAGCATTTACGGCCAAAATTAAAAATTATCAGGAGAAAAATATGGAGCAGCTGTTTTAAAATTTCTGATTTAGTTTTGTAATGGCTAAGATTTATAGCCTGGGAAGTGTTTCTAATCAGGAAGGAGAATGTGAATGTCGTCACCATCGACTTTTATTTCATATGTTTCGATTCCGTCTACTGCAGGCAGACAAAGTGCTTCGCCCGTTTCGATATTGAATTCAGCTCCGTGGTAAGCGCATGTTATTGTTTTCCCTTCTAATAGACCGTCTGATAGGGGTAGGGTTTGATGTGAACATTCATCTATAAAAGCATAAAAATTTCCATTACTATTGCATATGGCTACCATTTCATTGCCTACAACAAAAGATTTGATCTCTCCGGGTTGAATATCAGATACTTTCGCTACTTTTTCAAACTCAGCCATTACAATTCCAGTGCTCGATTACTATTTGTATTTTAATTTTCCTGTTCTTCTTTTCTTTCAGCGAACCAGTTTGCCACTAGGTTATAGCAATAGTTTTTTACAGATTCAACCGACATATTCTCAAGGCTCTCATTTGTGAAAGCGTTTAATATAATATCTCTTGCGGCGTCCTTTGAAATACCTCTTGAACGGAGATAAAAAAGCGCATTTTCATCAATCTGTCCTATCGTAGCACCGTGTGTGCACTTCACGTCATCGGCATATATTTCAAGCTGAGGTTTAGTGTCGATCTTTGCTGTGTCGGACAGAAGCAGGTTTCTGTTAGTTTGTTTGGCATCGGTTTTCTGGGCATCTTTATGAACAATAATGCGTCCATGGAACACACCTCTGGATCTGCCGTCGAGGATACCATTGTAAAGCTGCCTGCTGTCGCAGTGAGGGCTCGCATGTTCCACTTTCATGTAATTGTCCATATGCTGCCGGTGAGACGGCAGGTATAACCCGTTTATAAGAGAATCACAACCCTCCCCGGCAAGCACAGGGTGAACGTTGTTTCTAACAAGAGAGCCTCCTAATAAAACCGAGTGAGACCTGATGTTGCTGCTTCTGGCCTGCTGAACTCTGAGTGTGGAGATGTTAAAAGCTTTTTTACTCTCAAGCTCAATCATGTAGTGCCCGATGGTGCTGTTTTCACCCACAACAATTTCTGTAACAACATTTGATAGGTAAACGCTGTCAGCAAGTGAAGTATAGTGTTCTATGATATTTGCCTGACTGTTATCTTCAGCGATAATTAAATTTCTGGGATTGGTAATAGAAGGCATTTCTTCTTCAGTTGATATATATAGCAGGTGTACCGGTGTTTCAAGTACGGTTCCTTTTGGTATGAATACGAATCCGCCGTCTTCCATGAATGCTGTATTCAGCGCGGTGAAAGCTTCTTCATTAAAATCGGCGTATTTAGTTAGATTGTCTTTGACAATTTCTTGATCCGATTCAATTGCCTCCGCTAAATTTTTAACAATTACACCCTGGGGAAGATTACCTATTCTGGACAGTTCCTGAGAGTAGTGACCATTTACAAAAACGAGTTCTATTATTTCCGCGTCTTCAAACTGAAAAGGTTTTAAGTCCGCAGCGGAAACCTTATGTATCCCATTGTTGAGTATGCTGAAGGAAGACCTCGCTATAGGGCCCACGTTGGTAAATCGCCAGTCTTCGTCTTGTACTGTAGGAAAACCGAGTTCTGAGAATCTGCTTATGGCCTGCTCGCGTATTAATTTTAACCAGTCAAGCTTACTTCCCGGTGCGGTATCTTTAAATCCTTCAAATCCATTAATATATCCGTTGTCTTTCTCTGAAAGTGTAATGCCCATTCTATGAGTTCTCCCTAACTGTTAGCCGCCGTTTTTTCTTGTTCTACCCAACCGCCATAGCCTTTTTCCTCAAGCTCAAACGCAAGTTCTTTTCCGCCTGATTTTACGATTTTCCCGTCCACTAAGACGTGTACGAAATCGGGAACTATATAATCAAGAAGCCTCTGATAGTGGGTTATTACGATAAATCCACGGTCCGGGCTTCTAAGCGCATTCACGCCGTCTGCTACTACTTTAAGGGCGTCTATGTCAAGACCCGAGTCGGTTTCGTCCAATATTGCCAGTTTGGGCTCCAAAATCTGCATCTGAAAGATTTCGTTTCTCTTCTTCTCTCCCCCGGAAAAGCCCTGGTTAACCGCGCGCTTGAGAAGGTTCTCGCTAATGTCCATGATTTTTATCTTCTCTTTTGCATACTTAGCGAATTCAATATGTTTAAGGGGCTCCTGTCCACGGTATTTGCGAACGGAGTTCAAGGCTTCCCTAAGTAGGTAAGTGTTAGCCACCCCGGGTATCTCTACAGGATACTGAAATGCCATAAAAATGCCTTCGCAAGCACGCTCCTCAGGTTCAAGCTCAAGCAGATCTTTGCCCTCGAATATGATCTCACCTTCGGTGACTTCATATGAATCACGACCGGCAAGAACTTGTGCCAACGTGCTTTTTCCAGAGCCGTTAGGTCCCATGATAGAATGAACCTCACCGGCATTGACCATTAGATTGAGTCCTTTTAGTATTTCCTGATCCTCTACATTTACATGCAGATTCTTTATTTCCAACATGCTATTTCTCCTTAAAATTCTTTTTCAGTTTGAGTAAATCTTGAGGTTTTATCTATCCGACACTACCCTCTAAGCTGATGCTTAACAGTTTTTCAGCCTCTACCGCGAACTCAAACGGAAGCTCTTTAAACACATCCTTACAAAAACCGTTTACTATAAGTGATACGGCATCTTCTGCCGACAGACCCCTCTGCTGGCAATAGAAGATCTGATCTTCACCGATCTTGGAAGTGGACGCTTCATGCTCCATTTGAGCTGTTGAATTTTTTACTTCAATGTAGGGAAAAGTATGAGCTCCGCATTTATCCCCGATCAGCATAGAGTCGCACTGTGTATAATTTCTGGCGCCACTCGCTTCTTTTCCTATTGCAACCAGCCCACGGTAAGTATTCTGTCCAAATCCTGCTGAAATTCCCTTTGAAATAATAGTGCTGGAAGTATTTTTCCCCTTGTGAATCATTTTTGTTCCCGTGTCAGCCTGCTGTTTTCTGTTTGTGAGAGCAACAGAGTAAAATTCTCCGACCGAGTTGTCGCCTTCAAGAATACAGCTAGGATATTTCCAAGTAATTGCCGACCCGGTTTCGACCTGTGTCCAGGAGATATGAGAATTGTCTCCCAAGCACCGGCCTCTTTTTGTTACAAAGTTATAAATTCCGCCTTTTCCTTCGCTATCACCGGGATACCAGTTTTGAATTGTTGAATATTTAATTGTAGCGTCCTTATGTGCGATAAGCTCTACGACTGCAGCATGAAGCTGATTTTCGTCTCTTTTTGGGGCGGTACATCCCTCAAGGTAGCTCACATAACTTCCTTCCTCAGCAATGATTAGTGTTCTCTCAAACTGCCCTGTGTTCTCAGCGTTGATACGGAAATATGTTGAAAGCTCCATTGGACAGCGAACGCCTTTTGGTATGTATACAAACGATCCGTCCGTAAATACTGCTGTATTTAACGCCGCAAAGAAATTGTCGTTATGAGGTACGACAAAACCTAAATATTTTTTCACAAGCTCAGGATGCTCCCTGACAGCTTCTGAAATAGAGCAGAATATAACGCCAGCCTCTGCAAGTTTTTCTTTAAAAGTTGTTATTACCGAAACACTGTCAAAAACTGCATCTACTGCAACTCCAGCTAGCATTTTCTGCTCATCAAGAGGTATTCCAAGCTTATCATAAGCTTCTTTTATTTCGGGATCCAGATCGTCGAGGCTTTCCAGCGTCGGCTTTTTCTTAGGCGCTGCATAGTAGCTTATAGCCTGATAATCTACAGGAGGATAATGCACATTTGGCCATGTAGGCTCTTTCATTGTGAGCCAGTGCTCATAGGCTTTTAGCCTCCACTCGAGTAACCATTCAGGTTCTCCCTTTTTATCGGAGATCATGCGGATTACATCTTCGTTTAAACCAACAGGAGCTACTTCCTGCTCCACATTAGTTACAAAACCATATTTATATTCCTGTTCCGCTAATTTCTCTAAATCAACACTCATTAATGAGCCTCCTTAATTAATCTGGTTCATTTTCAATGTATTTTTTTCTTTTAGCATGTCCTCAAGGGTTGTGTCCTCAAGGATCTTAATCATTGACACTTGTATCCTGTCCCATACGGGAAGCTGGGGGCAGCTTTCATGAAATACACAAATAGAATCCTTATCCATGCAGTCAATCATTCTTATCTCACCTTCAATGGCTTCATAAATGTCTCTGAGGTTAATTTCGTTGGGTAACTTTCTTAACTTATATCCGCCATCGGGGCCGACTGATGACCTTACCAGACCCTTTTTTACTAGTCTCCGCATAATCTTGGCCAGGTAATTAAGAGGAATGTGCTGTTCCTTTGAAATTTCCTTCATGCTGTGCTTTACTACAGGCTGGTGCCCCATGTAGGTCAATGACCTAACAGCATAATCCAAAGTTTTGGTTACTTGCATACAATTTTTCCTAATTAATTATAGCATATATCATGGACATCATGACTCCATAATATGCTAGATGATAAAAATTACCAGATAAATATATTTTGTCAATTAGGATGAGGTTACATTAAAAGAAAGTGAATACACCTAAAGATTTTAAAGAAACTAACAGGAATTAATAATTCTTAGTCAACGTTTTTGGATTCCTTATTGCTATACAGTTATAGCCTTAGAAGCTTGAATTTTTAATATAAACAATTAATAGCTACATTCTGTATAATTTCAAGTGATCAGATCTCGAAAATATTTCAAATTGCTTTATCTATAGCCGATTTTTGGAGGATGTGTTGTTAAATTGTATCATCTCGCCTCGTAACCAACCCTGGTTATTCAAAATATGGCTGCGTCAAGTGATATTTATGTTTCTATTTATTTGCTTGGCCGTCCTGGTAAATGTCAATGAAATTAATGCTTCTAACCCTAATTTGTTTACTGAAATTGACCTTGTAAATGGTGGTTTTAGGGACTTGAGATGTGGCATGCATATATCTGATCGCAGAGACATGGTTTATGAAACTCACAAACAGACGTCCGGCGGTAACGTTAAAATCTATAATAGAAAAAATGAAAACCTTGTATTGGATAGTAAAATCAAACTGTCCAAAATAGAGTATGGATTTCTAAGCAGTAAGTTGCTTTTTTGTGTCGCTCAAAACTTCTGATCTTAAAAAAAGGAATTATTGAAGGAACAGTTGTTTTAAAATTTTGGAGAAAACAGAAATAAAGAGCAGGCTGGTAATTTTTACTGGATAGCGGATTATACTAATATTATTATTCATTCCGGCGGTTCCGCTAAACCAATGGTTCTCATGGTTGTTTGAAAGCAAATTCTACAATCCAATTTCAATAAATAGCCCAAAGATTGGGTCATTTCCAGCTCTTATACCGTAATTGAAGCTTAGTTACATACTACTTGAATCGGCTGGTATGCTATTAAACTTTATATGTCAAATGTGACATATCCAAAATATTGAATTTCCAATTAAATATTAAACAAATTTGGGAGGATTTAATATGGCCCACGAGTTGCCGCAATTACCGTATGAATATGACGCGTTAGAACCACATATTGATGCGCGTACTATGGAAATACATCATACAAAGCATCACCAAACTTATGTAAATAATCTAAACAATGCTTTGAGTAATCATCCAGAACTAGAAAGTAAGAGTATAGAAGAATTGGTAAAAGATTTGGGATCAATTCCTGAGGATATAAGAACTGCAGTTAGAAATAATGGAGGCGGTCATGCAAACCACAGCATTTTTTGGCTATGCATGAGCCCAAATGGCGGAGGTGAGCCTACCGGAGAGCTTGCAGATGCTATTAATTCCTCGTTTGGAAGCCTGGACAGTTTTAAAGAGCAATTTGCTAAAGCCGGCGCTACACGTTTTGGTAGCGGTTGGGCCTGGCTTTGTGTGGATGGAAACGGAAAGCTCGTAGTAATATCCACACCTAATCAGGACAATCCGTTAACCGATGGCCTTTCTCCGATTTTAGGCTTGGATGTCTGGGAACATGCTTATTATCTCAATTATCAAAACAGAAGGCCCGACTATATATCTGCTTTCTGGAACATTGTTAACTGGGATCAGGTTGCATCTAATTTTGCAGCATCAAAATAGGTTGAATTAATATAAAGAATTTGATAGAATTTGCAGTAACCGGAAGTTGGAACATTTTTTAATCGTCTACATTGGGCTAGGGGTTCAGAAAATATAGTATTTAGCTTTTTTTGTAGACATTATGATGGTGCATAACTAGGTACTGGAGAATTATATAAATAGCATTAATTGTTATATATTTAGGAGGTTGTTCAATTTCCCTCCCCAAAGGTTCCTAAAATCAGCTTGGTTCATTATATAAGCATTACTCAAATTATGCCCACAAGCTTATAGACCATCAATAATTAAAGATAACTAAGGACACGACATGGAAACTAAATATAAAGAGTTTGATGATTCAATTTCAGCTAATGAATTTGGTGACTTTGCTGAAGATACAGACGATGTAAGTTCTTTAAAGTTTAAGGAAGCTTACGTTCAGGATGATGATTCTGAGAATCACTTCCGGTCTAGAAGAACAAAAACAAAGTCTAAATCAGATGATACTCCTGATGAGCAGCTCAGGCTTCTTTATGTTTATTTTAAAGATATGTCTGTTGAACCGCTTTTTACCGCCCAGGAAGAGGTCGAAATATCGGCAAAAATTAAGAAATGCGAGTCTATGTCAAGGGAGCTTGGAGTAGTAATAAATAAGCTCAACGGGAAAAACTTAAAAGCCAATTCCAATGGACATAAAAACGGCCGTAACGGATTGAGCAAACTCACGATTCAAAAACGTATTAAGAGTCTGAATGGGTTCATAAAGGCCTACACAGACAATGCAATGAGAATGAAGCAGAGATTTGTTAAAGCCAATCTTAGGCTTGTTATTACAATTTCCAGAAAGTACATGGGAAGAGGGCTTCCACTGTCAGACCTTATACAGGAAGGCAACATGGGTCTCATGAGGGCTGTGGAGCGCTTTGATCACAGAAAGGGCTTTAAATTTTCTACCTATGCCTCATGGTGGATCCATCAGGCAATTCTAAGGGCTCTTCAGGGACAAACGCGGACTATTAAAGTTCCCGTTTATTTGCTTGAGCAGGCAAACAGGGTTTATAAAGTTAATGCTGTCTTAGCTAAAAAGCTCGGCAGAAAGCCTACACCTAAAGAGATATCACGCAAATCCGGAATATCAGTTGAAGTCGTAAAAAGAATTCTAAGATCCACTAAAGATGCAATTAGTCTTGACACACCGATTTTAGATGGTGAAAAGACTACTCTATTGGATTCTATAGCTGATGCCGAAACAATTATTCCGGACTCGATGGTGGCCCGTTCCGATTTGACGGATAAGTTGAGAGAGGCTCTCACGCTTCTTAATCCAAGAGAGGAAGAGATCCTGAGACTAAGATTCGGAATTGATCAACATAGCACATATACGCTTGATGAGATCGGAAAAAGGTTCAATCTAACCCGTGAAAGGATAAGGCAGATTGAAAAAGCAGCTCTCGGAAAGCTCGCTAATTCTGATATTAAAGAACACCTTGAAAGTTTCCTCAGATAATAGATAAGCTGATAAACATAGCCTTATTACTAAATCAGTGAATTAATCCAGTATTCCGCCTATTATCGCTCCAATTAAAAGCGGTCCAACGTTTGACAGAACTAAGATAGAACTGCCGGCTCCCGCCACAAAACCTATAATTGGCGCGCCGGTAAGCAAGGAAGTGAATAGAAAGAGGCATATGCCGAGTACTATGGCGGGTAAAATAACTGCAATTATGGCATTAAATACCCCACCTGATTTCTTCCCTCCTATAAATCCCGCGATCAGCGGCCCGAATCCCGGCAGCCAGAACAGTAGTATAGAGATTAAAAACATCCAGAAAATTCCTGATATTATGCTTCCGTCTTTTTGAGTTGCCATTATCTTTTCATTTTACTACAAATTTAGTTCAATTACATAAAAAAGGCCCAAACTCTATATGAGCAGGGCCTTTTTTATGCTTTAGTTTCTAATA
>CBDUCG010000041.1:0-15001 GCA_965365595.1 uncultured bacterium
CAGGAGTTGAGGTCGAAATAAAGCTTACAGGATCTTGATAAAAATGATTAACGGATTGATAGGTAAAAAAATAGGTATGACCGAGATTTTTCTTGACGACGGAACAGTCGTTGTTTCAACTGTTGTTGAAGCCGGACCCTGTTTTGTTATTCAGAAAAAGACTCCAGAAAAAGACGGTTATGAATCAGTTCAGATTGGCTTTGAGGAAGTCAAACCTCAAAGGGTTACAAAGCCGATACTTGGACATTTCAAAAAAGCCGGAGTGGCTCCACTAAGACACCTTGTAGAGTTTGATCCCGATGGAGAAGAATATAATTTGGGTGATACGATAGACGCCTCCATTTTTAACGAAGGCGATGTTGTTGATGTGGTAGGAAATAGTAAGGGTAAGGGCTTTTCCGGAACAATGAAAAGACATAATTTTGCCGGACAACCCGCGTCTCACGGCGGTATGGCACACAGAAGGCCCGGTGGTATCGGTCAGGCTTCATATCCGGGAAAAGTTTGGAAAGGTATTAAAATGGCAGGGCAAATGGGTAACGAAAGAGTTACCGTTCAGGGTCTCCGTGTTGTTAAGGTTGATCCGGAAAAGAATATTGTCCTGATTAAAGGCTCTATACCAGGCCCTAACGGCGGGACAGTGATAATTAAGCGTACAACAAAAGGGAGAGTAGAAAGTGCCGCAGCTTGATGTTTATGATTTAGGAAAAAGTAAAGTAGGCAAAGTGGATCTCGATTCATCAATTTTTGAATCCACTGTAAAAGAGCACCTGCTTCATACAGTAGTAAACTGGCAGCTTGCCAAGAAACGCTCCGGTTCCGCTTCCACCAAACAGCGTGGAGAAGTTAGAGGCGGAGGCGCGAAGCCCTGGAAACAGAAGCACATGGGCCGTGCGCGTCAGGGAAGCATAAGGTCCCCTCAATGGCGCAAGGGTGGAGTGGTTTTTGGACCAAAGCCAAAAGACTGGTCTTACTCTATTAATAAAAAAACTAAAAAGAACGCACTGATAAGCGCATTATCTCTTAAATATTCTGAAGGTGTTCTGATAGCGTTAAACGAATTCAGCCTTCCTGAAATTAAAACTAAACAAGTAGCGGATTTTGTTAAAACATTTGAGCTCAAATCGGCATTAATAGTGGTAACCGGCGAAAATGAAAATTTGATGAAGTCAGCTAAAAACCTGAAAAATATAAAAGTAATAAATGTAGACGGGCTTAATGTATATGATGTATTGAAGTTTGATAATCTTGTCGTTACAGAAGAATCTCTAGCTCGCACGCAGGAGGTTCTGAAACATTGAAAGATCCAAGACAGATAATAAAGAAACCACTGATAACTGAAAAATCTTCAGACTCAAGAGAGATAGGCTGGTATGTTTTCTCGGTTGATAAAAGATCCAATAAAGTTGAAATAAGAGACGCTGTGGAAAAGATTTTCGGGGTTAAAGTGGATAAAGTCAGAACGCTGGTTACAACAGGAAAGAAAGTAAAGAGAATGGGGCGTTTAGCCGGGAGAAAATCTTCAATCAAGAAAGCGTATGTGAAGTTGAGAGAAGGGACTATTGAATTTTATGAGGGAGTATAAGTATGGGTATTAAAAAATTTAAACCGGTAACTCCGGGAACTAGATTTAGATCCGGTTCCGATTTTGCAGATATAACAACAGACAAGCCCTATAAGCCGCTTACCGAACCAAATCGAAGAAAAGGCGGCAGAAACGCCAACGGCAGGATAACTGCATTTCAGAGAGGCGGAGGGCATAAACGTCTTTACAGAAAGATAGACTACAAAAGAAACAGATTTGATATACCTGCAAAAGTTGCTTCAGTTGAATATGACCCGAATCGTTCCTCGAGGATAGCGCTGTTGCATTATGCAGATGGGCTTAAAAGTTATATTATTGCGCCCGACGGTTTAAAGGTTGGAGATACAATTGTATCAGGAGAAAATGTTGAAATTTCAGTAGGTAACGCGCTCCCAATTAAAAATATTCCTGTAGGTACAATTGTTCATAATATAGAGTTAAAACCAAAGGGTGGTGCCAAGCTCTCACGAGCAGCGGGAACATCCGCTCAAATAACTGCTAAGGAAGGCACATATGCGCAGTTAAAATTAAGCTCTGGTGAAACTCGCCTGATACACATTGATTGTATGGCAACGATTGGAAGAGTCGGCAATACTGAGCATGAGCTGGTAGTGCTTGGAAAGGCGGGTAGAAAACGTCATATGGGTAAAAGACCTGTTGTTAGAGGTGTAGCTATGAACCCGGTTGATCATCCACACGGCGGTGGAGAGGGCAAGGCCGGTAAGGGTAACCCACATCCTGTTTCCCCGTGGGGCTGGATCACAATTGGGTACAAAACCAGAAATAACAAAAGAACTAATAAATATATTGTTAAGCGTAGAAGAATTGGCTACGGAATGGATTAAGGAGAGATTATGCCGCGCTCAAGTAAGAAAGGACCTTACATAAATGAAAAGCTAGAAAAGAAAGTACAGGCTGAAAAAGCTTCGGGCAATCCCCGCATCATCAAGACATGGGCAAGAGGATCAATGATTAGCCCTGATATGATAGGTCTTACTTTTGCAGTTCATAACGGGAAAAAGTTTATTCCGGTTTATGTTACAGAGCATATGGTTGGCCATAAGTTGGGAGAATTCTCCCCTACACGTACTTTTCATAGTCACGCAGGTGGCGATAAAAAGTCAAAAATGGGTAAAAGATAGAAAAATACTTAATAAAGGTGAATAATGGTTTCTCAAGCTGTAAAGAAATTTTATAGAGCATCGCCGAAAAAACTTTCGGTAGTATTGGAACTTATCAGAGGGGCGGGCGTAGAAGACGCTTTTGCTATTCTTTCATCTACGAGAAAGCGTTCAGCTCCCGACATAGCTAAATTGCTAAAGTCGGCTGTTGCCAATGCTTCCGAGAAAGGCCACTCGGATACCGAAAGTCTTTACATTAAAGAAGTATATTCAGTTAAGGGGCCTACTCTTAAAAGAATCAGGGCAAGAGCCCAGGGAAGGGCGACGGCAAGGAACAAGAGAATGAGTCATATAACAATAGTACTTGAAGAAAGGGGGCTATAAATTGGGTCAGAAAGTATGCCCTATCGGGCTTAGACTGGGAATTACTAAATCATGGGATTCTAAATGGTTTGCTGAGAAAAGAAAATATACAGACCTCCTTCACGAAGATTTGCAGATAAGGAAAGTGATAAAAACCGAGTTCTATCAGGCGGCTATATCCAAAATTGAGCTTGAAAGAGCAGCGTCTGAAAGAGTGAGGATTATTATCAACTCTGCCAGGCCCGGAATGATTATTGGAAGAAAAGGGCAGGAGATAGAATCGTTGAGGCGCCGTCTTGCAGAAATGACCGGAAAAGATATTTATCTTGATATACGCGAGGTCAAAAGACCTGAGATAGATGCCCAGCTGGTGGCTGAAAACGCAGCACTTCAACTCGAACGACGAGTTGCTTACAGGCGTGCTATGAAAAGAGTAATCGCTTCAGCTCAAAGATTGGGGGCATTGGGAATCAAAGTTATGGTTTCTGGCAGATTGGGCGGAGCTGAAATAGCCAGAAAAGAATGGTACAGAGAGGGAAGAGTTCCTCTTACAACATTAAGGGCGGATATTGATTACGGCTTTGCAGAGGCAAAAACAACTTATGGAATTATAGGTGTTAAAGTATGGATTTTTAAAGGCGAAGTATTGGAGAAAAAAAGTAAACAGGCTGTTTAAAGGTGAATAAAGATGTTACAACCTTCGAGAACTAAGTATAGAAAAGTGTTTAAAGGAAGAATAAGAGGCAAAGCTACCAAAGGTGCTTCTATGGCTTTTGGGGAGTTTGGTCTTCAGTCTCTTGAGTGCGGTAAGCTAACCTCAAGGCAGATAGAAGCTGCCCGTGTTGCAATTACTCGTCATGTAAAACGCGGTGCCAAGCTTTGGATCAGGGTTTTTCCTCACAAAGCAATAACAAAAAAGCCTGCTGAAACAAGAATGGGTAAAGGTAAAGGGGATGTTGAAGGTTACGTGGCCCCGCTTAGACGAGGAACAATGATTTATGAAATTGCCGGGCTATCGGAAGAATTGGCCAAAGAGGCATTTAGATTGGCTTCTCATAAGCTTCCTGTTAAAACCAGAATGGTTACCAGGAGCCAGGAGGATCTATTGGGATGAAGGCAACGGAATTTAGAAATTTAACAGAACAGGAACTAGGTAAAAAAGAAGTAGAGCTTAAAGAAGAGATATTTAATCTGCGAATTCAGATTGCAACGCAGCAGACAACTAATGTTGCGAGAATTAGAAATTTGAAGAGAGATCTTGCTAGGGTGCTTACTATAAAAAAAGAAAAGGGCATTAATTAAGGAGCAGTTTGGAATATGGCTAGAGGAAAATTTCAATCCAGAGTAGGAACGGTAATCAGTGACAAGATGGATAAGACCGTTGTTGTAGAAGTTATTCAAATCAAGAAGCATAAGAGATACAACAAATCAATAAAAAGAAATACTAAATTCATAGTTCACGATGAAAAAGAGGAATGTAATATTGGTGATAAAGTTCTAATACTCGAGGGAAGGCCCTACAGCAAAACTAAAAGATGGAAAGTAAGTAAAGTCTTGGAGAAAGGACATCCTATTGAAGCTGAACTAGCGGAAATTGCACAAACTGAAATTACAGAGCAGTCATAATTAAAGGGGAGTATTAAAAGTGATTCAATCAACCACTTATTTGGATTCAGCTGACAATACAGGAGCCAAGCGTTTGTTCTGTATTAAGGTGTTAGGCGGATCGGGCAGAAAATATGCACGTCTTGGCGATGTTGTTGTGGTTTCTGTAAAGGAGGCCATTCCCAACGCAAAAGTGGATAAAGGATCCGTACATCAGGCTGTAATAGTTAGAGTGAGAAAAGAGCAGAGAAGAAATGACGGTTCTTATGTAAGATTTGATAACAACGCGGCTGTACTTATAAACAAGGAAAACGAACCTATGGGAACCCGTGTGTTTGGGCCTATAGCCCGTGAGCTCAGAACCAAGGGCTTTATGAAAATCATTTCACTAGCTCCGGAGGTTGTATAACAGTGGGTACTCAGACAATTAATAGTACAGACAAAAGAGCAAAAATGTATGTAAAAAAAGGTGATACGGTATATGTAATTTCCGGTAAAGAAAAAGGTAAAACCGGGAAAGTTCTTAAAGTGCTGAGGTCAAAAAACACAGCGCTTGTAGAAAAGTTGAATATAGTAAAACGTCACCAGCGCCCGACACAGGCCAATCCTTCGGGCGGCATAGTGGAAAAAGAGGCTCCAATACATATATCAAACCTTATGCTGTTTGATCCGACAGAGAAAAAACCCAGCAGGATAGGGCATAAGACACTAAGCACAGGTGAAAAAGTAAGATTTAGCAAACGCAGTGGTGAGGAGATTAAGTAATAATGGCACCCAGGTTAAAAGATATATATACATTAGACGTAGCGCCTGCCCTAAAAAAGAAGTTCTCTTACGGAAATGTAATGGAGACACCTAAAGTAGAAAAGATTGTTATAAATATGGGGCTAGGAAGGTTAAGCGACGCTGGAAAAGACAATAAGGTAATTGATGAAGCTATTGAAGAGCTTGAGAAAATTACAGGGCAGAAGCCTGTTGTTAGAAAGGCCAAGAATTCAATTGCCGGATTTAAATTGAGAGAGGGGGTGCCTATTGGATGTTCGGTTACGCTTCGTTCTTCCAATATGTACGAATTTTTAGACAGATTAATAAGTCTGGCGCTGCCTCAGGTGAGAGATTTTAGGGGTGTATCCACAAAAGCTTTCGACGGCCGCGGCAATTATACGCTTGGCTTAAGAGACCAGGTTATATTCCCGGAAATTGATTATAGCAAAGTCCAGACATTAAAAGGTATGAACGTTACTATTGTAACGACAGCAAAAACAGATGAGGAAGCGAAAGGTCTACTTGAAGAATTCGGCATGCCTTTCATAAAAAATTAGGAGAGAGACGTAATGACTCGTAAAGCACTGGTTGTAAAATCACAAAGAGAGCCAAAATTCAAAGTTAGAAAAGGGAACAGATGCAAACTATGCGGACGTCCCAGAGGTTATATGAGAAGGTTTGATATGTGCAGGCTCTGTTTCAGAGATCTCGCGAGCTTTGGAAGATTGCCGGGAGTCAGAAAGTCGAGCTGGTAGAATCAGTTTGAATCAATAGAAGAAATACTATTATGGTAAGAGGCGATAATAAATGACAGATCCAATTGCTGATATGTTGTCAAGAATAAGAAATGGTATCATTGCAGATCATAAAACTGTATCAATACCTTTGTCACATTTTAAGTCCGAGCTCGCAAGGATATTGAAAGAGCAAGGATATATTTCCGATGTTAAAGTTGAGGAAGAGTCAGGCAGGAAGGTAATAAATATCAAGCTTGCGTATACGCCCGATAAAGAAAGTGTAATCAAAGAAATCAAAAGGATAAGTAAGCCTAGCAGAAGAGTTTATGTAGATAAAACGGAGATACCCAGAGTCAAAGGTGGACTGGGAATTTGTGTTCTCTCTACTTCAAAGGGAATAATGACTGGGTCCGAGGCCCGTAGTCAGGGAGTAGGCGGAGAGCTTATTTGTTCAATTTTATAAGGATATTATAATGTCGAGAATTGGTAGAAAACCGATAGCTGTTCCAGATGGAGTAAAGATTAATTTCAACAACAGCCTTGTTATGGTGGAAGGCGGAAAGGGGAAGCTGTCATGGACAATACCGCCTGGTATAGACGCAAAGATCGAGGAAAATAATATTCTCGTTGAAAGACAGAGTGATGAGAAAAAGTTAAAAGCCCTTCATGGATTAACCCGTTCTCTTTTGTCGAACATGGTTACCGGAGTAAGTGAAGGATTTAAAATTACCATGGAAATTGTAGGTGTGGGATACAGGGTCGAGGCTCGGGGAAAAGACGGTTTAACGTTTAGCCTGGGATATTCAAATCCTGTTGAATACACTCTCCCCGAGGGGATTTCTTATACAGTGGAAGAAAGAGGAACACGTCTTATACTTGAGGGTATCGATAAGCAGTTATTAGGTGAAACAGCGGCCAGAATCAGAAAGTTAAGATCTCCTGACGCTTACAAAGGTAAAGGAGTCAGGTATTCAAACGAAGTTTTAAGATTAAAACCTGGCAAGGCAGGAGCTAAATAATTATGAAAATAGCTAGTAGAAAAAGCAGAAAAAACTTAAGACACAAGAGAGTAAGAAAACTGATAAACGGAAGCGCTCAGAGACCAAGGCTTTCCGTATTCAAATCTTCTAAGCACATTTACGCTCAGATTATAGATGATTCAGCTATGAATACACTGGTTTCAGCTTCTTCGTTAACTCCAAAGGTAATTGAAGGACTGAAAAAAGACAACAAAGGCAAAACAGACACGGCAAACGCCGTTGGAAAATATCTAGGAGAGCTTGCTTTGGCCAAAGGCATTAAAGAAGTTTCTTTTGACCGCGGTGGGTACCCTTTTCATGGAAGAGTTAAATCTCTTGCCGATGGAGCCAGAGAAGCAGGGCTTAAATTTTAAAGAAATAGGATAAGTTATTTTAGGAGGCATCTTTGCAGAACGAAAAAATTGATCCGAACGATTTTGAACTCAAGGAAAAAGTAGTGGATATCCGAAGAGTTGCCAAGGTTACAAAGGGTGGTAAGAGATTCCATTTTACTGCGCTTGCTGTTGTTGGCAACGAAGATGGAGTTATCGGTGTAGCCTTGGGTAAATCAAATGAAGTGCCTGATGCTATAAGAAAAGCGATGGAAAAGGCAAAAAAAAGCCTTGTTAGGATACCCAGACAGGGAAGTACTATCCCTCATGAGGTTATCGGGCAGCATGTGTCGAGCAATGTTATGCTAAAACCAGCTTCCCCTGGTACCGGAGTTATAGCTGGAGGAGCTGTGAGGGCGGTTGTAGAGCTTGCAGGTATTCATGATGTGCTTTCCAAGGTTGTTGGATCGACAAATCCTCTTAATGTTGTAATGGCTGTAATAAACGGACTTTTGCTGCTGAGAATGCCTGAGGAAGTTGCAAAAGTTAGAGGCAAAGAGCTTACGGATCTTGACCTACCTAGGTCTTACTTCAATTAGAAATAATCTTTTTGTTTTATAGCAGTATATTTTAGCAGTATTGATTCTTTGCAATAAAAAATGAACTTCATTTTAAGAAGGTAAAAAATTATGCTTAATAAGTTATCACCTCAGCCCGGTTCTAAAAAGAATAAAAAAAGAGTGGGAAGAGGTACAGGAAGTACCGGAAAAACAAGCGGTAAAGGTCATAAGGGACAAAATTCTCGAACAGGAGGAGGAGTATCGGCATGGTTTGAAGGCGGACAAACTCCTCTTAAAATGAGATTACCCAAGCGTGGTTTTACGAGCCCTAACAAGCTCGTTTTTGATATTGTTAAACTGAAAGATCTGAGCAAGTTTAGCGAGGGAGATACCGTAACTCCGGAAGAATTAATTAAAGCAGGTCTTGCAAGCGGCAAAAACCCTATCAAAGTTCTTGGTAACGGCGAAATGCCCTTTGCTCTCACAGTTAAAGCAGATGCGTTCAGTAAAGGCGCGATACAAAAAATTGAAGAAAAGGGTGGGAAGGCAGACACCATATGAATAGTAATGTAGGTTCTATACCCAGGATACCAGAGCTAAACAAGCGGTTACTTTTCACGGCTTTGATGCTCATTGTATATAGACTGGGCGTGTTTGTTCCTCTTCCCGGTATTGACCCCGAGCAGATTGTAAAGCTATTTGAGCAGACTGCAAGCGGGACGATCTTTGACATTTTAAATATGTTTTCAGGCGGTGCTCTTGAGCGTGCATCAGTTTTTGCTTTGGGTGTAATGCCGTTCATCACATCCTCTATTATTATGTCGCTTCTGGTAAAGGCTTTTCCTACATTGGAAGCAATGCAAAAAGAGGGAGAGGCCGGTCGAAGGAAAATTAACCAGTATTCCAGATACGGTACGGTTTTAATCTGCGTAGTTCAGGGTTTAATGCTGGCTCTAACTTTAGAAGGCGGTATGGGACAAGGCGCAACAATTGTGCAAAATGCCGGTTGGGCTTTTAGAATCACCACAGTTCTAACACTGACTGCGGGCTCGCTATTCGTAATGTGGATAGGTGAACAGATTACCGAGCGTGGTGTAGGAAACGGTATCTCATTAATTATTATGGCCTCAATCATAGTCGGCTTGCCGAGCGCTTTTTGGGATATTGTCAGACTGATTGACACAGGTGAGTTAACTGTATTCGGTGTGATTCTCATCTTCATACTATTGCTGGCAATTATAGCATTCATCGTTTATGTGGAGAGATCGTACAGAAAAATACCCGTTCAATATCCAAGGCGTGTTGTGGGAAGAAAGGTATACGGAGGGCAGTCTTCGCATTTACCTCTTAAAACAAATACTGCCGGCGTTATTCCGCCAATTTTTGCATCTTCACTCTTGATTTTCCCGGCTACCATTCTTACATTCGTAAACGTGCAGTTTTTAAGAGATGCATCTGATCTGCTGTTTAACAATGCTATAATTTACAATCTAATTTTTGCCGGACTGATTATTTTCTTTGCTTATTTCTATACTGCTGTAATATATAATCCTGACGATCTGGCGGACAATCTCAGAAAAAACGGCGGGTTTGTTCCGGGAATCAGGCCCGGCAAAAAAACTGCGGAATATATTGATAAGATACTTGGCCGAATAACATTTATCGGGGCTGTTTATGTAGCTTTTGTATGTGTAATCCCCTCATTTTTGCAGAGAGAGCCCTTTAATTTGCCTTTCTATTTCGGTGGAACATCGCTTCTTATTGTTGTAGGTGTGACTCTGGATTTTGTACAGCAAGTCGAATCGTTCCTGATTACACATAGTTACGAGGGGTTTGTGAAGAAAAAAGGAATGAAGGGGCCTAAAAGGTATAATGTATAATAATGGGACGTTAAGAATATGAGATTAATTTTATTTGGACCGCCTGGAGCCGGAAAAGGGACTCAGGCCAACAAGATTTCTGAAAATTATGTTGCTGCTCACATCTCGACAGGTGATATGCTTAGAGCAGCCGTAAAAAACGGAACGGAGCTTGGAACGCTTGCAAAATCATATATGGATAAGGGTGAGCTTGTTCCGGATGATGTGATAATTGGGATTATTAAAGATAGAATACAAGAAGATGATGCGAAGAAAGGATTCATGCTGGACGGATTCCCCCGCACTATCGCACAGGCTGAAGCTTTAAATTCTATGCTTAAGCAAGAAAATGAATCTATTGACACTGTTGTTTCGATTGAAGTCAAAGATGAAGAAATAATAGAAAGGATTTTGGAGAGAGCAAAAATCGAGGGAAGGGAAGACGATACTGAGGATGTTGTGAAGAATCGTCTTAGTGTATATCGCAACCAGACAGAGCCTTTAAAATCTTTTTACCAAAAAGAAGGGATCTTGTCTGAGGTAGACGGAATGGGGACGATCGACGAAGTCTTTGGCAGAATTAAAGAAGTTTTGAACAAAGTAGACCAATGATTCATTTAAAGAGTAAGGAAGAAATTAACAAGATGCGCTCAGCCGCTCAGATAGTTGTTGAAGCGCTTAATACTCTTAAAGAGATGGTCAAACCGGGAGTAACGACTTGGGATCTTGATAAGAAAGCTGAAGAGGTTGCGATAAAAAGAGGCGGGAAACCTGCTTTTAAAGGGTATTCCGATTATCCGGGATCAGTTTGTTTCGCAATAAACAGCGAAGTTGTTCATGGTATACCTTCAAAGAAAAAGATATTAAAAGAAGGTGACATAGTCGGGATTGATTTTGGAGTAATTCTGGATGGATTTTATGGTGATTCTGCAGTTACTGTTCCGGTTGGAGAAATTTCTTCAATGGCGGAGAAGCTTCTGAAAGTGACCGAAGAATCTCTTTTAAAAGGTATTCAGGAAGCGTTACCCGATAAAAATCTTTATGAAGTTTCGGGTGCGATACAGTCTTACGTAGAAGACATGGGCTTTTCAATAGTAAGGTCGTTTGTAGGGCATGGGATCGGAAAGAGTTTGCACGAAGACCCTCAAGTTCCCAATTTTGTTCCGAAAAACGGTAACCGTAGCAATGGAATTAAGTTAAAACCGGGAATGGTGATTGCTATCGAGCCTATGGTAAACGTAGGGAAACCGGATATTAAAATTTTAGAGGACGGATGGACAGCTGTAACAGTAGACGGTACACTTTCTGCTCATTTTGAGCATACTGTAGCGGTTACCGAAAATGGTCCGGTAATTTTAACTCAGTAATTTAGGGGAGATATGGCGAAAGAAGAAAGAATAGAATTTGAAGGTACGGTAATAGAGGCGCTTCCCAACGCCATGTTTAGAGTAGAAGTTGATGGGGGACAGGGGCATGAAGTGTTAGCGTATGTTTCTGGAAAAATGAGAACTCGATTTATAAGAATTCTTCCCGGAGATAAAGTGAAGCTTGAGTTGTCTCCATATGATCTTTCAAAGGGAAGAATTACTTACAGATTGAGAAAATAAGTACTGTGAGGTAAGTAAGTTGAAAGTTAGAGCATCAGTTAAGAAAATTTGTGATAAGTGCAGAATAATCAAGAGAAAAGGTGTGATAAGAGTAATCTGCACAAATAAAAGACATAAACAAAAGCAAGGGTAGAAGGAGAGAGATATGCCTAGAATTGCGGGTGTTGATATCCCACTTGAAAAGAGAATTGTCATAGGTCTTACCTATATTTATGGGGTAGGGAATGTTATATCAAACGAAATATTAAAAGAAGCGAAGATTGATGTTAATACTAAATCAAAGGACCTTACAGACCAGGAAGTAGCTTCAATAAGAGAGATACTCGAAACCAAATACACGGTTGAGGGGGAACTTCGAAAAGAGGTTCAGACCAATATCAGACGTCTGGTTGAGATAGGATCCTACAGAGGCATTAGACACAGAACGGGGCTTCCGACAAGAGGGCAAAAGACCAAGTCTAACGCAAGAACACGTAAAGGCCCTCGCGGAACTGCAATTGCCAAGAAGAAAAAGGCCGGCAAATAATAATCTTTTGGAGATAAGTAATGGCTACTAAAAAAAGCGGAAAAAAGAAAGCGAAAAAATTTGTAGAACAAGGGGTTATAAATATTCAGGCCACCTTTAATAATACTATTATTACCATAAGCGACACAGGCGGCAATGTTGTAGCATGGTCAAGCGGGGGAACGAAAGGTTTTAAGGGTACGAGAAAGGGCACTCCTTTTGCAGCCCAAATAGCTGCTGAGGACGCAGCTAAAAAGGCAGCGGCTATCGGAATGAAGAGTGTTTCGATTTATGTAAAAGGGCCAGGTCCCGGAAGAGAGCCTGCAATTAGGTCAATTCAGGCAGCGGGACTAAAAGTAACTTTCATAAGAGACGTAACTCCAATTCCTCACAATGGTTGCAGACCGCCGGGAAGAAGAAGAGTTTAACTACAATCTTGTTGATTTTTAAGGAGGTTTTATAGTACATGGGAAGATATACAGGGCCAACAGATAGGATTTCAAGGAGAGAAGGCGTTAACCTTTTTCTGAAAGGAGAAAGGAGTTATAACGGTAAAACTGCTATTGAAAAAAGACCTGACCAGGTTCCTGGTGAACACGGTAAGTTTCGCAGCAAATTCTCCGAGTATGGCGTTCGTTTAAGAGAAAAACAGAAAGTTAAAAGGATGTATGGCCTTAGGGAAAAACAGTTCAAGAAATATTTTATAAAATCTTCACACATTAAAGGTGTAACCGGTTTTATACTTCTCTCCCTGTTAGAGAGGAGACTTGATAATACGGTTTTCCGACTCTGTTTAGGCAGTTCAAGAAATGATGCAAGGCAGCTGGTTAGCCACAAGCACATTCTTGTGAATGGAGAAGTTGTTAATATTCCTTCATATATGGTTCAGGAAGGAGATAAAATTGAGATAAGAGAGAAAAGCAAAAAACTGCAAAGAATACATGAAGCTCTTGAATTTAGATCAAGACGGGGAATTCCAGAATGGTTAATCCTCGACGAAGAGGACTATATTGGAACAGTAACAAGACTTCCGGAAAGAGATGATATCACGTTCCCAATTGATGAGCAGATGATTGTAGAGTTTTATTCAAGAGTATAAGAGAGAAGTATTACAAAACTTTAGTTAATTAAGAGTAAATTATGGCAAGATTGATAAAATGGAGGAAGATACGGTGAAAGATTTTCAAAAAAACTGGCAAGATCTTATTAAACCTAAGAGGATAGAAAAAGAAGAAAAGAGTGCTACTCCATTTTACTCAAAATTCATTTGTGAGCCTCTGGAGAGGGGTTATGGAGTCACTTTAGGTAACGCATTGAGGAGGGTTCTGCTATCATCAATTCAGGGGCCCGCTATTACCTCAATTAAAATAGACGGAGTATTGCACGAATTTTCATCAATTCCGGGTGTTAAAGAAGATGTAACAGAAATTATTTTAAACTTGAAAGGTATAGAATTAAAAATGCATTCCTATGAGAAACAGATTATTACAGTAAGCGCGAGTGGGGAATGCAGCATCAAAGCCGGAGATATAATTCTTAATCAGAATGTCGAAATATTAAACCCAGATCATCATATTGCTACATTGGCTGAAGGCGCCAAGCTGGAAATGGAAATGACAGTTGAAATGGGTCGTGGATATGAAGCTGTTGAGAGAAGGGGAGAGCTACAGACAACAATAGGGGTGATACCGGTTGATGCATTATTTTCCCCTGTAAGAAAAGTAAATTACGCGGTCACAAACTCAAGGGTAGGAAGACGTACTGACTTTCAGAGGCTTACACTTGAAATATGGACAAACGGAACAATTTTGGCTGAAGATGCTTTGGCTTATGCCGCCAAGATTGTAAAGAATCAGCTTACAATATTCATTAACTTTGACGAATCCGAAATAGATGAAGTACCCGAGAGTGAAGAGAAACAGGAGATTAAGGGTACCGAAGAAATATTATTCAATACGATTGAAGAGATGGACCTTTCAGCAAGATCTCTTAACTGTTTGAGAAAAGCCAGTATCGAATACGCAGGCGATTTGGTACAGAGAACTGAAGATGATCTGTTGAATTTAGAAAATTT
Source organism: uncultured bacterium (assembly GCA_965365595.1). Taxonomy (GTDB): domain Bacteria; phylum Desulfobacterota_D; class UBA1144; order Nemesobacterales; family UBA2774; genus CR02bin9. Next base: position 14,133 of record CBDUCG010000041.1, read on the forward strand.
TGGTAAAAGATCATTATTTGAGATCAGAGAAAGGCTCGAAGAAATGGGACTTGGTCTGGGATTGGCCATAGATACGGAAGTATTTGAGGCTGAAAAAGAAAAACATGGAGAAAAGTTGGCCACACAATAATTAATTGCAGACAAATTGGAGATTAGAAGATGAGACACAAAAGAATTGGAAGAAAACTTGGAGTAACTACTAAACATAGAAAGTCTATGCTTCGTAACATGGTTACCGATTTGTTTCGTAATGAGAGACTAAAAACAACTGACACAAGAGCGAAAGAAATTAGAAGGGTTGCAGAAAAGATAATAACTCTGGCAAAAGACGGCTCACTTCATAAAAGAAGACAGGCTGGAGCTTATGTTAGGGACAAAGAAGTTTTGAGAAAACTCTTTGACGAGCTTGCAGAAAAATTTAAAGACCGCCCCGGTGGTTATACAAGGATAACAAAACTAGGGTTCAGAAAAGGAGATAACACACCGATTTCTGTAATTGAGCTTGTGGGAGAGGAGTATAAAGCCAAAAAGAAAAAGAAAAAAACTGTTCCTAAAAAGAAATCCACACCAAAAGCTAAAGAGGATGCTTCAAAATCAAAAAGCTCCAAAAAAGAATCGGCAGAAGAGCTTGGTCTAATAGAAGATGAAGAGAAAAAAGCCGCTGAAGCAGTTGCAGTTGCAGAAACAGTTGAAGCGGTGGTTGAAGAAGTTGAGGCAAAGTTGGAAGAATCACCAAAAGAAGAAGCAGTTGAGGCTGAAGCGAAGGATGCAGTAGTAGAAAAAAAGGCTGAAGCTGAGCCAACTGAAGAAGTACTGGTGGTAGAAGCAGAAGCTCCCGAAGCAAAGACTGAACCAGAAGTGGAAAAATC